>JADWMG010000255.1 GCA_015767405.1 Actinomycetota bacterium
CCTGTCGGTATTCGCTCTCTACTTCGGTGGTGATGCCAACCGGTTGGCGATTGTTCTCGCCTTTCTACTCTGGACACGAATAGCCCGAGTAGTGCGCGGCGTGGTGCTGTCGATCAGGGAACAGGAGTACATCATGGCCGCGCGCGCCGCTGGCGCTTCGCACATGCGGATTATCCTGCGACATGTCCTGCCCAACGTGATTGGGCCGGTCGTCGTGGAGGTGACTTTGCTTCTGGGAACAGTGATTGTGCTGGAGAGCACGCTGTCGTTCCTCGGTCTGGGTATCCAGCCTCCGAATGCCTCGCTCGGCACGCTTGTGGCCGATGCAAAGGGCAGCATTGACGACGACCCGATTCGCGTTCTGACACCCGGATTGTTCATCGTTGCGATCGTTCTTTGCGTCAACTTCCTCGGTGATGGTCTCCGAGATGCACTTGATCCTCGATCCAAGAACGAGAGGGGCTGAGATGTCCGGCGAACCGCTGCTCTCGGTCGACAATCTGGGAGTCGGCTTCAAAACCGATGCCGGCGTTGTCCAAGCCGTCACTGACGTGAGTTTCGAGATCTACCCCGGCGAGGTATTGGCTGTTGTCGGCGAGTCCGGATCGGGAAAGTCAGTCACAGCGCTGGCCCTCATGCGTCTGCATCCCCGGAACACCGACACCACCGGCGACTTGATGTTCGATGGGATTGACCTGTTGAAGCTCACCGACGCCCAGATGCGATCGATTCGCGGACGTGACATCGCCATGATCTTTCAGGACCCGATGACGGCAATGAACCCGGTGTTCACTGTTGGTGAACAGATCGTCGAGGCGATCAGGGTTCACAACGACGTCTCCAAGAAGGTGGCATGGGACCGTACGGTTGACTTGTTGCAGCTTGTCGGTGTTCCGGAGCCCAAGCAACGCGCGTCGCAGCACCCACACGAGTACTCAGGCGGAATGCGGCAGCGGGCGATGATCGCGATGGCGATCTCGAACGACCCCAAGTTGCTCATCGCTGACGAGCCGACGACGGCGCTGGATGTCACCGTGCAGGCGCAGGTGATGGAAGTTCTGCACGACGTACAGGAGGCCACCGGGTCGGCGATGATGCTCATTACACACGACCTGGGGCTCGTTGCCGGTTCGGCCGATCGTGTTCAGGTGATGTACGCCAGCCGCCTCATGGAGAGCGGCACGATTGATGACATCTTCTACGAGTCGAAGAACCCGTACACACGGGCGCTCCTCGATTCGATTCCTGACCTCGAGACGCACAAGGAGAGGCTCGATCCAATTCCGGGCAACCCTCCAAGTCTGCTCAATCCCTCGTCGGGGTGCGCGTTCCGCCCCCGTTGCTTCATGTCGGCTGAGGAGTGTGCGCAATCCGTGCCGGACATGGTTCCCGTTGGTGAGCAGCATTCGAGCCGGTGTTTCCGTGTCGCGGATATCAACGTCTCGGTAGGTGCAACATCATGAGCGTGGACTCGGTTGTCGACGAGTCGGCATATGACTCCGGCGCACTAGACCACCAGCAAGTCGGTGAGCCACTGCTCCGGGTTCGTGACCTTGTAAAGGATTTCCCGATCAGGGCCGGTGTTTTCCGTCGGCAGGTTGGCGAGGTCCAGGCGGTCAGCGGAGTGAGCTTCGACTTGTTCTTCACCGAGACACTCGGTGTCGTGGGCGAGTCGGGTTGCGGCAAGAGCACTCTCGGGCGTTCGTTGCTGAGGCTCCTCGAGCCAACGTCGGGAACGGTCATGTTCGGTGACGAAGATGTCACGACGGCATCGAAATCGCGGCTGCGGCAGTTGCGTAGCGATCTGCAGATGGTCTTCCAAGATCCCTATGCGTCGCTCAATCCTCGCCTACCGATCCGCGACATCGTCGGTGAGCCACTGCAGATTCACGGGGTACCGAAGAAGGAGGCCAGGGCACGTGTCGATGACCTGTTGACGCGGGTTGGCTTGCTGCCGGAGCACGGCAACCGGTATCCACACGAGTTCTCGGGTGGCCAGCGTCAGCGGATCGGCATTGCCAGGTCCCTCGCGCTTCGTCCCAAGGTGATCGTTCTTGATGAGCCGGTGTCTGCGCTCGATGTGAGTATCCAGGCGCAGGTGCTCAATCTGCTCGATGACATCAAGGACGAATACGAGCTGAGCTATATCTTCATCGCGCACGATCTCTCGGTGGTCCGCCACACAAGCAACCGAGTTGCGGTCATGTATCTCGGGCGCTTCGTCGAAACAGCTGATCGCGACACTCTGTACGGGGCACCAGCGCATCCGTACACCCAGTCGTTGCTGTCGGCGGTGCCCGTGGCCGACCCCCGCCGTGAGCGCGCCCGTAAGCGGATCCTCCTGCAAGGCGACGTTCCCAGCCCAGCAAACCCTCCGACAGGCTGCCGCTTTCATCCGCGGTGCCCAATTGCGCAGGACATCTGCAAACAGGAGACTCCGGAATTGATGGAGATTGCGGTTGGGCATCAGGTGGCCTGTCACTTCGCGCTCGGGCCGGGCGAGACGCTTCTTCAGCGCACTGAGGCACTCGGCCGCGCGGTCGACATCGCCTCCACCTGACTCTGGACATGGGTCCGCCGCCGGACGACTCGGTCACGTTGCATTCGTCGTGGCGGGGCATCGTTCTCAATTCTTCCGGCGCGTTGCTCGTACTCGCGGCCGGACTCTGGGCGGTATCCGGTGGCGGTGTGAACGTGATCTCGGTCATCATCCTGCTGATGGGAATGGCCCTGGTGGCGGTCGTTCTGTTCGACTATCCGCTCGCTACGAGCTTCTCCGCCGATGGGCTCGCGCGCAGGATGATGCTTCGACATCAGCACATCGATTGGAACCGAATCGATCAACTCTCGCGGACGCGACCCAAGTTGCTTGCGAGTTTTCGCAAGATCGGTCATGGAGGGCTCGTTGCTGTCATTGGTAAGAGGCGGTATCTGTTGGTCGATCATTGCGAATCTCGAGACGAGTTCAAGGAGATCGAACGGATCACCGAGGATCGGGCTGACGAGATCGGTCTCGACGAGGTGCCTCGCCCGACTAAAGGGACTGCGCCGACATGGGTATATCGGCGGTCCAAGTGGGCACCGGACCGCCCAGAGCGCCGGTAGGATCGTTGATCGTGCGTGAAGTCATGCTCTACATAACACTGGTGCTCAACGTGATCGCGATGGGTGCGCTCATCGCTGGCATTCTGATGCACAGTGGGCGTGGCGGCGGCCTTTCAGACATGTTCGGCGGCGGCGGCGGAGCAGCACTCGGCTCAACTGCGGCGGAGCGGAACCTGAATCGCATCACCTTCGTGTTCTCGTTGGTCTGGATCTTCACGCTCGTGGCGCTCACTTTCCTTTACCCGGCGGTGTAGCCATAACCAGTGTCAGATAGGGTCCGAGACCCAACCACGTCGGAGTGGCGGAATGGCAGACGCGCTAGCTTGAGGTGCTAGTGAGGTATTAATCCTCGTGGGGGTTCAAGTCCCCCCTCCGACACCAGTGTTCCTAGCGAATGCGTGAACAAGTTGCGCAGTATGTGCGCAAGAAGTTCACGAGGTCGCGCCTAGTCGCCAGTGGCCGGTACGGGA
>JADWMG010000256.1 GCA_015767405.1 Actinomycetota bacterium
GTGCCGACTGACCTCGACCGGATCGTCGACCGGCGATGGGATCCACCCGTCACACTCGGTGTACGGCTGATCAGTATCGCGGACGACAGCTTGCAACACGCCGGGCAAGCCGCCTACATAAGGGGTCTGTACAAAGTTGAGACCACCTGAGCGCTTTCCCCCCTCGGAGGTGAGACAGTCCAGGTCAAGCCTTGATGGCTGACTGTGTTCCCGTTGCACGGATGCCTCTCGCCGTCTACCTTTGGCCGATACCCAACTAGGAGGCCTTGAGATGGCAATAGCTGTTTACTTCAACCCAGAGGCGATGACCGCCGGACAATACGACCAGACAATGGCCGCCCTCGATGCCGCAGGAGCCGGTTCGCCTGCTGGTCGCATTCACCATTCCAGTTTCGGTGAGCCTGACCATCTGATGGTGTACGACATTTGGGAGTCGGCTGAGGCCTTCGCGACCTTCGGCGAGACCTTGGGCCCGATCATGGCCCAACTCGGTGTCGATCCTGGTGAGCCTTCCATCATGCCGCTGCACAACTACATCAACTAGCGGGTGGCCGACTTCGACGGACAGGGTGTTTTGGTTACCGGCGGATCCCGTGGCATCGGACGAGCCACTGCATTGCTGTTCGCTGAGGGTGGGGCGCGCGTTGCTGTGCACTATGCGAGCAACGAGAAGGCGGCACAGAAGGTCCTCGACTCATTGCCTGGAACCGGGCATGTCGCCGTTCAGGCGGATCTCGGCGCCGGAACAGCCCGCGAACTGGTCGCGGAGACTCTCGACAAACTGGGACGCATCGATGTTCTCGTAAACAACGCAGGCATCTATGAGGCACATCCGGTTCTCACTGCCACCGCCGAAGAGTGGGAGACCAGTTGGCATCGAACGATCGCGACCAACCTGATCGGGCCTGCCGACCTCATACATGCCGTTGTGCCCCAGATGGTCGACCTCGGTGGAGGGCGCATCGTCAACGTCACCTCCCGTGGTGCTTTCCGCGGTGAGCCTGACCACGCTGCTTACGGGGCGAGCAAGGCAGCACTGAACAGCTTGAGTCAGTCGATGGCCAAGGCCCTGGCCCCGCACAACATCTATGTCACTGCGGTCGCCCCCGGCTTTGTCGAGACCGACATGGCATCGCCCTATCTCGACGGACCGGATGGCGCCGCCATCAAGGCACAGAGCCCGATGGGCCGTGCTGCCTCGGCAGACGAGATCGCTCGGGTTGTGGTCTTTCTCGCGACCCCCGGGTCAGAGTCGACAACTGGCACCATCATCGACGTGAACGGCGCCTCCTACCTCCGAACCTGACGATCGTCTTCAACAACTGAGCGCGTAAGCAATCGATGAGCACACTCTTCGCATGGTCTCGTCATCAACCAGACCAACGAGCGAGGTCAGTCTCGATTGAGCAACGGTGTGCAGCCCGTCACAGTTCACGACCGACGGCCGTTCCAGCCCGACTATCTCTACATCGAGTACTACCTCGACAGCGCTCCCTCTTCGCTGAGTCGTTATCTCGGCGACCGTGATAGAGCGGCGCACGTCAATGACTTCTGAACGAGTCAGAACCAGGACCGGCCGACGCTTCCCACCGACCTCTGCGAGCCAGATATCGGCTCGGTTCATTCGTCTCCCCAAGCCTCGGCGGTCACCCAATCGTCGTCGATCGTTTCAGGATGATTGATGTAGGCCTCGCGATCGGCGCGCTCGAGAGCGCTCCGCACCGCACCGTCGACACCTTTGCGTGCAGCCGCAGAGATGTTTACGCCAAGTTCTCGCGCCCTCCGAGCCAGTTCGTCGTCCAGCGTGAACGTTGTGCGAGTTGAAGCCATACCTTGATGCTAGCGTCATCGTGCAACGGCTGGAAGGCGCGACTGCGCTCAGCTTGGCCAGGAAAGTGTCGAGCAGCTTGCGGAACCTCGCGTGGTCTGGGTCGTCGATCTGTAGCGGGATCACTTGCTGCACGCTGCCCAGTTCGAGCGTGCCGACCGTCGAGAAGTGCTCCCGGTTGCACACCACTCCATCACGGCTTCGAGTCTGAAGTGGTGGGCGTGACGATGATGTGACACCTCGGTGAACGCTCGACGATCAGGTGCTGCGCAACTCCCGAGCGATGTGCTCTGCCACCATGATCGTTGGCACGTTCGGCGTCGCGGTCGGAATGGTGGGCATGATCGATGCATCGGCCACTGTGAGCCCATCGATGCCATGCACCGAACCATGGGCGTCGGTAACCGCTCCCAGTGCTGGGTCAGGACCCATCGCGCATGTACCGACCGGGTGGTGGTAGGTGGACACGGTGGAGCGGACCCACGCTGCTAACGCTTCGCGGTCGTCGCTGGGGATCGATGGCCCGGGCGACAGTTCGGTTCCGTCGATAATTGCTTGCATGGGTTCGCTGAGGGAGATTCGTCGCGCCTCGATGACGGCGTCGACCATGCGCTCGAGGTCATTGCCTTCGGTGAGATGCGCAAGATGGATGCGGGGTGCGGTTTCCGGATTGTTGGAGACCAGTCTGATCCAACCGCGGGATTGGGGTGCCATGAGCCCTGAGACGACGCCGAGCACAGCGCCACTCGCGACGTCGTCTGTTCCGACGTCGAAGGGACCCGCTGCGAACATCAGCAGGTCGTTGGGTCCATCACGGTTCGCCGTCTTGGAGTGGAACGTCATCATGGCTTGGAAGCGGCTAGGCCCTGGAGCAGGCCGCGTCGGAAGATCGATGGAGACCAACGGGTGGTCAACGAGGTTCGATCCGACTCCGGGCAGATCGATGAGCGACACGATGCCGAGCGCCGAAAGATCCGCGGCCGGGCCGATGCCCGACCGGGCGAGAATCATGGGACTCGAGTACGCGCCTCCGGCGAGCACGATGCGGTCCGCTTCGATCAACGTTCCGTCGACGACGCGGATTCCGATAGCCCTTGTCCCCGAGAACTCGATTCGGTCCACCATCGTGTCGGGTCGAATGGTCAGGTTCGCTCGGGATCGGGCCTCGGCAAGGTAGGTGATAGCGGTGCTCATCCGTACGCCGTCGCGGACATTACGAGGCGTCGGTCCGGCCCCGAAGGTGTTCGGTCGGTTGTGGTCTGCGACGTGCATATGGCCCGACGCGACCGCTCCGTCGATGAACGCCGTCTGAGCACTGTTCATCTCGCTCGCAGGGTGACGACGGATCGGTATCAAGCCGTCTGAACCGTGCAACGGATCGCCGAAGTCCAGGTCATGCTCCAGGCAGCGAAAGTCGTCGAGTACATCGGCGGAACCCCAGCCAGGATTACCCAACGATGCCCAGGCGTCGTAATCCTCCGGTGCACCGCGCAGCGCGAAGCACGCGTTCGTGGAAGAACATCCGCCCATGATTCGAGCTCGGGGTAGTTCGATTCCGCGGTCGAATTCCGGGTCGGCCGTATAGCCCCAGTCATGACCGACGGTCGGCTCTGACGAGTCGATGACGTCGCGCGGCAACGTGCTCGCGTCGGGATAGTCGGGGCCTGCCTCGACGAGCATCACGCTGCGATTTGGATCCTCGCTCAGTCTGGCCGCGAGAACACAGCCAGCAGAACCAC
>JADWMG010000257.1 GCA_015767405.1 Actinomycetota bacterium
AACGACAACGTGGTCGCTGCCGTGGTGCATCAGAAACGCGGCTGCCATCTGTGAGCGCCCGGCGTTGTGCACACAAACGAAGAGCACTTCGGGCCTTGCGCCCGTAATGGATGTTTGTTCTTTGTCGACCATTGAGGGCCCCTGATATCAGTCGTTGCGATAGTGATGGAAGAGTGGCTTGATCAGAGCGAAGGCAATGAGGGCACCGATGATCTGTATTGCGATGAACATTGGCGCGGACTCCGGGGCGACGACGTAAGGCTTGCCGTGCCTGACCGCAGCGTGGATGACGAGAAGCAATCCAATCGTAGCGATCACCTCGGAGAGCCAAATCGGCCACCCATCGACCGAGCCGATGACTGCGATGACCAGGAACGCGCTACCAATACCTTCGGCGAGGAGACACGAAGAGAGGGGGATCTCAGGCTCACTGAGGTCGGTTGGAGCTGAGTCATTTTCTGTCATTAATAGTGTTGCGACGTCGGGCCGTTGTCGGGCAGTATCGTGAAGTCGTCGAAGTCCGTGCAGCGTAGCGCCTATCGACCCTCATCAATATGAATGTTTCGAACTCAAATCCCGCATTCGAGTCAGTCGATGGTCACGCTTGCTGTGGCGGTGGAACTAGCAAACTGACCGCCGACGAGGCGGAGCAACTCGCACATCACTTGGCCGCCGTCGCTGACCCGGTACGCATCCAGATGCTCTCGATCATCGCCAGTTCATCGTCCGGTGAAGTTTGCGCCTGTGACTTCGTCGGCCCGATCGACAAGTCACAGCCGACGATTTCACACCATCTCAAAGTGCTCTCCGAGGCCGGCCTGATAGAAGGCGACAAACGCGGCCGTTGGATCTGGTATCGGCTCGCGGCTGGGCGCCTCGACGGACTGATGTCGTCTCTCTCTGCGGCGACGCGCTGATCGTCATAACCTGAGATCATGTGCGGACGGTTTGTTTCCACTGCGAGCCCAGAACGTATTGCCTCCTATTTCGGCGCGGAGGTAGCCGCCGAGAGTCTCGGTGAGAACTACAACGTTGCGCCAACGCAGGACATTTACGCTGTCGTCACTCGCTCTGACGGCGTTGCGTGCGTCCAGGCGTTCCACTGGGGGTTGATACCGAGTTGGGCGAAGGAACGCAAGATCGGCAACAGGATGATCAATGCCCGATCAGAAACGCTCGCCGAAAAGCCCGCGTTCCGCGGCTTGTTCAAGAAGAAGCGCTGCATCATTCCGATGGACGGCTTCTACGAGTGGAAGCCCGGCCGCGACGACGGACCGCTCAATGCCAAGGGCAAGCCACTCAAGCAGCCGCTGTTCATTCGGCGCCTCGATGGCGAACCGTTAGCCGTCGCCGGCCTCTGGACGGCTTGGAAGGATCCGACCGATCCTGAGAGCCGATTCCTCCATAGCGCTACCGTGATCACGACGTCAGCGAACAAGCTGATGGAACCGGTGCACAACCGAATGCCGGTGCTCGTTCCCCAGTCCGAGTGGGCCTCCTGGCTGGACCCCAGCAACGACGATGTCTCCACGCTGAGCGACATATTTGCGCCGCGCGACGACGGTCTGCTGACGATGCATGAGGTAACTACCGACGTCAACAACGTCCGCAACACCGGCCCAGCCCTGATCCAACCCCTCCAGCGGTGAGCTTGGCCGCGCACAGGTCGCGCTCAGGCTCACCGGAAGACGGGGGTGGATGTTGCGTCAGGCGACGTGGGTGGCGCCGGCGGAACGCAGTTCCTCACGGATGGCGCTTGCCCATTGCTCGAGTAGCTCGGGATCGATGGTGCGAGCGGCGTTGGAGAAACTGAACTGGCTCATGTCAGTGGTCGGGATCACATGGACATGTGTGTGCGGCACTTCGTAACCGGCCACGATCAGGCCGATTCGTTCGCAGTCGAAGGCCTGGTCTTGGGCGAGGCCAATGGTGTGGGCGACATCCATCAGGTGCGCGGCCAACTCGCGAGACGCGTTGACCCAGTGATCGACCTCCTCGATCGGCACGACGAGCACATGCCCAGGGGCAAGAGGGTTGATCGACATGAATGCCACGCACAACTCGTCCCTCCAGACGAACGTGCCGGGAATCTCCCCCTCGATGATCTTCGTGAATACCGTGCTCAAGCGAGTGCTCCTTCGATCGCGGGTTCATCAAAAGCCATGACCTGCACCATACGCTCTTGCAGGTGAACAGCGAGGAGTCGACCACCAGCGCCGCAGATACCGCTGCTCCAGTGTCGATGTTCAGCAATATTTGGACGGTCCCGAATGCGATTACGCTCGCTCGCCTTCTCTGCCTCCCGATCTTCCTCTATGTGTTGTTGGTGCTCGAGAATCGAGCAGCGGCAGGATTCATACTCGGCGCGCTTGGCGCCACTGATTGGATCGATGGTTACGTCGCGAGGCGGTTCAATCAAGTGAGCGAGTTCGGCAAAGTCTTTGACCCAACTGTCGACCGACTGCTCTTCATCGTCGCCCTCACGGCAATCATCATCGATGGCGCGATACCTGTCTGGTTTGCGGTTGCTGTACTTGCTCGCGAGGTGCTCGTCGGGTTGATGATGGCGATCGCCACCATCGTCTACAAGATGCCGCGCCTGGATGTGACCTACCTCGGAAAGGTCGCCACCCTGCTGTTGATGTTCGCAGTGCCAGGCTTCCTGCTCGGCGCAAGCGACATCTGGGGGGCGGCCTACTTCCAGACCGTGGCATGGCTTCTCGGCATCCCGGGGCTTGCCCTGAGTATTTGGACGGGGATCGCCTACGTGCCGCAGGTTCGGGCCGGCGTCGCAGCCGGAAGGGCTGCTCGAGCGCATCAAGTTCCGCTTGAGGGTTGATCCCGTATACGGTGGCGACATGAACGTTCCTTCCGAACTGCGCTACTCGACGGATCATGAATGGATCCGACAGGACGGAAACACCGTCACAATCGGAGTGACTGATTTCGCACAGGATTCACTGGGTGATGTCGTCTTCGTCGATGTCCCGGAGAGCGGAGCCACGCTTGCACTCGGAGAGTCCTTCACCGAGGTCGAAAGCACAAAATCCGTCAGCGATATCTACGCACCGGTCTCGGGCACCATCTCGGAAGTCAATGACGCGCTCGACGATAAGCCAGAACTGCTGAACAGCGACCCGTACGGAGAGGGTTGGATCTGCCGTATCGAAATGTCGAAACCTGCCGAACTCGATGCATTGATGGACGCTGCCGGCTACACGGCTCTGACGGAGGGGTGATGTGAGCACGTACGTCTTCTGTAACCAGTGTGGGCATCGCAACCCACCGTCGAGCACATTCTGCTCGAGTTGTGGCTCACCGCTGGATTCCCTCGACGACCGAACGATCACGCTGACCGCGGTCGACCCATTGCAAGACGCGCCTGGCCTCGATGACGACGTAGTAGTTGCGGTGGGGGAGTTGCCGACCGAGATTGGTGTCCTCATTGTGCGGGCTGGAGCGCAGGCCGGGTCTCGCTTTTCGCTCGATGAAGATGTCACACGGCTCGGGCGCCATCCCGAATCGGAAATCA
>JADWMG010000258.1 GCA_015767405.1 Actinomycetota bacterium
CCCAGCGCGCCTTCGAGATATGCATTCACGCCCGAAATCTAGTTGTTCAGGAAACGGCACGGTGGCCGGCGGGCTGCGAGACTCTTGGAGTGGCACCGAAGCCAATAGAGAGCGAAACCCTCGGCGGTCGATACGCGGCATCAGGCAACGCCGCTCTGGTCGCGGCTGAACTGGAGGCGCTCGGGAGCGACTACCAGGCGAACGGCTACACCACCGTCGCGCAGGCCGATGAGCTGGGTCGTTTGCTCGGTTTGGACCAAGGCCAGGTTCTGCTCGATATCGGTTCGGGTTGCGGCTGGCCAGGTCTCTACCTAGCTGCTCGTCACGGTTGTTCCGTCATCAGCGCCGATCCGATCGACGAGGGTGGCGACGCCGCCAGACAACGGGCAATTGCCGATGGTCTCGCTGACCGGTCGCTTGCCGTCCGTGCCGAAGGAGCGGCGCTGCCGATTCGGCCGGAGTCGGTGGATGCGGTTGTGCACTCCGACGTCTTGTGTTGAGTGAGCCAGAAGCTCTCCGTGTTGAGAGCATGCAGACAGGCACTCAGGCCAGGCGGAAGAATTGCGTTCACGACCATTCAGCCGACGCCTGGGCTGCAGGCGGAGCAGCGTGGGGAGGCAAACCAACTGGGGCCGCGAAAGCGCGATCTTCAGGGGGTCGATGATGGCCTTCTGTCACGGTTCATCTACACCGCTGCTCGCTCTGCCCGTCAGTGAGAAGCGCCGAGCTCCAGGCGACTTACTTCGTGACAACCTGGATGGCGATGCCCCGCTCGGTCATGATTTCGGAGAGGTCGCGCGTGAGGAACGCCGTTGCCTCAGGGAGCTTGCGTAACTCGGCGTCAAAGTGGGCGAGCCCTAATCCGTTGGTCACGTCATAGGCGTGAGCCCCGGGAACGAGCTCGCTGCTTGGCCGTGCTCCCTCCCCCATCACTGACGTCATCATGTCGTGAATCGTTTCAGCGTTGTCACAGAAGTGGTAGTGGTCGGCGTTGACGAGGACGACCATCTTGTCGATCGCGTCTGCCTTCTGCAGAAGGTCATGCATGCCTTCGAGGGGCAGGACCGAGTCGTCATCGGCGACGATCATCAGCGTTGGGACGTCGCGTCCCCACGACAGTTCAACGAGCTCGCTCATGAGAATCCGAGGATCGCCAGGAGGGGCGAGCGTGTCAACTCCACCGGCCGGGGCGAGCGGCAGTGCGGCAATAATCCGGTCGTCTTGTGCGGTGGTCTGAAGTGTCGTCCACCCACCAAAGCTGTGGCCCGATATGCCCGCGCCGTCCTCGCTGGCGCGGACCCCGAACTCGCCGCTCAGCAGCCCGTCGAGGGCCCGCGATGCATCACGAGTTCGGTCCCGGGCGCAATCGCGCACGTAACCGTCCATGTCAGCGGGCGGCTCCCCCTTGAGCATCCAACCCATCACATCGGTAGTCGTGTTTCCAAGATGATCAGGCGCCGCGATGACATAGCCGTGGCTGGCGAGGTGCGTGCAGAGATGTGTCGTCTGCCTGCGATGACCGGCGAAACCGTGACTGAAGACAATGGGCGGGTAGGCCTCATCGACCGGATCGGCGTTTCTCACCGCTTCTTGAGAGGAGGCAGGGAACCCTGGGATAAACGCGTAAGTGTCTTGCGTGGCAGGGTCCATGTCCTGGCCGGCGTACGAGTCGGTAGCGGGGTACCAAACCTCGACTGGAACGTCCTGCTCTCGGCCGGGAACAGCGATGTCAACGGTGCGCACACCAACGGGGTGGCGGCCGCGACTGAAGGGGTCGTAGTCAGTCATCAGTACGAAGCGCCGAGCCCGGCACGCGCGTCGGTCTGGATGCCGTAAGGCGGAATCGGATAGCGCAACCCGTTCTTGGCGAGTGCCTCCATCCCGTCGATCGCAGTGACGAGGTGGCCGGGACTGAGGGCCATCAACATCTCGTCGTCGTTGACACCGCCGTAACGGCGCTCTGCGTAGCACGGAATAGACAGGCTCGGCTCGCCGGTTGTGAGGGCGCGGCCCCACGAGTCCGCGCAGGCCGATTCGCCGACGCATCCCCAATCGAGCTTCTTGTAACCCGACCATTGGAGGCCATTGATGAGGATGATCATCTGGCCGGGCGTCGCATAGATCATGCAGATGTCCGGTGGGTTCAACCGGCCCGTACTGAGTGGCGACACTGCCATCGCCTGGTAGTTGCCGGTTGGCACGATGTCCATTGCGTGCTGATGGATGGACGCGTCCTCGACGGTCTTGAACCACACCCCGGCCATGTGCTGCCCCGAATACCAGTCGTCGTCCTGCCCACCAAGGCCGAGCACCGAGGCGCACTGCGCGCCCACGAGGTCGCTACCCGTGATTCCAACGGTCCAGTTCAATCGGGAAGCCATCGACACGATCTGGTCGGCAGTGTGAATGTCTTTCGGTCGCCGGATGCGCTCTATCGCCTCCATCTCCTCGACCGTTTCGAACATCTTCATGCCGATCGGAGTTGTGCGAATGCGCAACACCCGATCGAGGCGGGAGAGAGTCTGGGCCCAGTCGACGCTGTCGTCGCCCGGGCGAATGCTGACGGGTTGCTCGGTCATGGTGTGCTCCTTACGAGGGAAATGATGCGGTCGATGATGTCGTCAAGAATCTCGGCCGAAGTGGCGAAGTTGATGCGGGCGAAACCGGCGCCCTCAGGGCCGAACTGTGGACCGGGTGACAGCGCCACGCGGCCTTCCTTCAGCAGCTGATAACTGGGGTCGTCACCGAGATTGGTGGCTCGGAAGTCGAGCCAACCCAGGTAGGTCGCTTCGGGCGGCGACATGGTCACCTCGGGCAGATCCGATGCAAGGCGGCGCGCCAGTTGATCCCGGCGGGCAGTGATCTCACTCCGTACTGCAGACATCCAGTCGTCACACTGCGTCCATGCGGCATGTGTACCAGCAAGGCTGGAGACGCTCGCCGCGCCGAGCAGATGACCGGGCATCGTTTCGATGATGCGGTTCAGTTCGGCATCGTCAATGTGTGCAACGGCGCACCGCAGGCCGGCCAAGTTGAACGACTTGCTGGCGGAGCCGAGCGTCATCAACCGCCCGGCGAAACGCTCGTCACTGGTCGCTAGTGGTTGGTGCGGGCGATCGATGGTGAGATCTCCCCAGATCTCGTCGCTGACGACCAACAGGTCGTGGCGCTCAGCAACCTCGGCGACGGCAGCCAGCTCGGAATCGTCGAACACGCGACCCGCCGGGTTGTGGGGCTGGCAGAAGAGAATCATCTTCGTGGTCGAGTCGATTGCCGACGCGAGCCGTTCCGGGTCTATACGCATCCCGTTGGGGTCGAGTGGAACACTCACCAACCGCCGTCTGCTGTCGGCTATGGCATTAAGGAACGGGTGATAGATCGGAGTGAACACAACGATGCCGTCGCCCGGATCGGTACGGAACCAAAGGGCGGTCTCGAGGGCGTGAAGAGCGCTCGTGAACGTTCGCAGCCGTTCTTCGTCGGGACGCCAGTTGTGATGTCGATGCTGCCAGCCGGCGAACGCTGGAAGGAGTTGGTCTCTAACGGCGATGTTGTAGCCCGTGTCGCCGAGGTCGAGATACCGACGCATTGCATCGGTCACTGCCTTCGGTGGGTCGAAGTCCATGTCGGCGACCCACGCTGCTAGCACATCAGAGTCGTACCGGTTCCACTTGATCCCGGCGCGTGACCGCACCCGCTCATACGTCGGAGTAACCAACTCGTTGTTCGTGGAGTTCATGCCACGACCGTGCGGGGAGAGCGATCCATCCCGAGCCACGTTAGATCGCGCCAGGTCGATGGCCCTTACCGACCGCTCTGTACTGTTGGGCCATGTCGCCCGCAGAGACCGTCACCGCATTCATCGAGGCAATCGAGCGTAAGGACATCGATGCCGCCGTTGCGCTCACTGCCGAGAACATCTCGTACGAGAACATGCCGGCCGATCCAGTCGTCGGACACGAAGTACTCGCCGGGATGCTGAAC
>JADWMG010000072.1 GCA_015767405.1 Actinomycetota bacterium
CTAACCCTCTCAATTCGCGTTCTCGTGAACTATTACCGACGTCTCGTCGGTAATAGTTCACGAGAACGGTGGGTTGCGGTTCGGTTTATGACCTGAGGAGGGGGCGGGTCATACAGGTCGGGCCGCCTTCGCACGGGATGCAGAGTTCGTCGGCCCGAAATACTGTGACGTCGCAATCGGCCTCACGCATGAGCGCGACTGTTCCGGGGAATCCGTCGACGGCGATCACCTTGCGCGGGGCTGTCGCCAGCACATTCAGGTTCAGTCCGAGGCTGGCCTCGAATTCGTCTGGCGGAGCAGCCAGCAGGGTGTATTCCATGTCGAGCATCCGCTCGTAGAGCGCAATTGGGAGCAGCGGTGCGTGGATCAATGCGAGGTCCTCATCGAGCGAGCTGACTATGGACATCAGATGCAGGCACGCCTCAGGGCCTAGGTGGTAGGGGAGGTCGTATTCGGCGATCTCGATTCCTTGCGGCCGGAGAATGTCAGTGAGCTGGTCGATGCCGGACTGGTTCGTTCGGAAGGTCCGACCGACCGCAAGTGTCTTCGAGTCGAGCCAGAAACAATCGCCGCCTTCAACTGTGCCGGGGGCTTCGATCGTTCCGAGGATCGGGATGTTCTGTGTTTGATAGAAGTCGGCGTGCAACTCGGCTTCGCCGGCGCGGAGTGGTTTACCCGGTCGCAGGACGATTGCCCCGCCCGGCACGATGAACGAAGGATCGTAAGTGAACACCGAATCGGCAAGGTCATCGTTCGGATTAACGGGCATCCAGACGATCTCGGCACCACCGGCGATGACCGCGTCAACGAACACGGAGTACTGCTCGTCCAGACGAGGCGCGTCGAGCTCTTTTGCGTAGTGCCAACGGTTGTGGTCGGCAGTGCGCATAGCCCCCGGTGCGCGCATGGCGACGCGCCGAAGAGGGCCCGCCATCGAGTCAACTCCCCACGATTTGGGTTCACTCATTCCCCTGCCTCCTGTTGAGATCGGCAGCGTCGGATTGCAGCAGGCCGAGGGCCTCCGATCCGGTGAGTGCGGTGCAGAACTCGCCGTTGAGATTGGCGACCGTTAGGTCATGGACCAGGTCGGGTTCGTAGTCGGTGCCCTCGAGCCCGACCCGATTGGTGGTCGCACAGGCATCGTGGATGAGATAGGTGTCAAAGCCGAGGTTGCCAGCCATCCGAACGGTTGTCTCGACGCACATATTGGTGAAGAAGCCCGCGACGACCAGTCGGTGGACTCCGGCTCGCCGGAGCTGGAGTTCCAACGACGTGCCTACGAATCCGCTGTTGACGTCTTTCTCGACGACGATCTCATTGTCATGCGGCTCAAAGCCCTCCTTCTGAACTCCACCGGGAAGGGAGAACTTCAGCGGTGATGCATCTTCTCGCGAGTCGTGCCTCGTGAAGGCAACAGGGAGACCCCTTGCTCTCCACATCGCGAGGAGATCGGCCATCACCTGTTCGGCATTCGGATTGTTGCGCCGCCCGGTGGGCCCACCCCAGTGTTGGAGGTCGTCAACTCCTCGCTGGACGTCGATCAAGAGCAGAGCTGTGTCATCATCGAACTTCGGAATCATCGCAGCGCAAGCTACCGGCCAACGGAGCGGCCGCTCATACTCACGATTGGCCCCGGACGCGAAAGAACGCTGCGACGAGCGCAGCGTTCTCGAATCTGATGTTCGGTGTAGCCCTCGCTCAGGCGGGGGAGTTGACCTTTTGCATCAGGCGGCTCTTCTTGCGAGCCGCAGTGTTCTTGTGGATGACTCCCTTGGAAGCAGCGCTGTCGATGCGCTTCATGGCGACGCGCACGTCTTCATCGTTGGCATCGGTGCCGATGCTGTCGGTGGCCTGCTTGGTCCGCGTCTTCATCTCGGCCTTGACGGCCTTGTTGCGCTCATGGCGCTTGTTGTTCGTGAGAATGCGCTTCTTCTGGCTCTTGATATTCGCCATGTCTGAAAAACCTGCGTACTTCTTTCGTCGATTGTCGAGTTCTTTTGCCGAGAGGTATCGGGACGCGACACCTGCTTCGAACAGCCATGCGACTCTATCGGTCTGGCGCCATTGCCGGCAACGTGCCCAGGTAGCGTTGCCCAGGTCATGGATCTCGACCTCATCCGGAATTTCTCGATTATCGCGCACATCGATCACGGAAAATCGACGTTGTCCGACCGGGTCTTAGAGATCACCGGAGCTGTTGACTCACGAGAAATGCGATCGCAGTACCTCGACTCGATGGACCTCGAGCGTGAGCGGGGAATCACCATCAAGGCGCAGAACGTTCGGGTCCCCTGGAATGGGTACACCTTTCATCTGATTGATACGCCTGGCCACGTCGATTTTGGTTACGAAGTGAGCCGCAGTCTGGCTGCGTGTGAGGGCGTCGTCCTCGTGGTCGATGCCGCCCAAGGCATCGAGGCGCAAACGCTTGCCAACTGTTATCTCGCGCTCGAGAACGACATGGAGATAGTCGCGGCACTCAACAAGATCGATCTTCCCGCCGCGGATCCCGACCGTTATGCGAGTGAGATCGAGACCATTCTGGGTATCCCGGCCGAGGCGATCATCCGCATGTCGGCCAAGACTGGCGAGGGTGTTCCAGATCTGCTCGACGCGATCATTGAACAAATTCCTCCCCCGACAGGCGACGCAGACGCGCCGCTACAGGGCTTGATCTTCGACTCCCAGTTCGATCAGTACCGCGGTGTCGTGTCCAGCGTCAGAATAATGAACGGGCGTCTGGAGTCTGGTTCGAAGCTCGAGTTCATGCAGACCCGCGCCAATCACGAAGCCATCGAAGTCGGTGTGCGGCAGCCAGAGCCCACACCCGTTGACGCTCTCGGTCCGGGCGAGGTCGGGTATCTGATCGCGGGGATCAAAGACGTCGGTGACGCGCGGTCAGGCGAGACCGTCACGACTGCATCGGGTGGTGCAATCAAGATGCTGCCCGGCTACCGCGATCCTAAACCGATGGTCTTTTCGGGGCTGTTCCCCATCGACGGTGACGACTTCGAACTCCTTCGAGAGTCCCTCGACAGGCTGAAGCTCAACGACGCATCTATCACTTACATACCCGAGTCGTCTGGGGCTCTCGGCTTCGGATTTCGCTGTGGGTTTCTCGGCCTGCTGCACATGGAGATCGTCAAGGAGCGTCTCGAGCGCGAGTTCGGATTGGCTTTGATCGCGACGGCACCAAGTGTCGAATACCAGCTGACGAGGACCGACGGCTCACATGAACTCATCGACAACCCGGCCGATCTTCCCGAAGCTCAGAAGATCGAGACGATCGAAGAGCCCTACTTCAAACTGTCGATAATCACTCCTACCGAGTACACCGGTCCGCTGATGGAGCTGTGTCAGTCGAGGCGTGGCGAAATGAAGCGGATGGAGTATCTGTCGCCTGAACGCATGGAGCTCGTGTACGAGGTGCCGTTGGCCGAGGTGGTGGTCGATTTCTTCGATCAGATGAAGTCGCGCACCAAGGGGTACGCGAGCCTCGACTATGAGCTTGATGGCTACCGGCCGTCGAATCTGGTCAAGGTTGACCTGCTGCTCAACGGGCAACCGGCTGACGCCTTCTCGACGATCGTGCACCGTGATTCGGCCTATCAGTACGGCAGTCGTATGTGCGAGAAGTTGAAAGAACTCATCCCAAGGCAAATGTTCGATGTGCCGATCCAGGCTGCGATAGGCGGCAAGATCATCGCGCGTGAAACCGTGAAGGCGAGGCGCAAGGACGTCACTGCGAAGTGCTACGGCGGCGACATCACCCGTAAGCGAAAGCTGCTCGAGAAGCAGAAGGAGGGCAAGAAGAAGATGAAGTCGATTGGTCGAGTTGAAGTACCCGGCGACGTATTCATCAAAGCCCTCAAGCTCGACGACTGAGCGCTGTCTGCAGTGGCGTCAACTTTTCGTTCACTGCGTTACCGAAATGCGCGGCTGTTCTTCGCCGGTCTGGCTGTCTCGAACGTAGGTACATGGCTGCAGTTGACGGCGATGTCACTGCTGGTGTACCAGCTGACGGGCGAGGCTACGGCGGTCGGTATCGCGGTCGCATTGCAGTTCCTGCCGATGCTCCTGCTCGGCGCATGGGGCGGTGCAGTCGCTGATGCTCACAACAAGCGACGAATGGCAATTCTGACCCAGAGTGGGCTTGCGGCTCAGGCATTGGTGCTGGGTGTGCTCGACCTTTCGGGGGTCATCAATCTCCCACTTGTCTACGTGATGTCGTTGGTAGTGGGCGTCGTCGGTGCGTTCGACAATCCAGCTCGCCGCGGGTTGGTGACCGAACTCGTCGACCAGCAGGACATCCCGAATGCGACATCGTTGAATACGGCGGTGATGACCGGTTCACGGATATTCGGTCCGGCGCTCGCCGCTGTACTGGTGGCCACTATTGGGACTGGCTGGTGCTTCATATTCAACGGAGTGACGTTCTTCGCGATCATCTTTTCGTTGACTGCGATCCGGACATCTGAGATGTTCACCATGCCGCGCCGGCCAAAGGGTGGACAGCCGGTGCGGGAGGCCTTGCGATTTGTTGCCAGCCGTCGAGACATCCTTGTCGTGTACGTGACGCTGCTGGTCGTGAGCACATTTGCCTTCAACACCACGGTGGTTCTGCCGAAGCTGTCCGACGAGCGCTGGGGCGGCGCGAACGCGTTCGGCGTCGTTCTCGCCGTGATGTCGATCGGGTCGCTGACCGGTTCGCTTCTGACCGCGCGATTTCATCGCGTCACGATGCGCTGGTTCATGGCGAACATCGTGCTGTTGGCGGTCGCGGGATTCGGCCTGGCGTGGTCATCGTCGATCTGGCTCGCCTTCGTCTGGGCGATTCCGCTCGGTGTCGGCAGTGCTGGGTTCATCACTGCTGCGAACGCGATTACACAGCAGGAAAGCCCGGCCGACATGCGCAGCCGATTGATGGCCCTCCAGGCCGTCGCATTCCTCGGCTCGACACCCGTCGGGGGCCCGATCACCGGATTTGTCGCCGATGCATGGAGCGCCGAGTGGGCCCTTGCCTACGGCAGCGTCATAAGCTTGATCTGCGTTGCCATCGCCGGGTTCTACTGGCTCGCCAGCTCCCGCCGCGAACTGGCCCCCGCCACCATCAAATGACACGGATGGGGTCAGACCCCATCCGTGTCATTTGGTCGCTGACTGCCGGTTTGTGTCAGCACTTACCGATGGCGCACCGGTATGGGCTGACACAAATCTTGGGGTGATGGTTTGTGTCAGCGGAAACCTGTGGCGTTCCGGTCTGTGCTGACTCAAACCTTGGTCCGAAATGAGCGGTCTCGGACGAGGATTGACCGCGAGACTGGGGGTATGGGCCGGGAGAGAATCAATCACGGTAGTGATTTCGAGCGCGAGATCGGATACTCGCGGGCCGTTGTTGATGGGCGCTGGGTATTCGTGTCGGGTACGACGGGATACGACTACTCGACCATGCAGATCAGCGAGGATGTCGTCGAACAATGCCGGCAGACGCTGGCGAACATCGACGATGCTCTCACCCGCGCCGGCTCGGGTGCCGCTGATGTCGTGCGGGTCAGATATCTGGTGCCTGACGCTGACGATTTCGAATTGTGCTGGCACTTGCTGCGCTCCTACTTCGGTGTAGCACGGCCCGCCGCGACGATGACGGTCGTCGGGCTTGCAAGCAAGGCAATGAAGATCGAAATCGAAGTCACCGCCCTGCGTCCTGACTGAACCGAATAATTACTTGTCGTCAGTTGCGTCGGATGTGCAATCGTGGGACGGTGCATCGCAGCGCTGACTACCTCGAAGGCCAGATTGAACACGTGCAGGCGGCGCCGAGCCGTGTCGGCTCGGTCGAATTAGTTGTATGTCGCCCCGCGGTCGACGAGCGCAGCATCCTCACGACTGGCCGCCTAATCAGAGGACAGGGTTTGGAGGGTGACAACTACGTCGAGCGCGGCAATGCGAGAACTCCGGATGGTCGTGCGCATCCACTCGCGGAACTGACTCTGATGAGCAGTCGTGCAGTCGGAGCGGTGGCTGGACCGGATCGTGATCGATGGGCGCTAGCGGGCGATCAGCTGATCGTTGATTTCGACCTCTCTCTGCAGAACGCCCCGGCTGGCACTCGACTGGAAGTCGGCACCGCATTGATCGAAGTCACGACAAAGCCTCATCGCGGATGCGCGAAGTTCACCGAACGATTCGGCATCGACGCAGCGCGCTGGGTCAATTCACGTGATGACCTGCGCATGCGCGGAATCAACGCGATCGTGGTGACGGATGGAATTGTCGCTCCCGGCGATTCGATTAGCAAATGAGACGTTTGGGGTTTGACCCCAAACGTCTCAACTGGTTGTTGCGTGGTTGTTGCGGGCGAAGTGGATCTCTGTGAAGCGTGACCGGAATTCTGTTACCTGTGAGGCCGTGTCCTTTGGATCCCGGAGTGCTGCGGCGATCAGGCCCGCGAGTTCGGCCATGTCATTGACGGTCATTCCCCAACGGACGATCTCGTTGGTTCCGATGCGGAGCCCTGGCATCGTTCCGGGCTCGGACTCAATGGGTAGACCGATTCCAGAAGTCAGCAGGTTCGCCTCGCGTAGAAGTTGAGCGCAGGCGTGACCGCCGCCGAACGCATTTGCGTCCAGCGCAAATGCATGAGATTTGGTCGCTTTCCGCCCGCCGTATACAGCCACGCCTTCATCGATGAGGTGGCCCACCAAAGCTGAGGCGGTCTCGACCATCTCTGCGGCATAGGCCGGTCCGACGTCCTTCCAGTCGAGAAGCGTGATCGCAAGCGCCGCCGACTTCGCAGCATCGAAGTTGGCGGTTAGCCCCGGATACGCAATGGCATCGACGCGCTCGGCGATCGATGCGTCGTTTGTGACGAGTAGTCCGGAAGGAGGTCCTCCAAGGCTCTTGTATGTGCTCATCGTCATCACGTGTGCCCCGGCTGCGAGCGGATTGGGCCAGGCGCCTCCAGCAATCAGCCCAGACAGATGAGCGGCGTCGAAGAGCACCTTGGCCCCGACATTGTCGGCAATCTGACGAATCTCGGCGACGGGGTGGTGGTGGAGGTTGAGGCTTGCCCCGATGGTGACCACCTTCGGTCGTACTCGCTCGGCCAACCCCGCCAGACCAACAGTGTCGATCGTGTAGCGATCAGCGTCGATCGGTGCCTCGTGAATGTCGAGGCCATACAACCCGGCCGCTCCAGCCAGGTGATGGGTGACGTGTCCTCCGATCGATGCGGGTGGAACGATGATCGAGTCGCCTGGTTCGCAGCAAGCCATGAACGTGTACAGGTTCGCAATCGCCCCAGATGGAACTCGGATCTCGGCGAATGGCGCCCGGAAGACTTCGGCCGCGAGCTCGGCGGCGATGATCTCAATTTCCTCGACAGCCTCGAGGCCCATTTCGTACTTGTCGCCCGGATAGCCCAGCGATGGTCGTGATCCGAGGCGGGCAGAGAGGACGGCCTCCGCTCGAGGGTTCATTGCATTTGCAGCCGGATTGAGGTTCACGGATTGGTGTTCATGAATGCGCTGGTTGTCTCTGATCAGCGCGCTAATTCGTCGATCCGCCTCCTGCGTAGTGCACGATGCGGTCTCCTCCGCCACACGTTGCACCAATCGTTCGGATCTTGAAGGGACCCACGGACGGATCGCTAGCTCGGTCATTTTCACTCCTGTGTTCTACCCAAGACACAGTGTTGCCAGGCGTGAAAGTCACGTCCAAGCGGTCGATCGAAAGACGCCGGGCGTTTGTATGCAAAGTTTCGGTTCCATACGCCCAAAATCCACACACAAACGACGAGGGCCACGGCGGGAACGGTGAGGACCGCGGCAGTCGATATCCTGGTCACAAGATGTTGGATGACCGCAAGAGGGCGATTCTGAGCGTTGTGGTACAGGAATACATCTCAACGGCCCAACCTGTGGGCTCAAGTCACATCGCAGAGGCGCCGGCGATCAATGTTTCGTCGGCGACCGTCCGCAATGAGATGGCGCACCTCGAACACGAGGGCTTTCTCGTCCAGCCACACACATCTGCTGGTCGGGTGCCAACTGACAAGGGCTACAGGTACTTCGTTGATCACTTGACCGCGCCGGGCACGCTCGATGCTGCCACGACGCACCAGGTAGGCGAGTTCTTCTCTGCGGCACATGGGCGCCTCGAGGAGATGCTTCACCAAACTTCGAACCTGCTCGCGACGCTGACAAACAATGCGGGCGTCGTGGTAGGGCCGCGAGCTGAGGCTGTTCTGATCCACCGGATTCAACTGGTTTCTCTTTCGCCCTCCGCGGCAACTGCCATCGTCGTCTTTGCGAACGGTACGGTCGAGAATGTTCCGCTCGATCTGGCTGCTGGCGACGACGATCTCAAGCTTGCCGCTGCCGGAGTGCATCTCTCTGCAGCGATGGACGGCAGGGTTCTCGGGTCGGTCGGAGAGGTGTCTGCAACAGGCGACGAGGCGGTCGATCGGCTGTGCGTAGATGCGCTTGTCGCATTACAAACAATCGGCAGCCCCGACCAGGTCTTCACTGGAGGGGCGGCGGCTGTGGCCAACGCTTTTGACGCGGTCGACGTTGTGCGCTCGGTCCTGCAGACGTTGGAACAGCAATTTGTTGTCGTCACGCTCGTGAGCGACATTTTGAATCGGGGGATGTCGGTCGCGATCGGCGGGGAGCATGGAGTGGAGCCGCTGTCGGCATGCTCGGTTGTCGTCGCTCCGGTCGTCGTTGATGGCGAGCAGCTTGGGTCGGTCGGCATCCTCGGCCCGACCCGCATGAACTACCCACGGGCGCTTGCCGCCGTCGATGTGGTGAGCGAGCAACTCGGGCACCGACTTGAAGAAGGCTGATACGCCGACGCTTGGTGTGGCCAATTGGTTATCTCCAGGCATCCTGTAGCCGACCATGGCTGACTTCTACGAACTACTGGGCGTTTCGCGATCGGCGTCGGCCGACGAGATAAAGAAGGCGTACCGTAAGCGCGCCCGAGAATTCCATCCTGACGCCAATCCAGATGATGCAGAGGCTGCTGAGCAGTTCAAAAAGATCGCGATGGCCTACCAGGTGCTTTCCGATGAAGATCAGCGCGCCCGGTACGACCGCTACGGCGAGGCCGGTATCGGTGGCACTGGCAGTAGAGGGACGACGGCAGATGACCTCTTCGGAGGCGGCCTCGGAGACATCTTCGACACCTTCTTCGGTGGAGGTGGCGGTGGCGGCAGCCCGTTCGGCGGCGGGGGCAGATCACGCGGCCCTAGCGGCCCACCGCGTGGTCAGGATCTCGAAGTTGTCGCTGACATCTCATTCGAACAGGCCGTGTTCGGTGACCAGATCGACGTTGTGCTCAAGCTGCCTGTTTCCTGCGACGCCTGCGGAGGTTCCGGAGCCGGCGAGGGAACCAAACCCGTCACCTGCAGCGAATGCAACGGAGCCGGACAGGTGCAACGGGTGCGGCAGAGCTTGCTCGGCCAGATGGTCACGGCGAGCCCCTGTGCCAGGTGCAACGGCATGGGCGAGGTCATCACTACACCATGCAAGACTTGCCGCGGCGAAGGTCGGGTCACCGTCGACAAGACGTACCAGGTCGACGTTCCGGCCGGCGTCGACTCGGGCTCGACGCTGAGGCTTACCGGACGCGGAGCTGCCGGGCCGCGTGGCGGCCGGGCGGGCGACCTCTACGTTCATCTCCGCGTGGCGCCACACGATCTGTACATCCGTGACGACCATGATCTGATCACCGAGGTTCCGATTTCGATTGCTCAGGCGGCGTTGGGAACTTCAATCGAACTCGAAACGCTGGATGGCACAGAGAATCTGATCATTCCCGCAGGAACTCAGCCCGGTCGCGAGTTTGTGCTGCGTCAACGCGGGGTTCCGAGTCTTCGAGGTCGCAGTCGCGGTGATCTTCGCGCCCGAGTTCGAGTCGAGGTGCCACTCAAGCTCACCGATAGCGAGGTCGAATTGCTGACGGGCCTGGCCGAAGGGCGTGGAGAGGCTGTCGGGAACGGCAAGGAGCGCCTGTTCTCCCGAATCAAGTCGGCCTTCACCTGACTGGCGCGTAAAGACCCGTGGATCTCACGTCTCTTCGTTCGACCAGTGCCCATGTTTTCGTTGACCCTCAGCAACTTGACGTTGATGCTCCCATCGAGTTGGACAGCGATAGCGAGCATCACCTGCGGCGCGTACTTCGTCTTCGTGAGGGTGAGGTCGTCAGTGTCACCGATGGCGACGGCCGCTGGCGTTTAGCCTCCGTCGTTCTGTCGCCCAGCTCGCTGTTTCTCGACCCGACATCAGAAGTGTTTGCCGACGAGCGGCAGCAGGAACCATTTCAATTGGCAGTCGCGATACCGAAGGGTGATCGACTCGACTGGCTGGTGCAGAAGGTCACCGAACTTGGAGCGGATCGCATCGTTTTGCTTCACGCCGAGCGTTCAATTGTGCGCTGGAAGCCGGACCGAGCCGCCAAACAACTAGTTCGACTTCAGCGGATCGCCGATGAAGCGTGTCGACAGAGCCGTCGTGTGCGTCGCCTGGAGATTGAGGGCCCGGTAGATGCGCACACGGTTCTTCCCTCATATGTTG
>JADWMG010000259.1 GCA_015767405.1 Actinomycetota bacterium
GGATCCGTGGTTCACGAAAGTTGGGGCGAATGAGCTCGTGCTCGATCTGGTCGAGACTGTAGGTCTCGCCAGCCAACACCCAGCGTTTCGCGTCCCATCGTTCCGCAGAGGGAATGTTTCGAATCGACCCGATGGGAAAGTGGTCGAGGATGAGACGCAGCGTGAAGGCGTTGTAGGCGTTGATCAGGAGCGCTAGGCGCTCGTCTCGCCCGAGATTGTCGAGCGTCGCATTGGCGAGGCCGTCGAGATACGCGTCGAGCTTGGCCTCGTAGTCGGCGAGGCCGGCGTAGTCGACGAAGCCGTCGGAATCGACGTGGTCGGCAACGAGCTGATCGTAACCCGAGTGATCGAAGGTCTCGCTGGTATCGGCGCCAATGTAGGTCTCTGCCAGCTCCACCCGCGGTGGCCCGAAGAGCCGCACCAGCGAGGCCCTCAACTTCCCAGTGCGCCACAAGCCAATACCGGCAATCAGAAGTACAGCGATTGCTATCGACCCAATGATCGTCAGTTTGCTCATTGCCCCTCGACTTCGTCGATGATTCCGTCAATCGCCGTCGGAGGCTCATCGGGGACCGCCTCGAGCAGGGTACGAATGCCTGGCACGATCGCCAGTGTGACCTCGGCCCTCGGCGCGCCGGCCGACTCCAGGATCGCCATATGCGTTTCACGTTCTTCTCGCGTGATGGCTTTCGATGAGTGCAGCGCTGCGAGGCACGCGAGGCCCACACCGGCGACATCAGACAGAGCCTTCGATACTGAGGTGATCTCGTTCAGGTGCGGCGACGCGGGAACGTCGCTCGTGATGCGCTCGTGAGTGGCAATCCAGGTCTTCAGTTCTGCCTCGAGCTCGGAGCGCATCACACCGTGAGTGGGATCAGCCACGAAGGCCGCCACCTTAGCCGCGAACCCGCGCGGCGTTTCCCCATCGGGCACCGCGGCATCCACGAGGCGATTGAGCGGTGTAGTCGTCGTGTAGTGAGCAAGCAACTTCCAGCGTGCCTCCAAGGTAATCGGTTCGACGACGTCCGCCAGGACCTGCACAGCGTCGCTCGATATTCCCCCGGCCAGGTCCTTGTGCATCTGTCGAGGGGAGGTCTTGTGCGTGAGGCCGATCGCGTCGAGGTGCCAGCTCAACGCGGGAATCCTGCGGTAGAGATCATCGACATCCCGAATTTCGCGTGGCGACCACAACCGTTCCGCCACTGCGGCCGTCCTGGGCCAGATGCGCGAATCGACGTTGTTCGCGGTCGCAAACTCCGTCCACATCGAGGCCTCGGCACCCAAAACGAGAGCCCGCTGCTCTTCGGTGGTGTCCGACACCTCGCCGTCAAAGGGGTCCCTCAGGTAGTGGTGCGATGCGGGCAGCATGGCATCCATGTAGTAGTCGGACGATGCGATAGCCCGATGGCCCCCTCGGATTGCCTGCGCCACCCACTGTTGTCCTCGAACCGACTGTACGACGACTCCCAGGTCGAGACTGGAACCGGCCAACGGATCCCACCCTATTGCTTCGCGTCCGTGGCCGAGGAGGAAACGATGGATTCTGTTGTGAAAATCCACGAGTAGGTCGTGAGGGCCTTCGAGACTGTTCTCTCGCATGTAGGTGCGGATGGCTGAATTCGATTGCCAATGCTCCGGATCAACCTGATCGCCGCCGAGGTGGATGAACCGGCCGGGGAAAAGGGAGATCATCTCCGACAAGAATTCGAGAACTAGCTCGATGGTGCCATTCCTCGTTGGGTCCATGGTGGCCTTATGACCACCGAACTGTCGCGAAACGGTATACGGTCCGGGTGCGCTGGCCAGCTCGGGATAGCCGACGAACCAGCTCGTCGTGTGACCAGGCATGTCGAACTCCGGGACGATGCATATACCGCGATCCCACGCGTACTCGACAATGCCGCGAATCTCTTCCTGCGTGTAGTACTTCCCGTCCGAGCCCAACCCATGTAGCCGTGGAAATCGACGGCTCTCGATGCGGAAGCCCTGATCGTTGGTGAGATGCCAGTGAAATACATTGAGCTTCACCGCGGCCATGGCGTCCAAGTTGCGCTTGATGACCTCGGCAGGCATCCAGTGTCTGACGGCATCGATGAGTAACCCGCGCCAGGCGAAGCGAGGTCGATCCACTATCCGCACGACAGGCAGCTTATAACCGTCGGGAGAGGAAACGATGAGTTGCGCTAGCGTCTGAAGGCCGTGCAGCGCGCCGCAAGTCTTGCGGGCCTCTAGAAGCACACTGTCCGGCGACACGGTTAGCGTGTAGGATTCGTCGTCTGGAGTGCCAGGCGCAGCGTCTGCGCTTTCTTCGACGACCACCGCGACGCGGGGCCCCTTGCTCTTGTCCGAAGCCAGCGGTCTCGGCTCGGTTAGCTGCCGCACGACATGTGCGAAGCGCTTCGCGGCACGTTCCAGGCGCGACCCACGAACGCCGGCCAGCACCACCCGGAATTCGTTGTCGAGTATGAGATAGCCATCGCCAAGCGTTAAGTCGCTCGGTAGTGGCAGGAGCGTGCACTCAGCGAACGACTTCATTTGAGGGCACATTTCACCGACACCACTTCCAAATCAACATCATACCTAGAACCACTCGGTTTGGGAGCCAAAGGTAGGCGCCACCCGAGGCCAGGGACGGACTCATCCCTTGCGACTGGGCTCAGTGCAACCTAGGGATCGGCCTTGGAGGTGACCCATGGCCGATTCCGCCCCTCGCGTTGCCATCGTTGCGGGTGCCCGCACTCCGTTCGCCAAGGCAGGCACCAAGCTCAAGGAACACTCGGCTCTCGATCTTGCGCGTCACGCCGTGGACGGCCTACTCGATAGACACGGCCTCGCTCCGTCCACAATCGACGAAATGGTGTACGGCATCGTCGTGCTCGACCCCCGACGGCCCCAATTTGCTCGCGAGGTGGCGTTTGCGAGTCGACTCCCTTCAAGCACGCCGGCATGGACGGTAACGGACAACTGCATCACCGGCACTACGGCGATCATGGCCATTGCCGATTCGATTCGAGCTGGTCGCGCGGAGATCGGAATCGCAGGTGGCGTAGAGTCGATGTCGAACCCGGCCGTGCTCTTCTCCGCGTCAGCGAGTCGGATCTTCGTCGACGTATCCAACGCACGTACGCTCAAAGAGCGCATGGGGATCTTATCTTCGCTTCGACCGCAACACCTCAAGCCAAACGCACCCAGCGTCGTGGAGCCTTCCACTGGACTGTCGATGGGGGAGCACACGGAGCTCACCGTCAAGGAATGGCATATCGCCCGCGAGCCCCAAGACGAGCTTGCCCTCTCAAGCCACAAGAATGCGGCGACCGCGACCGACGACGGCCGACTCAAAGCGGAGATCGTTCCGCTCGGCGGAATCGACCACGACGCGATCATTCGTCCAAATACAACGCTCGAGAAGCTGGCCACGCTGAAGCCCGTGTTCGACAGGTCGGGGAGCGGCACGCTCACGGCTGGAAACTCGAGTCCGCTGACCGATGGTGCAGCGGCGATCGCGCTGATGAGC
>JADWMG010000260.1 GCA_015767405.1 Actinomycetota bacterium
GACAGCGTTCATCGAGTTCGATCCGATGCAGTTCGCGGCTGGAAGTGCGAACTGTTCGGCCTTGGCCAAGGCGAACAACTGCGGCACTGCGTCGCCCGTCAGGACGCCGGCTGGAAAGTCATTTCGGAGCTCAGTCACGCCATCGAGTGTAGAACCCCTCCTGTTCTCGTGAACTATTGCCGACGAGACGTCGGTAATAGTTCACGAGAACGCGTAGGGCTACGGTCGGCGGTGATGCAACAACACGATGACGCCCAGCCCGGCAGCGATGAAGTCGTCCACGTGGAACTCGACGATGGAATAGCAACAATCACTCTCGACTCTCAGCGCAACCGCAATGCGCTTTCGCGACAACTTCTGACGGAACTGCACGCCGCCCTCGACCAGGCGGAGGAGGCCGATGCCCGAGCAATCGTGCTGAGGCACGAGGGGCCCGCTTTCTGTGCTGGCGCTGACCTCAAGGAACGACGGACCGGCCCACCAGACTCCGAACCGTTCGTTCGGGTTCTCCAACGCCTCATGGACACCGCCGCGCCGACGATCGCGGTGATCGACGGTGCTGTTCGAGCTGGGGGAATCGGCTTGATGGCCGCATGCGACCTCGTGGTTGTCAACTCAGCCACGACTTTTGCTCTCACAGAGGTTCGCATCGGGGTCGCCGCGGCAATCATTTCTGTGCCAATTCTGCGGCGCGTCCCGCCAGGCAAGATCGCAGCGGCCATGCTCACAGGCGAACAGTTCGATGCTGAAGAGGCCCGCTCGATGGGGCTCGTGACCCACGTCAGCGATGACACACAGGCTGTTGTCTCAACGCTTTGCGCCGGAATTCTGAAGGGAGCCCCTCAGGCCGTCACGGCCACGAAGGAACTCCTGCACTCGGTTCCTGGGCTCGAACGGGATGAAGCATTCGAGAGCATGCGCCTGCTCTCTGAGGAATTCTTCTCGAGTCCCGATGCCGCAGAAGGAATGCAAGCTTTCGCCGAAAAACGCGAGCCCATCTGGGGCCAAGCGTGACTGGCGCGGCTGCTGATCCGATCACAGTTACGATCAGCGGCCGGAACGGATTGCGCATCGTTGCCGACGAGTGGCCAGGGGATGGCGTACCAGTCGTGCTCGCACACGGCGGAGGGCAGACCCGACACTCGTGGGGCGGAACAGCTGCGGTCCTTGCCGCCCACGGCCATCGGGTGCTTTCGATAGACCTCCGCGGCCACGGCGACTCCCAGTGGGATCCCGACGGCAACTACCAGATGAGTGCATACCGAGACGACGCCCTGGCCGTCGCTGCATGGGTCGGCGAGCCGGTCGCGTGGGTCGGCGCCTCGCTCGGGGGAATCACCGGGCTCCACGCAGTCAACGAACAACCTGACCAATTCTCAGCACTCATTCTTGTCGACATCACACCGCGGCCCGCCCCAGAGGGTGTCACCCGGATACTCAATTTCATGGCGAAGGATGCAGTCGACGGATTCGCCACGCTGGAAGACGCTGCTGACGCGATTGCCGAGTATCAACCACATCGCCAGCGGCCGACGGACCTGTCCGGACTTTCCAAGAATCTTCGCCTCGGCGACGATGGCAGGTGGCGATGGCACTGGGATCCCGCCTTTCTTGACTTCAGGACGGGCGGCGCTTCAAGCGAACACGCCCGCGATCGTCACCACGGCGAGCTCGAGGATTTTGCGAGACACCTCACGAAGCCAACCCTGCTAGTTCGTGGGCGCCTCTCCGATCTGGTCACGGATGCGGAGGTCGGGGAGTTCCTCGTGCTTGTGCCGCACGCCGAGTACGTCGATGTGGCTGGCGCCGCGCACATGATCGCCGGCGACAAGAATGATGTCTTCACCGAAGCAGTCGTCAGCTTCCTCGACCCCTGAATCCTCAACCCAGAAACGCTCCGCCCTAGGGAGGCTTGGCGTGACTCCTGTCACCCGTGCGAGACTGCGACAATGACCACGAGCCAAGAGTTGCACGACCGCATAGTCGGACAGAACATCCCCAAACGATTCCTGTCGAATCTTGCGCGAAACGGAGACGTCACCGTCTTGACCTGGAAGGACTCCGCGGGTGAGTGGGCGTCGTGGACGCTGAGTGAGTTGGCAGACGTCACGGCTCGGCTGACGAGCGCATTGGCTGAGGTAGGAATCGGACCCGGCGACAACGTCGTTTTGATGCTTCGGAATCGAGCAGAGTTCCATCCCCTGGATCTCGCGGTCCTATTCCGCGGCGCGACTCCCGTGTCGATCTACAACTCGTCCGCACCAGAGCAGATCGAATACCTGGTCAACGACTGTGGGGCCAAGATGGCAATCGTCGAAGATGCCGGATTCCTCGAACGTTTCATGAAAGTCCGATCCGAGATGCCGACGATCGAGCACATCGCGATCGTCGAAGACGACGAAACGGTGGGTCCCGACGTCTTGCGGTACTCAGACATGGTGAGCTTCGAACCGGCTGACCTCGCTGCCGAAGCGGAGGCTGCCACGCTCGACGACCTTGCGACGATCATCTACACATCTGGCACCACCGGGCCACCAAAGGGAGTGATGCTCTCGCATAGCAACGTTGCCTGGACACTCGAATCCGTCGGCCAGTCAATGCGTGAGCAGACCGACATCGGAGATTTCGCCGGAAAGAAGCACGTCTCATACCTCCCGATGGCACACATCATGGAACGCCTTCTCGGGCACTACTACATGGTCGACTTCGCAACTCAGATCGCATGCTGCCCGAATACGGCGCAAGTTGCGGCATACGCCAGCGAGGTCCACCCGGACACATTCATCGGGGTACCCAGAGTGTGGGAAAAGCTCTATGCCGGCGTCAACGCAGCGTTGGGCGCCGACCCGGAAAAGGCCAAAGCCTTCAACGACGCCGTTGAAACCGCGCTTCCGATTTCTGAGCGGATGACTCGCGGAACGGCGACGCAGGAAGACATCGACACGTGGAATTTCCTCGATCAGATCGCGTTCCGGGGTGTGCGTGCACTTATTGGTCTTGATCAGACTCAGATCGGCATCTCCGGCGCAGCTCCGATCCCAGCAGAGATCCTGGCTTGGTTCCGCGCTATAGGGGTGCCCCTCACAGAGGGCTACGGAATGTCTGAAACGACCGCTGTGCTCACGTGGTCAGCAGCGGCCAAGGCTGGATACGTCGGCCAAGGAGCCGTTGGCGTCGAGGTCAAGGTTGCAGACGACGGCGAAGTCCTAGCCCGTGGCGGCAACATGTTCGTCGGTTACCTGGGCCAGCCCGAGAAGACTGCTGAAGCAATCGACGATGATGGCTGGGTTCACACCGGCGATATCGGTGAGCTCGACGACGAGGGGTTCCTCAAGATTGTCGATCGTAAGAAGGAGCTGATCATCACTGCGGGTGGCAAGAACATCAGCCCTGCCAATCTCGAGGCCGAACTGAAGATGATCCCGCTCGTTGGTCAAGCCTGCGCGATCGGCGAGAAACGCCCATTCGTCGTTGCTCTTGTCGTTCTCGACCCGGATGCGTCAGCAGC
>JADWMG010000261.1 GCA_015767405.1 Actinomycetota bacterium
GCGCTCGAATCGATCGTGGGCGTTGGCATGGGGCGGCAACTGCATGCCCTTGCCAACAATCGAGATCCGCGGCCGCTGCACGCGGGTCGACGGCGCGGGTCGATCGGTTCGCAGCAGGCTCTCGGGCGCCGCCTGAGGTCACGCTCTGAGATCGAGGTCGTGCTCCTTCGACTGGTTGATCGCATCACCCGCCGGATGCGTCGAGCCGAGCGAGTAGGTCGCACAGTCGCTTTACGGTTTCGCTTCGACGACTTCTCTCGGGCGACTCGTTCGCATTCACTGCCTGCATGTACTTCGGCTACCGCCCCAATTCGATCTGTCGGGTTCACCTTGCTTGACGTTGCCTGGCCGATGATCGAACAACGAGGGCTCACGCTGCTCGGAATGTCGGTGAGCAATCTCCGCAACGAAGATGCGGTTCAGATGGTGTTGCCGTTTGAACGTGGCGATGCCGAAGTGCTCGACACGACGATTGATGAGGTCCGTGATCGTTTCGGCGGATCAGCTCTGACGCTCGCTGCAACAATCGGGAGCAACGCCGACTTCAGTGTGCCGATGCTGAGCGACTGATCCGTGGCGCCGTTCGTGCTCAGCGATCGTGATCGCCGAATCGGTATTCGTGGGTCAGATCGTCAAGCCGCTGCTTGACGTCTGGGTCAAGTGGCTCATCGAGCGCTGCCACAGAGGCCGCGAGTTGGTCCGGCCGGGATGCGCCGACAATCGGTGAAGTGATCACCGGGTTGGCAAGCACCCATCGAATCGCAAGCGTGGTCATCGGGACACCGACGTCTTCAGCGATCTGTTGAAACTCGTCAACAGTGCGGAACATTGCCTCTTGCCAGTACCGCTCCTGGTACGGCCCTGCTGCCCAGCCGAGCGTGAACCTCGTGCCCTCTGTGGGCTCGCCACTTCGATGCTTGCCGGTCAGGAGCCCTCCGGCCAGCGGGTTGTACGGGATGACCGCAATGTCGTCCTCGGAGCACAGGGGAAACAGCTCCCGTTCGTTCTCTCTGAACAACAGGTTGTAGCGCGGCTGAACACTCTCGAACCTGCTGAGGCCCAGCAACTCGCTGCGGCCGATCGCTCGAGCGAGCTGATAGGCAAGCGTGTTGGAACAGCCGATATAGCGGACTTTGCCCGACTTCACGAGGTCGTCCATCGCACGAAGTGTTTCATCGATCGGCGTGGAGGGGTCCCAGGCGTGAACTTGGTAGAGGTCGATGTGGTCGGTTTGCAGACGACGCAGCGAAGCCTCGACCGCACGCATGATGTTCTGTCGGCTGTTACCGCCGTCCCACGGCATCGGGCCGGTTGGGAAGAAGCACTTGCTGGCGATGATGAAACTGTCGCGCTTGCCGCGCATCCAGTTCCCGATCAGTTCTTCAGTGCGTCCGAAGTCGTTTACTGGCGCGCCGAGTGGGTACACATCGGCTGTATCGAAGAACGTGATGCCTGCCTCGGCGGCAGCGTCCATGACCTCGTTCGAAGTGTTCTCGTCGGTTTGATATCCGAACGTCATCGTCCCGAGACACAGTCGAGAGACCTTGAGCCCCGTGCGTCCGAATTGCACATGTTCCATCGCCTCAAGGTAGCCCCCGAGATGGCGCTCCCCCCATCCGAAATCTTGCGGAAATCGGACACATAGCGCGCGATTCCCGCAAGATCTCGGGTTTGGGCGGGTGATTGCGATCTAGCGGGGTTCGCGGGGGAGGCCTAGGACACGCTCGCCGAGGATGTTGCGCATGATGTTCGAGGTGCCACCCATGATCGTGTAGCCGGGGGCGTAGACGACTCCATGTATGACGTCGGACCACAGCATTGCTTCGGCTCCGAGCGTTTGGGCGACAAAGTCGGCGACGCGGATTTGGTGCTCGGTGCAGAAGCACTTCGTGGCAGCAGAGAACCCTGCCGGGGCCTGACGTAGAACCTCCCTCGTCACCAGGATGCGCCCGATCCGGTATCCGGACTCGATGCTGGCAATCTCTTGGCGCACGAGCGGATCGGAGCGGTCAGCGCGGGCGAGGGCAATCTCGTATAGGGCTCGGTTCGAAACGAGCCGGTCGATGCCGCCCCGTTCGTGTTCGAGCTGGGCCATGGTCTGCTTGAAGGCATTGCCTTCGATGCCGACAAGGTTGGCGACGGGCACGCGTACATCGGTGAACCAGACCTCGCAGAAGTGACGGTTCGTTGTCATGTCGGTTATCGGGCGCACCTCGATTCCCGGACTGTCCATCGGGACGATGACTTCGCTGATTCCCCGGTGCGGGGGCCCCTCGGTGTCGGTGCGACAAATCAGGTAGCAGTAGTCGGCGAGCTCGCCGAAGCTGGTCCAGATCTTCTGGCCGTTGACAACAAAATCGTCGCCGTCGCGAATCGCCGTCGTGGTCAGCGAGGCAAGGTCAGACCCGGAGTTCGGTTCTGACATCCCGATACACCAAGTTGTTTCACCAGACAAGATGCCCGGTAGGAACTCCGCCTGCTGATCTTCGGTGCCGTAGTTCACGAGGGTTGGGCCCATTTGGCGGTCGGCGAACCACATCGCAGCTATCGGGGCGCCAGCGGCGATGAGTTCTTCGCCAACGATCAGGCGATTGATAGGCGGCTGGCCTCCACCGCCGTACTCGACCGGCCATGTCATTCCGATCCAACCGTGGTCCGCCATCTCTTTCGCGAAGTCTTTGGAGAAGCCATTGATCCACGAATCGTTGGAGCGTCCGTAGCGTTCGACCGCCCTGACAGCGACCTCTCGAGCCTCCTGTCGAAGGGCGATTTGCTCGGCTGTCCATGCGAAATCCATTGTCGTTGAGCGTAGATGGTCGGCCCCGCGCGAATGGCGCCGCGTCCACGATGCGGGTGGACGGACCTCCCGCTAGGGTTGTAGACAAGTTGTAGACAAGTGCTCGGACGTCACTGGACATTCGAACCTTGCACGACTCGTCGACCCGACCCCCATCGAACGCACAGGAAACCCAATGACTGAAGCCCCCACGATCATCTACACCCACACCGACGAAGCGCCGGCGCTCGCCACGTATTCGTTCCTGCCGATCATCGAGGCCTACGCAAGAACAGCGGGTGTTGGTGTGGAGACTCGAGATGTCTCGCTCGCGGGTCGGATCATCTCCAGCTTCCCCGAGCGGATGACCGCGGAACAGCGCATTGATGATGACCTCGCTGCTCTCGGAGCTCTTGCCCTGACACCTGAGGCCAACATCATCAAGCTGCCAAACATCAGCGCGTCCGTGCCCCAGATGAAGGCGGCCATTGCCGAGCTTCAGGAGAAGGGCTACGACCTGCCGGACTATCCGGACGAGCCGACCTCACCTGAGGAAGTGGACGCCAGGGATCGCTACGCGAAGGTGATGGGTTCTGCGGTGAATCCGGTGCTCCGTCAGGGGAACTCTGATCGCCGCGCACCGAAAGCTGTGAAGGACTACGCCAAGAACAATCCCCATTCGATGGGCGCGTGGTCACCCGATTCCAAGACCACTGTCGTGACGATGGGTC
>JADWMG010000262.1 GCA_015767405.1 Actinomycetota bacterium
TCCGACATCGCAACGTTGTCCGTGGAACCGACACCGAGGATCGCCTGCTCGACGCCCTGGCAGAGCGAGAACGGGATCGCCTCGTCCTCATCCGGCGCCCGCCCGAACGATGCGGTGAAGCCGTCGATGAAGTCGGTATTGGTGTATGGCTCGCCTGCGAGCACACCCTCCCAATCGGCGAGCGGATGCCATGCCGAGTGGATCGTGACGCCGTCGGCCAGGCTTCCGAGCGTCTCTTCGAACTCGCTCTGTGCACCCTGTGACATCCAGATCAGCTTCGGGTTGTACTGCACCGTCGCGAATGCGTTGATCAGCGAAATCGCTTCGTCAGGCGAAGCGGTCGCTGCAGCAACCATCTCGGCCCCGCTGTTCTTGATCGAGTTGGCCAAGGTCAGCCAGTCGGTGAACGGAACGGGCCACTGCTCTTGGTAGACGACCTCGATGCCGGCCGGCTCGAGATAGCCATCAACCGATACGACGACGTCCGAATCCGGGATCGCCACCTCGCCACCGACGAGACCGGTAACGATCGCGTTGGCGAAGAAGTCGTCGGCGTGCACGATCGCGACTGTCTCCAGCGCGGGATCGATCACACCAGTGCCGGTGTAGTACTCGATCATCGAGACCGGCGAGAAGCCGATCAGCTCAGCGGCGTTCTGCTGGAAGTAGAAGATGTTCTGGAATCCCCGCTCCCAAATGCGCAACGCGGCACCCGATGGGATCGGATACATCATGTCGGCCTGGTTTGCGACAGTCGACGCCGGGAAGGTCAGCAAGCTGGAGAACGTGCCGAGCAACGCGTCTGCGCCCTCGACCTCGATCTGGCGCTGCACCTGCGATACCGTGACCTCCGGGTCGGACCGGTTGTCTTCGACGAGCAACTCGACCGAACGCCCGAGGATCCCGCCCCGCGCATTGATCTCATCGACGCAGAACTGGTACCCGTCGGCGTGTTTGCTACCCGGAATGGCGAAGTCACCCGTGAGGGGCAACGACGCTGCGAACAGAATCGGGTCTTCTGTTGCGGCGGCCGTGGTCGTGGTCTCTTCGGCCGCTGCTGCGGTTGTGGTGGTTTCTTCAGCTGCGGCTGCCGTTGTGGTGGTCTCCTCGCCACCGGCTGCCGTTGTGGTGGTGTCGTCGCTGTCGCTGCTACAGGCAGCAACAATGAGGGCAAACACCGTCAACAAGGTCAGGAGTTTCGTGAATCGAATCATGCGCTACCTCCTACGCAATCGATAATCGATATGCCGCACGGCACACTACGGAATGGTTCAATCGTTTGCAACTGCAATCGATTGCGAAATCAGCGAACACGAGGCATGGTTGACCGCGGTGGCAGGCACGTCCTACCATCGCAAACGTCGAACGATGGCGGCGACGGCGGGGATCGATTCGCTCCACAAGGCCCGATCAACCCCCATCGACGTTGGGCGATGCCGTTCTCGCGGACGAGCAACAGGCCTGATCGGCCGACCCAGAAAGCAATGGGCCACTACAGGAGAGGGATGCGCAATGGCGGCGTCGCGTAGACGGTTCCCACAGGTCAAGAAGATCAGCACGCCGGAGGCCATGAGCGCCTACCTGGCTGAGCAGGGCATCGACCTACCGCTCGACGACGTCGTGGAGCCCGCACCCCAGGGACCACTCGCAGCGCCCGTCAAGATCGGCTCGCGCCTCGAGGCCGAGAATCGTTTCGCCATTCTCCCGATGGAGGGTTGGGACGGAACCACCGACGGAAAGCCGACACCGGATCTGGAGCGCCGCTGGCTGCGCTTCGGTGCTTCCGGGGCTGGCCTGGTGTGGGGCGAAGCCACCGCCGTTGCCCCCGAGGGCAGAGCCAACCCGAACCAGCTGATGATCAATGAAGAGACAGCCGAGTACCTCGGCGACCTGCGGGGCCGGATGGTCGCCGCCCGGGCCCTCGAGTTCGATGGCGCACATCTCGTCGCGGGTCTCCAATTGACGCACAGTGGACGATGGTCGCGGCCGTTCGGTGAGCCGCTGCCCCGCGTCACGTTCCGGCAGTCCCAGCTCGACGAACGGTTGCCTGTCTCCGATGCCTCGGTTTTCAGCGACGACGAGCTCGACGAACTGGTCGACGTTTATGTCCGGGCCGGCATGCTCGCCGCCGACGCAGGGTTTGACTTCGTCGACATCAAACACTGCCATGGGTACCTCCTCCACGAGCTGCTGAGCGCAAGAACCAGGCCCGGTCGCTACGGCGGGTCGTTCGAAGGACGGACGAGAGTCCTCCGATCAGTCGTCGAGCAGCTAAAGGCACAGCGCCCCGACCTGACCATCGCTGTGCGGCTGAGTGCGGTCGATCCTGGCCCATACCTCGAAGACGAGGATGGAATCGGATACCCGGAATCGCTCGATCAGCCGCCCTACCTCTTCGGACCCGACGAACAGGGCAACCCACTCGGGGAGACCCACCAGTTTCTCGATCTCTGTTCCGAGTTGGGCGTCGCCTTGGTGTGTGTCACGATCGGCAGCCCGTACTACAACCCTCACGTGACCCGGCCCGCCTACCACCCTGCGCTCGATGGCTACCTCCCGCCGCGCGAGCCGCTTGCCGAGGTTGCCTATCACCTTGAGACTACGGCAGCCCTGACCCGAGCCCACCCGGATCTGGTGGTGATCGGGAGCGGCTACAGCTACCTGCAGGAACTCCTCCCAAACGCCGCTCAGCACCAGGTGCGGACCGGGAACGTCGGCATGGTCGGTATCGGCAGAATGGCGCTGAGCTACCCAGACCTGCCCGCAGATGTGCTCGGCGGGACCACTATGGACACGAAGATGATCTGCCGAACCTTCAGCGATTGCACCACGGGTCCTCGGATCGGAACAGCCTCGGGCTGCTACCCGCTCGACGATCACTACAAGAAGAGCGAAGCGCGCGTTGCGATTGCTGCCGCCAAGAAGGGGAAGCGAACCAGGACCGGCTGATGTGGGCAGACTCTCCGCGGGTCTCGTCGGCCTGCCGCCGTGCTAGCTTCGCACGAAGAGGCAACGCAGAGCCGTTGCTCACCGAGACTCGGAGCGCGTCTTGATCAAGATTGACACCTCAATCGAACCGGCGTCACTCAAGCCCCAGCTCGCCCGGCTATGGGAGACCTCCGGTCCCAAAGTCACGCGGTTGTGCCTCAGGAGTTCACCGGATCTCGCAACACCGGTGTACACCGTCGATGGCCGCTACACCGCCCGGGGCTGGACCGAATGGACCCAGGGTTTTCTCTACGGTGAAGCCATCCTGCAGTTCGACGCCACCGGAGACGAAGAGGCGCTCGATCTCGGCCGCCGTCTCACACGTGACTACATGTCGCCGCACCTCACGCATGAAGGTGTCCACGACCACGGCTTCAACAACGTCAGCACCTACGGGAACCTCAGGAGGTTGATGCTCGAGAGTCGGATTCCTTTCGATACTTGGGAATTGGCGTTCTATGAGAATGCCCTGCAGGTCAGTGGGGCGGTTCAGGCGATGCGTTGG
>JADWMG010000263.1 GCA_015767405.1 Actinomycetota bacterium
CCTGGCGGTAGCTCTGCCCACATCTCTGGAGATAGCCGTCTTCCATCTTGTAGCGCGTTTTCAGCTCGAATCAGCTGGAACAATCCTCGGCTACCTCGAGCAGAAACCACCCGCATTCGCGGGAGTGGCCGAATTTCGCGACCTCAACCTCGCGGCCGTTGGCGACCTAACTGACCTCGACAAACTGAAAGCCGACGGCGCCGCGATGGGCCGCCAGGAAATCGTCGACTTCGCCCTCGCCCAACTCGACAACAAATAGCTCGTGTCAAGCACAACAGTGGACATCGCGTCAGCTCTCACATCCCACGCCATCGTTGTCGCCGTCAAACCCGTGCGGATCTGGCGGCAAGACTTGGAAACGTCGGAGACTGATTTCGCCGCAGTCCAGATCGGGCGGTGCTGGTGGGATACACACTGTTGGATACGAGGGATCACAGTTCCCGGCCGGTCGCTCAGACGGCGGGTCGGCTACGGGCGGTGGCAGCGTGTTCGGCGGCCCCGGCGGCGGCGATTTCAGTCATGGCCGCGATCGTTGGTTCGTCGAACAGTGTGTCAAGGACAGCGGTGCGCTGTTCGGATTCGTTTTCGACGAGTTCGGCGCGGAATGCGGCAGCCTCAGAGATTGTGAGCATCGGCGAAAGCTCTAGACCCTTCACTGCCCAGGGCGGAGGAGTCCGCTTGGACGTGAACGTTGCGAAACCGTCGACGACGTCGGTTCAGGAGGACGTCCGGTTGGGCGGATTCTCGGGGCGATGCATCTCTTCGATGATGTCGGCTTCGGAGATGGGCTTCTGTCCGTAGATGCGCCAGGCGTGAGCAGCGAGACCTATGCCCCATCCGGCGATCACCCAGATCGGCCAGAAGTAGCCGGCACCGGATGCAGCCCAGATGACCACGAGCAGTGTGTTGACGGCACAGTAGACGACAGCGTGGTTCCTGAATTCGCGCTTGTTGGTGATGCGGTCGATGGCGGCCGCTCTGCGTTCGTCGTGGTGATTCATGGTCTGGGCTCCTCGCGTGGGCTGAGTCGGTACCCATCGTTGCAACGGTCAGATGCGATGGGCTAGAGGATCAAGTCACAGCGATCCAGGCACGGCCCTGTTTGCCTCGACCGGGCCCTCTCCGGCGTAGAGCCCGCAGCTGTTGTTCGCTCCCACGGCGGCGGACTGGTCGAGGTTGTCCCACCCGGGCAGCCAGGGGCGATCTGAACTCGCCCCGAGAAAGCGACCACGGAGCGCACATTGACAGGAGGGGAATCACCAACAGCCCACTCCGGATCCGGCATACCTGCGCACCGGCGGCTCGGGTGATGCCGCACATAACGCGAGCGCCGTAACCCGCTGCATGCGCCGGCTCGACCCGCACAGTGCGGCCCTTATCGAGCGCCCGATATTCGCGTCGGGGATCGACAACCGACCACGGATGGTGGTCGCGTTATGTGCGGCCCGAACGGGCTGCGGGCTACAACAGTTCGCCGGCGATGCGGCGCGGCCTTGGTCGTTGCCGCCAGCGATTATCGAGTGGGGTCGGGTCGTCGAGCTGGCGACCGTCCTACCTGTAACGCGCATCAACACCACGGTCCGTCTCGCCCAACGCGCACGTCTCGGTGACGAGTTCATCGAGCCATGTGCTGCGAGCGTCGCGCTCGGTGTGCGGGAATCTTGGTCCGCCGTGCGGCTCGTCGCCGTCCCCGCCGATTGCTCGGCGGCATGGCGGCCGCGATCTCCGTCGTCACGTTCGCTGGTGCAGGCGACACCAAGCCGAACTCAGAAAGGGCCCTGCGACTCTTCATGTCCGGGCAGCATTCTGCACACGATGACTACGGACCGTCGAAAAATCGACCACGGAAGGAGCGATCGGATGAAGAATCGAAATGTCCTCGTGTTGGCGGCTGTGCTGGCGCTGCCCCTCGGAACCATGGCGTGTTCCAACGACGAGCCAGACCCGGCGGAGCAACTCCATGGCGACTGGCGAACGGGCGAAGGGCTCCCCCTCTTGTTCGAACCCGATGGCACCTGGAGCGTCGCAGACGGAGTCGGACAGGAGCCCTTCGACACGGGCACATTCACGTTCGACGGATCGACACTGACGGTCGACACTGACGAGAGCTCCGAGAGTTGCGCCGGGCAAACCGGAACCTATGAGGTGGCGTTCATCGACCCCGCCATGGTGGCGCTGGAGCCTATCGAGGAAGAATGTGGTGCCCGGGGAAGCGACTTTCAACAAGGATTGACACGCGTCGAAGAGTGACAATGCATCACCACCTCCCCTGTGGTCCACGCACGGCGGTGTGGTTCTCGCTACGACGGCGGCTGTCGATCCCTCAACCCGTTCAGGAACTGGCATTCTCGTTCAACGTGACGAAGAGGCGTTGGCGACTGGCTGGTCACGGCAGCGCAAGCGATGGGTCCCGGCTGGCGATGGAACACTTCTCGAACGATGTTGCCGCTTGTGCGCTGCCCAGCCGCACACTACGCCACGCAGATCCACGGCATCCGCAGCTCGCGCCGAGCCGCACTTCGGCCCTTACCGGGCACCCGGTATTCGCGTCGGGGATCGAGAACCGATCACGGATGGTGGTCGGGTTATGTGTGGCCTCGAACGGGCAGTGGGCTACAACACTTCGCCGGCTATGCGGCGCGACCGGTCCTGTGTGAGACCGCGATTACCGAGCGCCATCAGTCGGTTCTGTGGGCCACCAAAATGGGCGGGCGTAGATGTTCGGTAACGCCAAGCGCGCTGTGTAAGGAATAGCCCCCGTCTACTGAGAATCTCTTCGTACCACCCATATGAGGCACCCCAGGTCAGGCCAGGTGACCGCGCCACATCGCCGTCGGGGCGTCCGGTTAGCGGTCCTCATCTGAGACAGTTCTCGCGCAGGTTGCCGATGCCAGGTGCCCACGACCATCATCTCGGGGGGTGGGCGGCCATTGGCCCTGCTGCGCGAGGTTCAAGTGAATCGTGCATGCATCGCACTGGTACGAAGAGGTCGATGTCGCGGATCAGTCGCCACCGTGGATATCGCCGTCAGGGCACCAAGAAAATATGAACTAGGTTCGGTGTCCCATTACGAGAGAAGGAAGTAGTTCCATGCTTTTTGCAACCCGATACACGTTCAAGGGCGACCAGTCCCCTGATTCGGTCAGAGCCTTACTCGCTGTTTTTGCCGAGCAAGGACCTGGACAAGGGGAGTTGGCACATTACGTTCTTGCTGATGGCAGCGGGGGTTTGATCATCGCGGAAAACGATTCGATGCAACAGGGATACGAGGACGCGTTGCGCTATCAACAGTGGATGGACTTTGAGACGACGCCGATCCTTACGATCGAAGACGCCATGCCAGCACTCGGAAAGGTCTTCGGCTAAGAGCCGAGATGTTCGCAAGCTGACAACGAGCGGATCAACCTGAGCCATCATCACATGACCCGAACCGCCCGAGGTTGTACGTTTACCGATCCTCAACCGGACACTCCTGGCGAGGTGCGCCTCAAT
>JADWMG010000073.1 GCA_015767405.1 Actinomycetota bacterium
TGAGGTCGGCGCGATGTTTTCGACCGAAATGGGTTGTGAGCCGGCAATGATGGACCAGGACACTTGGCTTGCCGAGTTCCTGACGTCATCGCCAACCGCGTCGCTCGACGACGACGTGCTGGTCCTCGAAGGGGACGGAACGACGATCAATATGCTCGACCGCGAGACCGCCGACCCCGATCTACCGATGGAAGGAACCCTCTGGGTTGTCGACGGCATAGTCGCCAACGAGGGAGTGTCAACGGTGCCTGGTGGCGCAACCGCATCAATTACGATCACCGATGGAACGGCGGCCGTCGAGACCGGCTGCAACGCTGCGTCGACGTCAGTCGAGGTCACCGAGACGACCCTCATGTTCAGTCCCATGGCAGTGACGTTGATGGCCTGCCCGCCTGACGAGACAGCACTCCAAGATGCAGTGCTTGCCGTACTCGACGGCAAAGTGACCTACGAAATCGAAGCAAACCGCCTCTCCATCCGCCGCACCACCCCCCAGGGTGAAATTGGCCTAGAGCTGAGTGCCAGCTAACGGATAGCTCCGGTGAGCCTGACCGCGACCTGTCCGCGCCTTGGCTCACCGCAACCTGCTGAACCATCCCTCCGGTGAGCCTGACCGCGACCTGTCCGCGCCTTGGCTCACCGAAGCAGTTGGCGGTGCACGCGAACGAGTCGCTGCACGGTGTTCCTGAATTCGTGCCCGAAGTCAGACTCCACAACCCGATCGACCCTCCAGCCGATTTCGTTCGCCGACCGGTCACGCCATTCGTCCGACCGACGGCCGGCGGTCTCACTGTGAGTCGGAAAGATGTCGATCTCAATCGCCAAGCACAACTCTGGAACCGCCAGATCGAAACGTGCCGGCCCATAGCCGGGAAGATCAACCTGAAACTGCCGAACTAACCCCTGGATGCCGGCCGCCTCGAGCGCTTCGCCGAGAATCACTTCATGATGGGAATCCGCCGCGCCGCCTTTGAGTCGACGATCGAGGGTCTCTAGATAGGACCTCAACCAAGGCCTCCTCGGCGATAGCCATTCGACCGCGACGCGCCGCATGTCGTCGGCTGTCAATCGACCGTCGCGCATTGCCTGTTCGATCACCGAGAGTAAGTCGACTGATTTCAGCGAACGGGCAAGGTCCAACGCGGTGCGTTCACGAGATGTGAGGCGAATGCCATCGGGACGAACCAGTACATCTTCCGTATGGATTGCAGAGGTGCGATAGGGCAGCACCCATTGGGAGATGGTCCGTTGACTGTGCGGTGGTGCAAGGACATGAATCCGGCGATCTGCGGGGAGCCGCCGAAATCCCCAGAGTCGCCCGGCAGTGGGTCCGCTAACCACGACGTCTGCGTGAGCAGCACAGACTGCAACGCAGCGGCCGGGCTCGTCGAGCGGAACTGCTGGAAGTCGATAAGCACCACGTAGCACGAGATCAAGATTGCCTGCGTCGACGAGAGTGCGAATCCCGTGGACGGTCAGACCAGCCTCCAAGAGCTGGGACGTTGATGCGATTCCGTGATGCTTCTCGAAATGCGCTATTGCGACTCTACTGAATTGCGCCATACCTACCCCTTCAACTGCATTTAGACAGGAGGGAGTCGGTGCGAAAACGATACCGCCGTGAGGCCACTTCCCGCGGCCACCCGCTCACCGCAACCGGACTACGCAACTCTCCGGTTGGCTTGACCGCGACCTGTGCGCGGCCTCGCTCACCGCAACCGGGCTGCCCTGGTCGCAAGGAGGTTAGATGAGGCCTAGGTCGGCTACGGCGTCGCGCTCGCTGATGAGTTCGGCGGCGGAGGCGTCGATTTTGCCGCGGCTGAAGTCGTTGATATCGAGACCTTGCACGATCTCGTACTTGCCGTCTTTGCAGACACACGGGAACGACGAGATGATGCCTTCGGGGACGCCGTAGCTGCCGTCGCTGGGGATCGACATCGACACCCAGTCGCCTTCCGCCGTTCCGAATGTCCAATCGCGAATGTGATCGACGGCGGACGAGGCCGCCGACGCGGCCGACGATGCGCCACGGGCGTCGATGATCGCGGCGCCGCGCTTGGCAACAGTAGGGATGTAGCTCGAGTCGTACCAGTCCGGATCGTCGACCAGGTCATAGGCGTTCTTTCCGTTGACCTCGCAGTGGAACAGGTCGGGGAACTGCGTCGTGGAGTGGTTGCCCCAAATAGTCATCTTGGTGATGTCGTTCACCGACGCCCCGAGGCGCTGCGCCAGCTGAGTCTTGGCCCTGTTGTGATCGAGCCGGGTCATCGCAGTAAAGCGGCCAGGATCGAGATCTTTGGCGTTGCGCTGAGCGATGAGCGAGTTCGTGTTCGCCGGGTTGCCGACCACGAGCACCTTGACGTCACGCTTGGCCGAACGGGACAGCGCCTCGCCCTGCGGCTTGAAGATGCCTCCATTAGCGGCAAGCAGATCGGCTCGCTCCATGCCCGCCTTGCGGGGCATCGCGCCAACGAGCAGAGCCACGTCGGCGTCACCGAACCCGACGTCGGGATCATCGGTGCACACGACTTCGGAGAGCAACGGAAATGCGCAGTCGTCGAGTTCCATGCGCACACCTTCGAGCGCCCCGAGGGCTGGCGTGATCTCGAGGAGTTGCAATGCAACAGGCGTGTCAGGGCCGAGCATGGACCCTGAAGCGATACGGAAAAGAAGGCTGTACCCGATCTGGCCGGCGGCCCCGGTTACAGCTACACGAACTGGAGTTGTCATGGCAAGAAGCGTACGCCCGGCACGCCGTACGGCCCAACTGGATGGACTGCGAATTCGCTCGTTTTGTGCGAGAGTCAGCCTTGGCCGAGAACGGCTCCGATCAACCCCGCGTAGTAGTTCTGGCCAGATTGCGTCAGATGGATCCCATCGTCATAGAGGCAGTTTCCTTCGCAACCCGCTACGAGCACCTCCCAGTCGATGACCGAGACGTTCGGGTGTGATGCAGGAACTGCTCGAAACTTTTCATTGTTTCCGGCTATCCAACCGCGGTCGGCCTTGTCGGTCAGCAAGATCACGACCGGCACGTCGGCGAGAATTGTCAACATCTGGTCGAGCGTTGCTTGGCTGAAGCCACCGTTTGTGCCGAGATGAACGACGACCACGGACCCGAACGTGCCATTGTCGCGGAGGGCCGCCATCTCGGGCAGGTAGTCGCTCATCTGGCGACTCTTCAGCGCATCAACCTGGAATCCCCGTGCCTGGAGCTCCTCTGCGGCACCAAGCATCACGGAGTCACCCAGCGCGACAAGCGGGAAGCCGGCCACCGTCGGCGGGATGGCAAGCGCGGGAAGATCGGTCAGGCTGGTGATTACCCCAAGCTGGGTGACCGGAGCGGGAGGAACGGTGGCGGCCGGTGCCGCCGTAGTGGGCGGGATCGTCGTCGCTGGTGGAGTGGAATCCGGGATCGTCGTCTGTTCCGGATTTGGCAATGTGGTCAGGGGCGGCGCGGCGAGGTCGAGCGTCGTGACCGGAGCGACGGTGGTTGGGGGAACCGTCGTGGGAGTCACGGTCGTTGACGATGGCACCTCACGCACCGGGGCATCGAGCGCAAGTAGATCCGTTGTGAAGTCCTCACCTTCGCCGAGAGCCTGGGCGATCTCGTTTTCTTCCACCGGGGCGGTCGCGAGGGCTGCGGCGGCAATCAGCGCAACGACAACGAAGAGCGCAATCACACCGGTTACGAACATTCGGGCTATCCGAGGTGCTCGTGCCCGGAAACGCCGCCAATTAGCGACGAACTGGCCTTTCCGAATTGGCATCTCGATGAACCGGTAGGACAACTCGGTGACGATGCCGGTGAGGATCATCGCGAAGACAAACTCGCGCAGCGTCAGCGAGTTGCCTGCCACCTTGCGAATCATCTGATAGATCGGCCAGTGGTACAGATACAACCCGTACGAACGGGTACCGATCCACAGCAATACGGGGTTGCCAAGCAGTCGACCAGACGCCGCGCCTCGATGTGTAACGGCGGCAATTATGGCCAGCGTGGCGAGTCCGGCGACGAAGAACCCGCCCTGGAACAACCGCGGGTCGGCCCCTGACGGCTTGACCAGGTAGATGTTCCAGCACATCCATCCGAAGACGGCGAGTCCGACGAGGGCCGCGATATCGAAGAGCCGACCCTTGGATCGCAACGGCCCACGAACAATCGCAAATGGCCGCCAAACCATCGCGAATGCCGCCCCGAGCAGGATCCCGCCGAGCCTCGTCGGAGTGCTCAGATACAGCGTGTCGATCTTGGAGATCGGGCGACCGTCGAGCCACCAGTACGCGTCTGGCGTTACGTTCGGCTCGCCAAGTGGGCCGGAGTAGAAGATCAACGCGACGAAGACGGTGATTGCAAGGGAGACGGCAAATACCCAGCGACTCACGTCTGCGACGCGTCGCGTGCCCCGGCGGCCGAGAACAACAACCATCACTACCGGCCAGAAGAGGTAGAACTGCTCTTCAACGGCGAGGCTCCATAAATGGCGCAGCGGTGCAAAGTCACCCGCTGATGTGTATCCCAGGCCTACCCAGATCTGGTACCAGTTCGAGACATAGAAGAATCCGGCGACCACATCGCCTCGGAGTTGGCCGAGGGCGTTTCGTTCGAACAGGGCCGTCCAGATCGTCACCAACGTCATCACCAAGAACAGCGCCGGTAGCAGTCTGCGCGCCCGGCGCAGCCAGAAGTGGCCGAGCGAGATCGTGTAGTTACGTTCGCGTTCGGCGATCAGGAGCAGCGTGATCAGATAGCCCGAGATGACGAAGAACATCTCGACTCCGAGGAAGCCACCAGGAAGCCACGAACTGTTGGCGTGATACACCATGACCGCCACAACGGCGAGCGCGCGCATGCCGTCGAGCCCCGGCAAATACGGGACACGGCTGATATGCGACCGGTCCTCGGCCGCCTGGGGGGTAGCCCGTGGAGGGGCAACGGTCGCCATGACCCAACCAGTATCGCTGAACGGGCTACTCCGAAAGCGTCACAAGGTCGTCAAGATCGAGAAGCCGATATTCGCATCAGGACAGGTCTAGAGAGCCATCGATGAGGGCGGCGTAGTAGTCCTGACCGTCAGGACGCAGGTGAAAGCCATCGTCGTAGAGACAATCTCCGGGGCATGACGGCACGAGGCCCTGCCAGTCGAGCACCCCGACGTTCGGATACAAGGCCGCTGTTTCGAAGATGAGCTGGTTGTTTCCGGCGGTGTAGTCACGTGGAACATCGACCGTGATGAGGAGGACCTGGGGAACGTCAACAAGCGCCTCCATCATCCTGGTCATATCGCTGGAGCCGATGGGCCCATTGGTACCCAGGTGTACAACAACCACATCGCCGAGCCGATCCTGTTGTTGAAGGGTGAGGATCGTGTCAAGACCATTGACGAACGCCCGACTCTCTTGCGCGTCGACGACGAAGCCGAGCGCCTCGAGTTGCGCGGCAGCCCCCTTCATCACCGAGTCGCCGAGAGCAAGCTGATCGAGCGGCACTGGAACGGCCGTGGTGGTCGTCGTCTCGATCGTCGTCGTTCCGATGGCCGGATCAACCCCCGCCTCGGCAGCCGTTGATGGGGCGGCGTCGGTGGTCACCGAATCGGTTGTGGCATTTTCATCCGCACCGGAACAATCGGGATCGTTGACCACGTCACACGTCGATTCCTCGGCGGCGGCCAAAGACTGGTCGACCTCGTTCTGCAGTAGAGGGGCCGTTGCCAAGCTGTATCCGGCAAACAGCCCCAGTGACAGAACAATGATTCCACCGGCATAGAGGGCATTGCGCGGTCCGGCATTTGGCGAACGACGTATACGGTGCCACGATTCGCGCAGCGTTCCTTTACGGATCGGCGTCTCGATGTAACGATACGACAGCTCGGTGACAATCACCGTGAGGATCATCGCGATCGTGAATTCGTGGAACTTCATATGTACGCCGGCGATGTTCCGGATCAACTGATAGATCGGCCAGTGGTACAGGTAGAGCCCATACGAGCGGGTACCGATCCACAGCAAGATCGGGACACTCAACGCTCGCGAGGTATATGCGCGTTGGTGTGTGACTGCTGCAATTACGGCGAGAGTCGCTAGATCGGTAACGAAGAACCCGCCACGAAAAAGAAACGGGTCGGTGCCGTCCGGGCCGATGAACCCGACGTTCCACATCAGCAGCGCCAGGACGATCGCTCCGAGGATGGCGCCGACGTCGAGTAGGCGGCCCTTGTCGCGCAGATTTCCACGCATCACGGCGACCGGTCTCCAGATCATGGCGAAGGCAGCACCAAGCAGGAGCCCACTGGCACGGGTTGGAGTGGAGAGATAGAGGAAGTCCGCCTTCGAAATCTGGCGACCGAAGATGTCCCAGTACGCCTCTGGCGTGATTTCGGGAGTACCGACCGGACCCGGGTGATACAGCACCGCTGTCACGAGCGTCACGCCGACGGCAGCAAGGAACAGCCAACGACTGACGCCGGTGATCTTCTCGACTCCACCACGGAGTAAGAGCACCATCACGATCGGCCAAAGTAAGTAGAACTGTTCTTCGACGGCCAAGCTCCACAGGTGGCGCAGCGGCGCGAAGTCGTTGGCCGCTGTGTAGCCCGCACCGGTCCAGATCTGGTACCAGTTCGAGACATAGAAGAACGCCGCGATCACGTCGCCCCGCAACTTTCCCAATGCGTCCCGCTCGAACAGCGCCGTCCATACGGTCAGGACATACAACAACGTGAACAGCGCTGGTAGCAGGCGACGCGCCCGTCGGACCCAGAAACTGGTGATGTTGACTGTGGACATTCGTGCTTTCTCTGAGATGAGTAGCAGCGTGATGAGATAACCGGATATGACGAAGAACACCTCGACGCCGAGAAATCCACCCTTTAACCAGTCGGGATTGGCGTGATAGATCATCACGGCGATGACGGCGATGGCTCGCATTCCATCGAGACCAGGCAGGTACGGCACGCGATTGATGTCAGGCGGCGGCCCAGCAGCGCCGCTCGATGAGCGCGCGGCTATTTGCGTGGCGTCGGAGCTGGTGGACATCCGGCTCAAGTATCGCTCAGGCGGTGCCCAGGTTTAGGTTCACACAGATTTCCGTCACGGCCTCGGGACGGTTCAGAGCGTAGAGGTGAACACCAGGCGCGCCCGCGTCGAGCAAGTCGTTGGCAAGTTGAGTGGCGACCTCGATACCGATCTGGCGAACGTGCTCAGGATCGTCAACGGAGTCGAGTCGATCGCTCAACCAAGTTGGTAGAGCAGTTCCACTCATCTGGGTCATTCGCAGGATCTGCTGCTTGTTACCGATCGGCATGATCCCGGGAAGCACAGGCTTGTGAACGCCGAGGTCGGCCAGCTCGTCGACCAGACGAATCCAGTGTTCAACGTCGAAGAAGAACTGGGTGACCGCGAAATCGGCGACACTCAACTTGTCCGCTAGATGTCGACGATCCGATGCTCGATCGAGCGAACGAGGATGAACCTCAGGATGAGCGGCTACCCCGACGCAGAATGAGCCGCTTGCCGCAACGTCGGCCAGCAGATCACTCGCATACTGGTAGTCACCAGCGGGAATATGGCCATCCGCCGGGGGGTCGCCACCCAACGCAAGGATATTTTCGACGCCAATCCGGCGGTACTCGACGAGCAGGCTGGCCACATCTGTGCGTGTGTGGCCCATGCACGTCAGATGCGCCATCGGCTCCAGCGAGGTCTCCTTGCGGATCCAATTGACGACATCACCTGTCCGGTGACGATCGGAACCGCCAGCGCCGTAAGTGATGCTGACAAAGTCGGGCTCGAGGGCCTCGAGCGCACCGACGGTCCGGCCGAGAGTGAGCTGCGCTGCTGTCGTTTTCGGTGGGAAGAACTCGAACGACAGGGTGCGTTTGGCCTCCATGCGTGCGGCGATTCGGGCCATAGTCCCCCAAAGCTATCCGCACGCGAACTAACGTCAGTCGCCAACAACCGTCGGAAGGATCTTTTACATGCCCATGATCGACAACTGGAAACTCGTCGTACTCGAACGTTACGCAAAATTTGATGGTCGCGCAGGCCGCGCCGAGTACTGGTGGTTCGCGCTGGCGAACATCATCGTCGCGATAATCTTGATCGCTCTCGCGAGCGTTTCCAACCTCTTCTTCGTCCTCTATTTCGTCTGGGCCATCGCCATCATCGTGCCCTCGATCGCCGTGGGAATCCGTCGGCTCCACGACACGGACAAAACTGGATGGTTCCTGCTGCTTCCGATCATCCCCTTAGTCGGATGGATCATTCTGATCGTCTTGATGGTGATGGCCAGCGATCCAGGCCCCAACAAGTTCGGCGCCACCACCGAACCCTCCGCCTAGGTACCGCGAGCCCAACATCGCTCACAGAGTCTCCTTCCCCACCTCAGACCTGTGAGCCTTGCGTGCTGCAACCGCCGACATCGCTCACAGCACGCAGCTCTTGACCCACGGGGTGAGCAATCCTGGCGCCCACCGCCAACATCGCTCACCCCGTAGAGCGAATCGGTGCACGGCCGGCGCCAGGAGCGCCAGCGACCAAGCCTGGCGTTCGGCCGACCAGACTCGGAACGCTCCGGCCCGCCGTGAGGCCGAACCAACTTGATTAGTGGCGGAAGTGGCGCTCGCCGGTGAAGACCATCGCCATGCCGTGTTCGTCGGCGGCGGCGATCACCTCGTCGTCGCGAATTGATCCTCCCGGCTGAATCACGGTGGCAATTCCGGCTGCCGCAGCCGCGTCGAGACCATCACGGAACGGGAAGAACGCGTCACTGGCACATGCTCCTCCGCTGGCGCGCCCGTCGGAACGCTCGGCGGCGAGACGAGCCGAGTCGAGCCGGTTCTGCTGGCCGGCGCCGATGCCGAACGCCTCTAGATCCTTGGCGTAGACAATGGCGTTGCTACTCACAGCAGCGCATACCTGCCAGGCAAACTCGAGATCAGCCCACTGGACGTCGGTCGGCTGGGTGGTTGTCACGACGCGCCAGCCATCATCTCGCCGCGCCACGATGTCGGGCTGCTGCACCAGAAGCCCGCCGTCGACCGGTCGAACGTCGAACGGCAGAACAGAGGCCTGATTCGCCGACATCACCCGCAGGTTTTTCTTCGCCAGCAATATCGCGAGCGCATCAGGTTCGTAGCCGGGCGCAATGACTACCTCGGTGAACACTTCCGAGAGCGCCGTGGCCATGTCGGCGGTGACGGTCCGGTTTGCAGCAACGATGCCGCCGAACGCGCTCACGGGATCACATGCATTGGCTTTCGTGTAGGCATCGGCGATGTCGTTGGCGATCGCAACTCCACATGGATTGGCGTGCTTCACGACCACGCAAGCAGGCGCTTCGAACTTGTGCACGAGGCGCCAGGCAGCCTCCGTATCGAACACGTTCAGATAGCTGAGTGCCTTGCCGCCGTGTTGTGTCATCGAGTCCCACCAGCTCGTGGCCCCGATCTGTCGATAGCGAGCACCCTCCTGGTGCGGGTTCTCGCCGTACCGCAGACTCTGGACCTGCTCGAGCGCGAGGTGGATCGACTCGGGCAGAGCGGTCGCATCTTCATCGCTAGTCGGCGCCGTCTCGTCAAACCAAGTGACGATGGAAGCGTCATAGGCCGCCGTGTGGGCGAAAGCAGCGCGGGCCAACTTGCGGCGGGTGTCGGCACTTAGTGCGCCATCAGCTCGCAGCTCGTCTAGGACTAGGGCGTAGTCATCAGGATTGACTACTACTCCAACGTGTTTGTGGTTCTTGGCCGCCGCCCTGACCATTGCCGGCCCGCCGATATCGATCATCTCGATCCCCGGGTCGGTAGAGAACGGATACAGGTTGCCGACAACAAGATCGATCGGCTCGATTCCGTGGTGCTCCATGTCGGCGACATGTTCTGGGTCAGTCGGATCGGCCAGCAGGCCGCCGTGAATCTTCGGGTGCAAGGTGACGACGCGATGTCCCAGAATCGCGGGGAGGCCCGTCAACTCGGCGACGTCGGTGACCGGGGTGCCCGCCTCCGCTATCACCCGGGCGGTACCACCGCTCGAGACGAGCGACCATCCAAGTTCGTGAAGCGAGGCGGCGAAGTCAGCGATTCCTGACTTGTCGAATACGGACAGCAGAGCAGTAGGCACGATCCGACCGTAGCGAACCAATCGTCATCCGTCCGCAATAAGGCCATCCGAACTGGTCGAGGAGTATTACGGTACGACCAGCGTCAACTATGGCGACGATCACTCAAAGGGGATTTCCAGTGGACTTCAGCAAATTCAAGGTTTCCGATTGGCTCATGATCGGTGGTGGCGTAGCAATGCTGATCCTCGGCTTCGTGCTCCCGTGGTCGAAGGTCGGCGACTTCACCGGCGACGGACCATTCGACTACTTCTTCACCGGCGGAATCGCATGGATCATCGTGGTCGTAATCGGCGCGCTGGCATTCGCGAAGGGCCTTGGCAAGCTGCCCGAGGACAAGCCGTGGCCGCTGATCTTTCTCATCGCAAACGGCGTTGCAGTCATCCTAATGTTGCTCCGCCTGATCCTTGGCGGGCGTGACCTGGGATTCGGTTTGGATGCCGACCGAGGTCTCGGTATGTACGGGGCGTTTCTGTGGGCGATCCTCGGAGCCGTTGGCGCATACATGAGCTTCACGGAAGCTGGTGGCGAACTCGGCCACCTCACCGACATGGACAAGATGAAGTCGAGCTTCTCCGGGAACGGTGATTCCAAGGGTGACTCGAGTGATGGAGACGCCGGTGGCGACACTCCCCCGCCGCCACCTCCTCCTGCTCCCCCAGCACCTCCTGCTGACCCTGCGCCTCCTGCCCCTCCGGCGCCTCCTGCCCCTCCGGCTGACTGATCTCTACAACGAACGCGTGAACTTGTTGCGCACTATCTGCGCAACAAGTTCACGCGTTCGGCGGTTGGCGGATTGCGAGGGTTAGAGCCCGGCGACGATCGTGGCCATTAGCTCGCCAGCCTCGGTCGGGTTGAGACCGATCTCGACGCCAGCGGCCGCGAGCGCGTCCATCTTGCCTTGCGCCGTGCCCTTGCCACCGGAGACGATCGCACCGGCATGGCCCATCTTCTTGCCGGCCGGAGCCGTGACGCCAGCGATGTACGCGCTCATCGGCTTGGTGACGTTGGTCTTGATGTACTCAGCGGCTTCTTCTTCGGCGGAGCCACCGATCTCACCGATCATCATGATCGCGTGTGTCTCTGGGTCGGCCTGAAACTGTTCGAGACAATCGATGAAGTTGGTACCGGGAACGGGATCACCGCCGATGCCGACACACGTGGATACACCGATGCCCTTCTGCTTGAGTTCGTACAGGGCCTGATATGTGAGAGTTCCGGACCGGCTCACGATGCCGACGTTCGGCCCAGCCGCTGTGGGCGCTTCGGCGATCTCTCCGGCGGTAATGCCAATATTGCACTTGCCGGGGCTGATGATGCCCGGGCAGTTCGGGCCGAGCAGTCGAGTGTCCGGAAAGTTGCGAACAAGTGTGTTGTAGGTCAATGCTTCATCCTGGGCTGGAATGCCCTCCGTGATGCAAACCACGAATCCGATGCCAGCTTCGGCGGCTTCCAGGATTGCACCCGAAGCGAACTTCGGCGGCACGGCTGCGAATGAAGCATCGGCGCCAGTTGCGGCCACTGCCTCAGCGACCGAGTCGAAGACCGGAATGCCATCGACGTCCTGACCACCTTTACCTGGTGTCACACCACCGACGATATTGGTGCCGTAGTCACGGTTGCGGAGACCGTGGTACTTGCCTTGACCCCCGGTGAGCCCTTGGACCAAGACCTTCGTGTTCTCGTTGACGAAAATTGCCATGACTCTTCCTCAGTTCTCGTTGGCGATCGAAACGGCCGCACGCGCGGCATCCAACATGGTTGGCTCCGAGCGGAGCTCGTCTTCTGGGATTCCCGCATTTTCGAGAATCAGACGTCCCTCGGTGGCGTTGGTGCCGTCGAGGCGGATGACGATCGGCGCACGCAGGTCGACCCTGCCCATCGCCTCGACGATTCCCTTGGCGACCTCATCACCGCGGGTGATGCCACCGAAGATGTTGATAAGGATCGAGGTGACGTTGTCGTCGAAGTTGATCACCTCGAGGGCTCCGGCCATCACGTCGGCGTTCGCGCCACCACCGATGTCGGAGCCACCGACCTGGTTGACGACGTCGAGTGTCGACATCGCAAGACCGGCGCCGTTGGCGATGATGCCAACGTCGCCGTCGAGACCGATGTACTGCAGGCCCTTCTCCTTGGCCATCATCTCGCGTTCATCGAGTTCCTGGGTGGCACCGAACACCTCCCACTCGGGATGGCGAAACAGCGCGCTGTCATCAAGGGTGACCTTCGCGTCGAGTGCGTGCACTTCGCCAGTCGGCTTGAGGATCAGCGGATTGATCTCCGCAAGGTCGCAATCGCCTTCGGTGAAGCAGCGATACAGCTTGACCAGAATGTCGGCCGCTCCGTCGAGCGCCCGATCGGGCAGCTTCGCTCCGACACAAGCTTGACGGGCGGTGGCCGAGTCGAGGCCGTCAACGGGGTCGATGTGCAGTTTGACAATCGCGTCAGGATTCGTTTCGGCAACCGTTTCGATCTCGACGCCACCCTCGGCAGACAACATCAGTAGGTGCTTCTTGGCCGCACGGTCAAGCGTGAAACTGGCGTAGTACTCCTCGTCGATATCTGAGGCAGCTTCGACCCAAACTCGCTTGACCACGTGGCCCTTGATATCCATACCAAGGATCGCCGCGGCATGCTCGCGCACTTCAGCTTCGGTGTCGGCGAGCTTGATTCCGCCCGCCTTACCACGGCCTCCGACCTGGACCTGCGCCTTCACGACGACGGGATATCCGGCCTGATTGGCCTCCTTGACCGCCTCGTCGACGGTGTCAGCAGGCCCGCCGGGGCTCACTGGGATGTCGTAACGGGCGAAGTACTGCTTGCCCTGATATTCGAAGAGATCCACGTGGGTCACTCCCTTTCTGTTGCGTTCGATTCTTTGCGATCGGTTCTTGCGTTCGTGATCAAATTGAGCGATCGAATTGGGTGCTGGCGAATGTAGCGACCGGTCAGTCAGATTCCCGCGAGTCGAGAGCTTCCTCGAGCCAGGCACCAATGGCCTTGAGCGAGGACCCGGGTCCGAAGATCTCGGCTACACCCTGACTGCGCAGCTCGCGGGCGTCTGCGTCAGGAATGACCCCGCCACCGAACACCAACACGTCACCGACGTCGCGATTGTTCAGTTCCTCCATCACCCGGGGAAACAGGGTGAGGTGCGCGCCCGAAAGTAACGACAGTCCAACTCCATCTGCATCTTCCTGAAGCACGGTCTCGGCGATCTGCTCAGGGGTCTGATGGAGACCCGTGTAGATGACTTCGAAACCGTGGTCACGCAAGGCCCTCGTGATGGTCTTCGCGCCGCGGTCATGGCCATCGAGACCGGGCTTCGCCACGACGATGCGATACGTACGCTTCACGAAGCAGAAACCATAGGGGAAGTCCGCCATCCGCGCCGAAACGTGCGCGCGATACGGGGAGGTCGTTGCTGCGATGAGTGCTCGTCACGGCAGACTGGAGATGTGCCAGACCCCGCCATATGGAGGCCTATCAGACTCCGTACTCCGTTCGCTCGGGCGGTCGTACCCGTGCTGGGCGGCATTGCCGGATTGATCGCACTTGCGCTCTTCACTTGGGGCATTGCCGCGTACATCTCGCGGGGCGGAGCCGAAACGACCGATCGGCTGGCCCCGACCACACTGGAAGTCGGCAGTGCTCAGAGCGCTGCGCAGATCGTCGCGGAAGACGGCCCCGTACTGTTCCCCGGTTTGAACACTACGACCGGTGAACGCACGATCGTGCTCGATCACGAAGGGGAAGACCCCACTCGTGGCTGGCGGATCTACTACGCCTACCCGGCTGATGGCGACCCGACCTGCGTGGTCGAACAGGTCGTTGGTACACGTTCGTTCATCGACTGCGACGGGGACATCATCGACGTATCCGATCTGTCTCCTCCTCCCCCGGGAGTGAACCCAGTGGTCGAGGATCAACGAACGCTCGTCATCAACCTCGCCGGCGTCACCGACGGCGACTAAACCCTTCTGTGCCAGGCCACAACCATTCGTTCTCGTGATCTTTTGTCGACCACACGTCGGTAATAGTTCACGAGAACGAGGTGGGAAGCGCTAATCAGAGGTTTGCGGTGGCATCGACGAGGCGTGAGGCGAACATTTCGGAGTGCTCGTCGAGATTGCGGCGATTCATTGCAAAGCCACCGATCACGTAGGCACCGGTATCGCCGAGCGCCTGGCTGAGCTTGTCGAGGCTCTTGCCCGGGTCGAGCGCAAAGGTACAGAAAGAGGCGGCCCGCTTGCCGCGCATCGCCGGGAGATTGGCGATGTTCGAAGTGCCCCAGGGCGCCTGGCCGAAGATGAACGCTCCGTGGACCCACGTACCGACAAGCACGAGGTCGGCATCTTGAATCGCCGCATAGTCGGGCTGGCGTACCTTGGAGAGGCCGGTGATGGTCCACCCCTCCTGCTGGAGAAGATCACCAACTGTCTCAGCCGCGGTCCATGTATTCCCCGTCAAACTCTCAACCAAGATCGCTGTCTTCACAGCCGAGATTCTTGCAGATCCGTGGTCGGCACACCTCATGTCACAGTCAACAAAGAATCCAGACGTTTGTAGCCGGGAGCACGGTTCGCCACTCGCAGGGAGGACGCTGACCGAGCTGCCTTCCGGCAGCGACCGAAGGCGCCGACACAGCGAGCGGCGAAGCTGCCCCGGCTACAAGCGTTTGAGGGGGGCCCAGGCGAGAGCGAGGTGTTTGGTGCCGGCGCCGGGGAAATTGATCACGGCTTCGGCCTTTTCGCCGGTGCCGGATATGTCGATGATCACACCTTCACCGAAGCTCGGGTGCTCGACGCTGTCGCCGACCTTCAGCCCGAGTTCCTGGCTATTCGAGGGTTCTGGCACATTCTGAGCACCAGAACGCATGGCCGCCTCGACCACTCGATCGCGATGCGCGTCCTGGTCGGCTTTCGCGTCGGTGTGCAGGTCAGCGTTGATATCGCGACCGCCGCCACCTCCGCCACGCTTATAGGGCGGCGGGTCGGCCGAGTATCCCGACGAGCTACCACCGCGATAGCTCTGGCGACCATAGGTGGACCTACCGGTGACGTTGCCGGTGGACTCGATCAGGTTCTCCGGGATCTCGTCGAAGAACCTCGATGGCGGGTTGTACTGGGTCGAGCCGAAAAGCTGTCGACTCCACGCGTGCGACATGTGCAGCCGGTTCATGGCCCGGGTGATCCCGACGTAGGCCAGCCGCCTCTCCTCTTCCATCTCCGCAGGTTCGGTGAGCGCTCGGATATGAGGGAACACACCTTCTTCAACACCGATCAGGAACACGACGGGGTACTCGAGACCCTTGGCCGAGTGCAAGGTCATCAAGACGACCTCATCCTCGACTTCCCCATCAGGTAGATCGTCGGTGTCGGCAACGAGCGCCACCTGCTGCAGGAACTCGTCCATAACGGTGAACTCGCGGGCTGACCCAACGAGTTCGCCGAGATTCTCGATACGCGTGTGTGCCTCGATCGTGTCTTCGGCTTCGAGCTCCGCCAGGTACCCGGAGCCGTCGAGCGCTGCCTGAATCAGGTCTCCCGGACCCTTCTCGTCATCGGCCGCCAGGATTGCCAGACGATCGAGAAGCTCGATGAACGAACCGATGCCGCGTAGCGCTGGCCCCTTGACTCCCGCATCCTCGGGATGGCGCAGCGTTTCGAAGAACGTGATCCCCGTGGAAGCGGCGTACGCGTCGAGCTTGGCCACGCTGGCATCGCCGACACCTCGCTTGGGAACGTTGAGAACCCGCTTGATGCTCACTTCGTCGGTCGGGTTGAGGACCACGCGCAGATAGGCCATTGCATCTTTGACCTCACGCCGGTCGTAGAAGCGGGTGCCGCCGACCACCTTGTAAGGCACTCCGAGGCGCATGAATGCTTCCTCGATCACGCGGCTCTGAGCATTGGTGCGATAGAGCACGGCCATCTCGCGGAAGTTCGTGCCATCGTCGCTCTGGAGTTGACGGGCGGTGGAGGCCACCCACGTGGCCTCATCGCCCTCGTCCTCCGCGTGGTAGCGGGAGATTCGATCGCCCGCACCGCTGTCGGTCCAGAGCGCCTTTGGCTTGCGCTCGACGTTGTTGTCGATAACAGCGTTGGCCGCGTCGAGGATCGTCTGCGTGCTGCGGTAGTTCTGATCGAGGATGACGGTCGTAACGTCAGGGAACGCCTCTTCGAATTCGAGGATGTTGCGCAGATCGGCCCCGCGCCATCCATAAACGCCCTGGTCGCTATCGCCAACTACACATACGTTGCGGTGTGTGTCGGCGAGCATCAGCACCATCTCGTTCTGGGCGCGGTTCGTATCTTGATACTCGTCTACGAGGATGTATTCGAACTGCTGGCGGTAGTGCTCGAGAATGTCGCCATGCTCGCGAAGCAACTTGACGGTGTTGACCAGCAGGTCGTCGAAGTCCATCGCGCCCGCCTTCAGTAACCGAGCCTGGTACTCGGCGAAGATGTCAGCGTGTTTGCGGTCGAAGATGTTGGCAGCGCGGTTCTGAGCTTCCTCGGGGTCAACAAGCTCGTTCTTCCAGAGGCTGATGATGCCGTGCACCCCCCGCGGCGTGAAGCGCTTCGAGTCGAGCCCGAGGTCGCGGATGACGTAGCTCGTGAGCCGGTTGGAGTCGGCTGCGTCGTAGATCGAGAACTGCCGGGGGTAGCCGAGAACGTCAGCGTTAGCACGGAGGATCCGGACGCAGGCAGAGTGGAACGTGGAGATCCACATCGTCCTCACTACCGGCCCGATGAGTTCGCCGACACGCGACCGCATCTCGGCCGCGGCCTTATTGGTGAACGTGATCGCCAAGATCTTCGACGGCTTCACACCTTGGTGGATGAGGTGAGCGATCCGGTGCGTGAGGACTCGGGTCTTGCCCGAACCCGCTCCGGCGACGACGAGCAACGGTCCACCCTCGTGCACCACCGCGTCGAGTTGATCAGGGTTCAGGCCATCAGCGAACGGCGATGGGCCAGGGTCGCGTTGGGGTGGTTCTGACGCCGTATCGGCGGGATGGGGAATGTCGTCGGCGAACAGTTCGGCATCGCTCATGTTCCTGCCACTCTAGAGAGCGGGTGTGGCGACGCGGATTCCGCGATAGTCAATGGGTATGGCATTCGGACAGCAGTCAGGCCCACCTGCGACGGGGAAGCAGGTCCGGGAGTTGCTGGAACTCCTGAACGAGGCCGGCCACACCGACTTCCGTGATGCCCGCGGACCTATGGGATTCACCCAACGCCAGGCCGGCGGGAAGTTCACACGTGACGAAGCAGACGCCTTCATCGAGCAGCTACAAGACGAAGCCAGCGGCATGGCACCGGTGGAGGCCGAGCCCACGACCGCTCGGCCAAAAGCGAAAGACAAGCCCTCACCACGCGATCTGAAGCTGCAAGCGATCCCCACCGCCCAGCTAGCCGCCGAACTCCAACGCCGAGGCTGGATAGTCGTCGAGCCGTAGCTCTCGCTCACCTCGCCGAGCCGAACGCGTGAACTTCTTGCGCAAATAGTGCGCAACTTGTTCACGCGATGGCGGGTTGGTGGATCTGACGGTCGGGGTGACGCCTAAGGTGCTTGATGTGGGAGATGTTGATCAGGGTGGGGCGTTGCCGTCGGGGACGGTGACATTTCTGTTCACCGATATCGAAGGCTCGACGCCGCTGTGGGACGCGCACCCGGCCGCGATGCGCGAAGCACTGGCCCGCCACGACGAAATCGTCCGTAAGGCAATCGACGCCGCGGACGGCCACATCTTCTCCACTGGTGGCGACGGATTCGGCGCCGTATTCCAGCGTGCCGGCAACGCTGTCGCGGCTTCGGTCGGAGCGCAACGCGATCTGAACGCGGAACCGTGGCCTGAACAAGTGCCGCTGCGCGTGCGCATGGGTGTACATACCGGTGAGGTGCAAGAGCGCGACGGCGACTACTTCGGGCCACCGGTGAATCGTGCGGCGCGCATCATGGGTGCAGCCAACGGCAGGCAGATCGTCGTCTCAGATTTGACCGCTGGCCTTACCGCCGACTCGGCGGGGTTTGATCTCGTGGACCTGGGGCAGGTACAACTCAAAGGTGTCGTCGAAGCAATCCACGTGTTCGGTGTTGATGCCGAGGGCGCCGATTGGATCGATCGGCCGTTGGTATCGACGCAGACTTCAGCTGGAAATTTGCCAATACCTCAAACCGAACTATTCACTGACCTCGTAGTACTGCAAGAACGAGTCTCGGCGCTAGCCGAGGCGCGGCTAGTGACATTGACAGGATCCGGTGGTGTCGGCAAGACGCGAGCGGCAGTGGAGATCGGCTGGCTCGTGGTCGACGAGTTCGTCGATGGCATCTGGCTTGTCGAACTGGCTGCAGTCGCCGACCCTGACATGGTTCTTGCCGCGTTGGCGTCGACAATGTCGATCCAGCCGCAACCGGGGATGACGATGGTCGATTCAATCGTCGACTGGTGTCTCGGTCGACGCATGCTCCTGATCATCGACAACTGCGAACACGTTCTCGAACCGGTCGTGGAGATCGTGACCGCGATCGTTGCCGGCTGCCCGACGGTGACAATCATCGCCACGAGCCGTGAACCGTTGGGAATTGACGGTGAGCGAGTGAACCGCATTCCATCGCTCGATGAGAGTTTCGCGGTCGAACTGTTCTGTGACCGGGCGTTGGCCGCCGACAGCAAGTTCACGACTAGCGGCGACGATTCCGATGTGATCGCCGCGATCTGTAACCGGGTCGACGGTATTCCTTTGGCGATCGAGTTGGCAGCAGCTCGAATTCGTTCGCTCAGCCCACAGAATCTGCTCGACCGTCTTGATGACCGGTTCCGGCTCCTGCGCGGTGGTGGCCGTGGCGGTCTGGAACGCCACCAGACTTTGCGAGCTGCTGTTGCGTGGTCATATCAACTGTTGTCAGGACAAGAACAGATCTTATTCGACCGAGTGTCGGTGTTCGCCCGAGGGTTCGACTTAGCGGCAGCCGAAGCCGTGACTGCGGGCGAGGACATCGACGAGTACGACGTTGTCGATCTCATCGGTGAACTCGTCGACAAGTCAATGGTGATCGCCGAACGAGACGGCGCAACCGTCAGGTACCGCCTTTTGGAAACACTTCGCCAATACGCAGAGGAACGCCTCGACGACCGCGGCGAAACATCAGCTGTGCGTGATCGGCACCTCACGTACTACGGCGACATCGCGGAAGGAATCGAGGAACTCTTCAACAGCCCGCGGCAGCTCGAAGCCGACGAACTTACCGATATGGACTGGGACAACTTTCGCGCCGCGCACGAATGGGCAGTCACGACCAACGATTTTGGTCGGGCCTCAAGCCTGCTCGGCGGACTCATGTCGTGCGCACAATCCCAGATGCGGCACGAATTCCTCAACTGGATTGCTTCTACCCTCGAACTCGGCGAGGCCGAAGGCTGCGCGGACGGGTTTATATACGGCCAAGCCTCCAGTTGGGCACTCCTCAACGGAGAACTCGAACAGGCATTGGATTTCGCACAACGCGGTATCGAAACTGGCGGTAACGATGAACGTGCGATGGCGCTCGCACAGACGGGAAGGCTCTATGGCCTAGCGGGGTGCGGTCGCCACGATGACGCAGCCGCACTTGTCCCGGAAGTTCGTCAGTTGATCTCGA
>JADWMG010000264.1 GCA_015767405.1 Actinomycetota bacterium
AGGAACGCGGCTACGCCGTGGCAGTTGCGCGGCGGCGGAGAATCCTGCGACCCAATGAAGTCTTGTGCACCTCGTCGGCGCCGTCGTAGATACGCGCCGCGCGCTCGTGGCGATACCAGTGCGACAGAACTGTGTCGTCAGTTACGCCGAGGGCACCATGAACTTGAATCGAGGTATCAACGGCTTTGAGCATCGTGTTGGCAACCGAGAACTTGATTGCCGAGATCTCGTCTCGGGCCTCCTTCGCCCCATGCTGGTCGATCATCCACGCGGCATGCAGTGTCTGCAGGCGGGCGCCACGGATCTCGGCATCGAGTTCTGCAACCCAGTGCTGAATAACCTGACGATCGGCCAATGTCTCGCCATCGAGCGAGATCACCCGCGCATTCGCCCGATCGCACATCATGTCGAAAGCCCGGCTGGCGATTCCCAACCACCTCATGCAGTGATGGATGCGCCCTGGGCCCAACCGTTCCTGCGCAATTGCAAAGCCAGCACCTTCACGGCCAAGCACGTTGGACTGCGGAACACGACAATCCTGGTAAATGACCTCGCCGTGGCTGGCGTGGCCTGAACCCTCGTGTCCCATCACACTCACGTTGCGTACAAGATTGAAGCCAGGGGTCGCGGTCGGTACGAGGATCATGCTCGCCCGCTGGTGCGGTGGAGCGTCGGGGTCGGTGACGGCCATCAAGACCGCGAAATCGGCTCCGTCAGCGGAACTGGTGAACCACTTCTGCCCATTGATCACATAGTCATCGCCATCTTTGACCGCGGTTGTTGCCAAGAGTACGGGGTTCGAGCCGGCCGTTTCTGGCTCGGTCATCGAGAAACAGCTGCGAATCTCACCCGCGACGAGCGGCCGCAAGAAGCGCTCTCTTTGTTCCTCTGTGGCGTGCGCGTGAAGGATCTCGATATTGCCGGCATCAGGCGCCTGGGTGCCAAACACGACGTGTCCGAGCGGGCTGCGTCCGAGTGCCTCACTCAGCAACCCATGGTCCAACATCCCGAGCCCGAGGCCCCCGAACTCGACCGGATGGTTGGGCGCCCAGAGGTCCATCTGGCGAACCTTCACCTGGGCATCGCCGACCAAAGCTTGCAGCGTTGCGGGATCGCCATGGAGCATTTCGCCTTCGAGAGGTATGACCTCGTCGTCCATGAATGCCGTGACCATCTCGAGAATGGTTGACATCTTCTCCGAAATTTCAAAGTCCATACGCTGTGCTCCTTAGCGGCGGGTGGTGTCGCGCAGGTGCCGGTTGTTGCGAGGCTCGCTGCGGGTCTTCATGTCGGTTATCTGGCGAATCAGTTCGTCGCGCACTTCATTGAGTGCATGATCCAGGTCACTGCTCGACGACGTGGCGACCAACGGTGGATGGCCGTCGATCTTGGCATCGAGCGTCACGTGCTGGCTCTTCGTATCGCGATCTTTCACAAACAATTGCAGGTCGACAGAGCCGGCGTCGAACGACCGCATTCGTGCGTCGAGCTTGGACCACCGCTGAGTGATCTGTTCGATCTCACTTTCCGTCAGGTCGCCCTGCACCTGCAGGCTGTCGGCCACCGTTGCCGGATGTTCGTTGGTCATCGCAACTCCTCGTAGTAATGGCGGAATCCCGCCTTCTGACTCCATTCAATCGGACTCAGCAGGCATCCCCCAAACGAATCACGAAGGTATCCAGAGGGCCGACCAGGCATCTAATCGCGACGTATTCCGTCAGCCGGCAAAGTCACCTGGAGGAGCTCGAAATCGGCACTCCAGTCCGACCATGCCCAACGAGTCCCAGCCGGGAATGCAACGGCATCGCGGGATGAAACACGACCGGGTCGAGTATCTGTGTCGGCGCCTACCGTGAGGGTCGCTGACCCGTCGAGCACCACACAGAATGCAAACTCACCGTCATGCGTGAGCCAGGCCGGCGTACCGGAAGAGACGTCCTCTCCCGGTACGTTTGCCTCGATGACGATCGCGCCGGCGAGGCCGTCCGTTGCCTGCCCGATACCCGTGTCGCGCCACAACAATCCATCGACGTCGTACGCGGTGCGCCCGGCTTCGGCCTTGAGGTGATGAACAAACCGCTGGCCTCCGAAGTCTCGCTCGGGGTCGACAACGCCGGTCGGAAGTTTGATGTAGTGCTCAACGACGGTGTCGTGCACCGCTGGGCATCCGACCTCGATCACCTCGAGGCCCGGCGAACTGCGCAGCACACGGTGACGGATTTCTGGCGGCTGGAGGAAGCAGTCCCCGGCGTTCAACCGCATCGGTTCGCCCTGGTCTTCGTATGCCACGTCGACCCAGCCCCTTGCGCAGAAGATCATCTGGAAACGGATCCGATGGAAGTGCACGTAGTCGGCAACATCACCGCCATCGGCGATGAGTATGTGCGAGGCGATGAAGCGGCCACCCCAACGGTCGGGAAGGATGTCGCGGTAGCCCATTCCGGCACGACCAACGCCGAACTCGTCGCCGGCCCTGACGATCGAAAGGCTCGGCACTGACGGCGGCACGACGACGGCCAACGAGTCTGTGGCGAATTCGACCACCGTGCCATTCGGTGCGATCAGGGGCTGAGCGTTGGCATCTTCTTGCGGAACTCGGACGATTAGGTGAGCTGGTACATCCCGTGCAGACCTGCGCACTCGAACCGCAATCCCCGGTCCGCTGAGGGCGATCTCAGCCGGGTCATCCGCCGGAGAGATTGTGTCGATTCGCAATCCGACCTCGCCCACCAAGAACTCGACCATTGCGTCGAGATCTGTGCACTCGAGCAGGGATTCGATCTCTGTAGGCGTCATGTGGATCAGCGTGTGGCTCCGGAATTCCAGCCGATCGCAAGCTACCTCGTCGGGATTTCAAACCCCTCACCCGCCCAACCGGGCATGGTTACAGTGCCCTGATGGCAGCCCCTCGCACGATCGTCTTCGTCCACGGAGTTCCAGAAACCGACGCAATCTGGCGGCCGCTGATCGGAGCTCTAGAACAACGCGATGTCGGCGAGGCGATCGCTATCTCACCACCGGGATTCGGAGCACCCCTACCCGATGGATTCGAGCCATCGATGGCGGCGTACACCTCCTGGCTCGCAGACCAGCTCGAATCGATCGGCGGCGACATCGATCTCGTCGGGCACGACTGGGGTGCCGGTCATGTTTACGGCCTACTTGCCAACCACCCCGGACTCGTCCGGACCTGGTCCACTGACATTGCGGGGATTATCCACCGCGATTACGAGTGGCACGACATGGCCCAGGCCTGGCAGACGCCCGACATCGGAGAGCAGGTGATAGCCGGAATGACGGGCGGAACAGTTGACGAACGCTCTGCACTGTTCGTCGGTCTCGGTATGCCCGACGACATCGCTGCGGACCTCGCGGTGGGCCTTGACGAAACGATGGGTCGCTGCATCCTGCCGCTGTACCGAGAAGCCGCACAGCCCACGATGGGCAAACTCGGCGACAGAGTCGTGGCTGCCGAGCGGCCTCC
>JADWMG010000265.1 GCA_015767405.1 Actinomycetota bacterium
TGGTGAACGACAACACCGTCTTCCTCGAGAACTACGCGCGGATTGTGCGTCAGCTCGGACGGTCGTTCCCGAATACCGGAATCGAGATTCTCCTCCACAATCTGGTCAACCCTTCACGTTCGCTCGTCGTTATCGAGAACGGCGAGGTCACAGGACGCCGTGTCGGGAGCGGTGCAACGAACCTCGTCCTCGACCTGAAGACCCGACGCCAGCAGGGCACCGACAAGGTCAACTATGAACTGAACATCGGATCGAGGGAGTTCAAGTGCACCACGGTCCCGATCTTCCGCGCCGACTACGGACTCGTCGGGGCTGTCTGCATCAACATCGACACCCACTTCATCCGCGAGGTTGCCGCGGACGGCGGGGCTCGCCTCGACGCGTTCGTCGACAATCTCCTGCGAACCGACTTCGAACTTGACGAGAACATCTTGTCGCCCGACGAGTATCACAACGCTCAACGCGGCAAGCGTCACTACCTCGACGAGGCGATCCGAACCCCGTCACAGACGGGACCGGCTCGCCGCCTCGCAGCCATCATGTTCTCCGACATCGTCGGTTACACCGCGCTGATGGGAGCTGACGAGGGGGCGACGCTCAGGATCGTCGAAGCCAACAACGAGATCCACACATCAGCAATCTCCGCCAATGGCGGAACTCTCCTCAAGAAGCTTGGCGATGGTCTCCTTGCCAGCTTCGAATCTGTGTCGAGCGCCGTCACGTGCGCACAGGAGATCCAATCCGCGGTCAGCCGCGACGGGCGGTTCGAGGTCAGGATCGGCATTCACCTCGGCGAGGTTGTGCTTGCCGATGGTGACGTACACGGCGATGGAGTCAACATCGCTTCCCGCATCCAATCTGAGGTGAACGCGGGCGAAATCGGATTCACCAAAGCCGTTCACGACAACCTGAAGAACAAGGAAGGCTTCGATGCGACCTTCGTCGGAATGCGAAGCCTCAAGAACGTTGTAGATCCGGTGGGACTCTACGTCCTGGTGGACGAACCGACCTCAACGACTGCCACCGATTGAACTCTCGAGGCTCGGCAGATCAGGCCGCCCAACTCGAGGCGTTGCTGGCGACAGCCGGTTGAGCCGCAGTGCGGAGTGGATGCGCCGTCCGGGTTGTCTATGAGACTGGTGTCGATTCGAGGCGATGTCGGATGGCACGAAGGCCGAGAACGACGTCCGTGAGGAGCTGCTGCACGTCCGCGTCAGCGATCACCGCATCCGGTGCTGTTGTCGGTGCGCCGATCATGATGACGTTTGACGCGGGTGCCGGCGCGTCCGCAATGGCGACGGTTGGCTCGCCTCCGGTGAGGTCGATCTCCATGATCGGTTCGATCGCGTGTGTAGCACACAGGTAGTTGTCCCCATCGTTGACGTCGACGACTGCGATGCCGTCACAGACGTCACAAGAGAAACCCGTCGGATATTGCGTGTAGATGCCTTCCATGCCTGTACCTAGGATGCCGTAGGGCGGCCGGATAGTCGAGTGGGGTTGTGGCGAGTACCGGAAGGGCTGGTCATCGGCACGGGATGTGACGGCAACGAGCCCGCCGACGGGGTCGAGCGGCCACTCGGCGCCATATTGAGCGACAATGCGGCTAGAGGGCGTTCCACGGTGCAGCAAGCCACTGTGATGTCTGGACGGTTCATTTGCCGCCTTCGTCGCCGCACGCAGGTGGTAGTTGTGCTCGACGACGCGCTGGATCCCCGGCCGTCTCTCATCGTGACATCTGGCACGCTGAAATGGACGCTGCGGCTCTCGATGACGACATCTGTGACGACCAGCGCGCTCACTGAGAAGGCCACGTCCGAGCAACGCTTTGTCGTAGTAGCGACTCGACGTTGGGTGTCCATGTGCCTCGGTGAAGAAGGGCACTTACGCCGAAGAGCAATACAGCGGTCGTTGCGAATACCGCAGAGCTGATGCGACCAGCCGCCGTCGGTGCTGTGACGACCAGCGCCGCTCCGGTAACGACAGCGATCGGGAATATGGCAGCGTGTTGCCATCCTCGCAGTGTTGGCTTCACCGTTGTTGGTGTCGTTTCGGCTTGCATGGCTGCTCGTTCCGTTGATACTGACGGGGAGACACGAGGGTATCGAACGCACCGACACATTCTCGGACCGTCACCAACGTCCTGGCCGAGTACAACTAGGGGCATGAAGCGGTTGGTGTCACACGCCTCGACTGCGCCGCCCATTTGTGCCGTTATGGGCGGGTTCTTCGGGGCGGCGGTTACCGGGGTGCGGTTGATTGGGGCGTCGAGGTCTGACTCGGTAGCATCGCGGCAAGCGCACCCGCAGGCTGCTGTATTGGGGGGAACATGCCAAGTCGGCGGGTGCGTTGACGTCGGCGGCGTAGGGTTTATCGAGATGCACCCGGCGGTCTGGATTTGTCCCCCCTTGTTCTGGCCGCCGGGTGCGCCTCCGTTGCCGTCTCGGTAGGGTCCGACCAGTGCACCCAAAGGCCCCGGCCCATTGTCCAAGGTCGGTGTCGCCCGGCGTGCTCTTGCACGGTCAACCCTCGACCAGTGCCAGTCCTCGGCAGCCGCCCATATGCGCCGATATGTGCGGGCAAGCTCCGTGAGACCGGTGCGACTGAGCGGCATGATCTTGCCGCTCAGAGCCGAGAACCGGCGGGGCGAGATGGGACCAACGGGTTTCACTCCCACGGCCGCAGAGGGCCGCCCGGAAGTCGCCGCCTCCCGTTGATCATTCAGCTGAGGCTGAATGGCGGGTAGCGGTCGGTGACCATCAGCACGGCGTATGCCTCCACTCGCAGTGCCCAACGGCCCACGCCGACCACGTAGTCGAATAGCCCTCGGGGGTACCGACCGGTGAAGAGAATGGCGAACCAAGCGATGATCACCGCGAAGAACGCCACGATCGCTAGGAAGAACAGCACGATGAAGTGCGGGATCGCGAGGAACCACTTCACGAGCGGCAACCACCGGTTGAGGTCCTGCTCGACATCGGGATAATCGATCTCTAGGTGTACGGCCTGCTCATCCTCGGTCGAGGGGTATTCGTCAGTGAGGAGCACGATGTAGGCACCCACCCGCGTTGCGAATCGAGCGAATTCCCGGGCGAAGTCGAACCACCAGCGTGGATACCGCTGACGGAACAGAATCATGAGCAGTGTCGCAAGAAAGAGCGCGCCGGCTATTCCGCCGCTCGTCGTGGTGATCTTCGATACTGTTTCACCGGCATCGGAGATGACGATATACGTCGAATCCGCACTCGCGGAGATTATCGACAGGATGATGACGATCGGGATTGCCAGGATCAGCCGGAAGAACGTCGTCAGCCGATTGAGCTCCTCCGGATAATCGACGTCCAGGCGTGCGGCGTACGGTGTTCGCTCAGTAACCATGAAATGCCTCCCTCGCTACGGCAACCGACAACGACCAGACAGGCTCGCCATCTGACCGACCAGCATTGTCTCACGGCTTGGCCTTCTCAGCCACATCGCA
>JADWMG010000011.1 GCA_015767405.1 Actinomycetota bacterium
GAAGTGCTCGGTGCCGCGGAACTGGACACTCTGTTGGAGGCCTCCGCTTTGCCGACGAGTACGACCACGACCACACTCCCCGAGGTAGTCGTGGAGAAAGAGTTCGGAGCTCTCGAAGGGCGTGGGAGACTTCTTCTTCCGCAGATTCGATTCCTCCAAGACAATCCCTCGTTGGCAGTGCTGCAAGAAGGGGATCTGGTCGAAACGGCAGGGGGCCTGGAGAGTCTCGCGCCTACTGGGATCCCTGTTGGGCGAGTCGCCAATCGCGCCGACCGCCCCGGTTCTGGCGGGCCGTTGCTCGATGTTGAACTCAACGCTGATTTGTCACGGTTGAACTTTGTTCGTGTTGTGCTCTACAAGCCACTGTCCGAAGTCGAGCAGTAGTAGCTGATGTTCGCGTCGTTCGTGCAAGGACCACTCATACGCGTGATTCCGTTGGGCATTCTGTTGCTAGCGCTCCAACGAACGATTTTCGTCGAGATCCAGGTAAACGGTGTCATTCTCCAGGTGATGATGATGATGACCGCTGCTGCCGGAGTGGCCGGCGGAAGCGAACGTGGTGCTGTCGTCGGGTTCATATTCGGAGCGATGTTCGATCTGGCCGAAGGTACGCCGCTCGGTTCCACGGCGATAGCAATGACTATTGCGGGTATTGTCGGCGGCCTTCTTGCCCTGATCGCTGCCGATCCGCACTGGTGGCTTGCGTCGATCTTCACTGCCCTCGGCACAGCCGCTGGCGTGGCTTCGATACCGGCGATCAGGGCCTTCATCGGCGAACCGGACCCTTTCCAGGACCGGCTTGCGATGGTGGTTGCAATCAATGCCGCAGCAGGCGCAATCCTGAGCCCGTTGTTGGTCCCGTTGGCCAGGTGGTGCCTACGGATGAAGAAGGCGGAATGGAAACAACCCGTCGGCGAAGCCACAATCTGATGCGCGGCGCGTGGCGGATTCAGCAACGTGTGTCGTCTGACCATGTCGCCCGCGCCCCGTTACACGTTCGTAATGTGCAAACTGGTAGGTCATGGTGATCGAAAGAGCCAATCGAGGCGCTGACACGCACGCGGTCAGGCGAGGAGTACAACAGCATGGCTGCTGACAAACGAACGGCTCGGCTGGGTGTGCTCGCGCTGGTCGCAACACTGTTGTTCGGCTTGGTCGGGGCGCGCCTGTGGTTCTTGCAGACAGTCGAGCAAGAGGCGCTGCAGGAGAAGGTCAACACCACGAAGCTGCGTACCGTGCCGCTGCTCCCCGAGCGTGGTCGGATCTTCGACGCCGACGGGCGGATCGTTGCAGACAACGAACGTGTGCTGACCGTTGCAGTCGACTGGCAGGTCATTCGACGCTCAGATGACCGTGCCGAGATCTTCAGGCGCCTCTCGGGATGGGTGGATGTCCCAGTGGAGGAGATGGAGGCTCGCTTCGATAGCCAGGTCTACAGTCCGTTCCTGCCGATGCCGATCGCGGAAGACATCGACGAGCGAACTGCGACGGCGCTCAAAGAACGAGTCGAGGATCTTCCCGGTGTAACAATCATCGAGGAGTCGCGCCGGGTCTATCCATACGCGCCGCTGGCCAGTCACGTTGTCGGCTACATGGGACGTATAACGGCCGAGACCAAGGATGTCTACCAAGATGCCGGGTACTACCTGAACGAGAGGGTCGGGCAGTTCGGTATTGAATTGAGCATGGAGGAAGAGCTTCACGGCAACTGGGGCTCGGTTACATACGAGGTCGACAACGCGAGCCGGATCGTTCGAGAGGTGTCGCTGACCCCTCCGATCAACGGCAACGATGTGCAGCTCACGATCGACCTCGATCAGCAGCAATACGCTGAGCAGGCACTCGAAACACAGCTCAGGCGCCGCAGTCTCGAGTACTCGACCAACCCTTTGGACCCGGAGACCAAGTTCCAGACGTTGGTGTTCCCCGACTACCCGAGGCAAGTCCCATTCAAGGCGCCGGCTGGCGCTGTTGTCGTCCAGAACCACGACAATGGCCACGTCATCGCGCTTGCGAGTTACCCGACGTTTGACAATCGTTGGTTCGAGTCAGACCTCAGCGGAGGCAAGTTCGAGGAGATCTTCCCGTCCGTCGATGAATTCGGCGAGCCGATCGACCCTGACGAATCAATTCTCGTCAATCGTGCGATCCAGGGCCGCTACAACCTCGGTTCGACCTTCAAGCCCTTCACCGCGTACGCGGCTCTCAACACCGGCTTGTTGAGCGTCAACGACTACTACGTCGATCAGGGCAACTACAGGATGACCTCGGTTCCGGATGATCAATGCGACGCCGGACTGGTCCGCTGCGTCTACAAGAACGCGACATGTAGCGGTACCGGGCGATCCTGCGTGTACGGCGCGGTCGACGTCGAGACGGCTCTTGCCGTGTCGAGCGATGCGTTCTTTTACCGTGTCGGCGAGCTCTTGATGACCGAGAACGATTACCAGCCCGTCCTTCAGGAACAGGTACGGCTGTTCGGCTTCGGAGCCGACACGGGCATCGACCTGCCCTTCGAGTTCGATGGCACCGTGCCTGACGCCGAATTGAAGGCGGAATACGCAGAGCTCGGCGTCATCAGCGAAGCGGAAGGCGCTGGTTACTACACGGGCGACAACGTGCAGTTGGCTATCGGCCAGGGTCTGCTCTCAGCCTCACCGCTTCAACTCGCCGTTGGTTATTCGACGATCGCGAACCACGGCTTCGTGATGAAGCCTGAAATCATCAAGGCGATCTACGAACCGGGTGTCCCCGATGCGCTCGAGCCAGGATTTGCTGACATCTCGCAGGCACGGCTCGCAGTGGAGCCAAACATCGACGGTGAGGTTGTCCGTCAGATCTCGATGCCACAGGCGATTCACACCGAGATCAGTGAAGGTCTCCGACGTGTGATCCAGGGCCCTGGCACTACGAGCGACTTCTACCACTCGACGACAGGCGAGAAGTTGTTCTACTTCTACCCGCGTAGTGCAATTCCAGTTGCCGGCAAGACAGGTACTGCGCAGGGCGCCGGCAACTATCCATGGAATGACTCTTCGGCTTTTGCCGCATACAGCCGTGACCCGGCGCGGCCGTACACGGTGACGGCCTACCTCGAGAAGAGTGGCTACGGTTCCCAGGGTGCAGGGCCAGTCGTGAAGTGCATGTTCCTCCAGTTGTCGGGCATTGCACCGACCGATCCAGTTGTTCTCTCCGATCCGCTCGACGCAGAGTCAGAGGTCGCAGCCGGGCCGAAGCGACTTGCCGACACATCGTGTTATGACGGGCGATTCTCCAACGTGAGAACAACGGAGTAGCTGAACGTTGGCCACGTCGTTCCTCTCGCGTAAGGCCGACTCCGGCCTGGGCAACATCCGGGCGAGCCCTGCGGACCCCAGCCGCAACATTGACTGGGTACTCATGTCGGTTCAGTTCGTCCTGACCGCGATGGGCTTCTTCGTAGTGTTCTCTGCTTCGCGGACACGCATCAGCGATGACCCATATGCGTTTGCCACCCGCCAAGTGGTGTTCGCGATCATCGCGGTTGTCGTGATGTTCATCGTGATGGCGTTCGATTACGAGTGGTGGAAAGATCGAGCTGCATTTCTGTATGGAGTGACGCTCGTACTGCTCACGTTGCTGTTCCTGCTCGGCGTTGCTGCTGGCGAAGACAAGATCTCCTTCGATCTGGGTCCGTTCAACTTCCAGCCGGCGGAACTAGCCAAGTTCACAACGCTGCTGATGCTCGCCGCGTACCTCTCTGAGGAACGCAGCGAAGAGGTGACCTATGCGCGATTCCTCGGCGGGTTGATGATCGTCGGGGCGCCCGCAGTTCTCGTCATCATCCAGCCCGACCTCGGCTCAGCCTCGGTTCTGGTCTCTATGGCGATGGGCGTTCTCTTGGTCGCGGGGGCCAAAGCCCGATACATCGCGCTCATCACGTTCCTTTCGATTGCAACGGTGATGGCTGCATTCGTCGGCCGTCTGGTCAACAGCTACCAAGCAGCGCGCATCCGGGCGCTGATCAACCCGGACGCGGCAAGTGGTGACGACCTGTACCAGGCCGAAAACGCAATGCGTGCGATCGGAACCGGTGGCATCTGGGGTAAGGGCTGGTTGGAAGGGCCGCTTACGAACGGACGAGACATCCCTGTGATGTGGGCTGACTTCCCGTTTGCGGCGATTGGGGAACAGTTCGGGCTCGTAGGCGCATCTGTTGTGCTCGGTCTGATCGCGATTGCGCTCGTGCGTATCTGGCGGATAGCTCATCTAGCGCGTGATTTGCTTGGGCTGTATCTCTGTGCCGGCGTGTTCTCGATGTTGTTGTGGCAGACATTTCAGAACGTCGCGATGACACTGCAGATCATGCCCGTCACCGGTTTGCCGCTGCCCTTCATTTCTTACGGTGGATCCGGACTCATTGTCTACTTCGCCATGTTTGGCCTCGTCCAGAGTGTCCACATGCGCCGAATGCGCTGACCGCAATCCGGCCGCCAGTTTTCGTTTGTAGGTAATTATTTGGTCGCTGAGGCCCAAAAAATTCCTACAAACGTTGAGAACAGGGGAGTGAGTAGAATTCGGTGGGTCATGTCGTCGCTTTGGCCGCAGATCGAGCCGCTCCTTCCCAGGGTTCAGAAGCCGGCGCGGTACATCGGCTGCGAAGATGGCATGGTTTGGCCAGAGCACGGCGGAGGCAAAGTCGCGTGGCTGCTGGCCTATCCCGATACGTACGAAGTGGGGCTGCCAAATCAGGGCCTCCAGATCTTGTACGAGATCCTCAACGAACGTTCCGACGCAGTCGCCGAACGGACGTATGCTCCGTGGCCTGACCTCGAATCCGAGCTGCGACGTACCGGTTTGCCGCTCTTCTCGGTTGACACACATCGCTCGGCAGCCGATTTCGACATCTTGGCGTTCAACCTTTCGGCGGAGCTTGTCTATACGAACGTGTTGAACATGATCGACCTGGCTGGAGCCCCGGTGCGATCCTGCGATCGTGACGACAACGATCCATTCGTCATCATGGGCGGTCATGCCGCGTTCAATCCCGAGCCGCTCGCCGACTTCATCGATGTCGCCGTGCTGGGTGAGGGTGAGGAAGTGGTCGGCGAAATCACTGAGATTGTGCATGCCTGGATCACCAAGGGCAGAAGCGACCGTCGCGCCCTGCTCCGACGTTTAGCCCGAGTGCCCGGGGTCTATGTGCCCTCGATGTACGAGGTCACATATGCCGACCGAGCAGACGGTGGCCAACTGTTGGCCGTGAAGCCATTGCACTCTGACATACCGTCAACGGTCGACAAGCGAACTGTCGCCGATCTCGGAGATTGGCCCTATCCGAAAAGCCCGCTGGCGCCGTTGACCGAAGTGGTGCACGACCGGTTGAGCGTCGAGGTGTTTCGCGGATGCACGCGTGGCTGCCGCTTCTGCCAAGCCGGAATGATCACGCGCCCCGTGCGCGAACGCCCGGCGGAACAAGTGCGCACCATGGTGGCTGAAGGTTTGAGACAAACCGGATACGGCGAAGTCAGCCTCACATCGCTGTCGACTGCCGACTTCAGCGAGATCGAGCCGGTGGTGAGGGGCGTGCTGGCTGACCAGGAAGCCGCTGCGCCCCGCGGGCCAGACGGAGCAGCCATCGGGTGCGGAACAACGATCAACCTGCCGTCGCTGCGCGTTGACGCGTTCACCGTCGGCTTGGCTGGGGAGGTCAATTCGGGTCGTCGATCCGGTCTGACCTTCGCCCCCGAGGCCGGTACGTGGAGACTGCGAACCGTGATCAATAAGTTGATTGTCGAGGAAGATCTGTACGGCGCAGTCGAGTCGGCATTCGAACAGGGGTGGACTCGGATGAAGCTGTACTTCCTCATCGGGCTCCCCACGGAAACTGATGCCGACACGCTGGCGATCGCTGAACTTGCCAAGAACTGCGTCAGGATCGGCAAGAAGTACACGAGCCGAGCATCGGTCACAATCAGCATTGGGGGGTTTGTTCCGAAGGCTCACACACCGTTTCAGTGGTTTGGTCAGAACACCGAAGCCGAGTTTCGCCGCAAGATCGAACTCCTTCGTGACGCAACTCGGCGTGCGCACGGGGTCAATCTGAAATGGCACGACGCCGCAGCGAGCACCGCCGAAGGGATTGCCAGTCGTGGTGACCGGCGTGTTGGTCGTGTGATCGAGCGTGTCTGGCATGCCGGTGGCACGTTCCAGGAGTGGGGTGAGCACTTTGACCTTCGTCTCTGGACCGATGCCTTCGCGGCGGAGGGCCTGTCGCTCGAGTGGTACGCGCACCGTCATCGCGACAGCAACGAGGTGCTGCCGTGGGCACATCTCACGGCGGGCTTGCACAGCGACTTCCTCTGGGACGATTGGCAGGCGGCCTTGGCTGAGAGCGGGGTCGAAGATTGTCGTTGGACCCCCTGCTACGACTGCGGAGTCTGCACCGGATATGGCATCGAACATGTAGTCGCATCGCCTGTGGCGCCGGCTGGTGGCAGTCAGGGAACTGGCCAGGATTTGGCCCGCGGCTCAGAGGTGCCCGTACATCTGACAGTCAAAGCCCTCGACGGAGCTGTGCCGCTGGCCGGGTCTGCCGGTGGATTCTCGTGAAGCTGCGCCTCCGATACTCGAAACTTGGAAAGGTTAGATTCGTCAGCCATCGTGATGGTGCTCGTCTGTGGGAGCGTGCGCTGCGTAGAGTTAGCTTTCCAGTGGCCTACACAGAAGGATTCACCCCCCGTCCCAAGCTGAGTTTTGGTATGGCGCTGCCAACGGGAGCCGAATCTGTGGCCGAGTACATCGATATCGACCTTGTTGTCGGGGTCTCAATCGACCTCGACGACCCAACTGTCATCGACGGTATTTCGGACGCCCTCCCGGTCGGGATGGACGTTCAAGTGATTGCAGAGCGCGATCCGAGTCGCGGATCGTTGCAAACCGAAGTCACGTCGACAACATGGGAATTGGCTGGCCCTGGTATCGAGCCTGAATTACTCGAGCCGGCCGCGAAACAGATTCTCGCTGCCGACGAACTGCTCGTTGAACGCGAACGAAAGGGACAACGTCGAATCGACGATGTCCGACCTCTCATTCGCAACCTTGGCCCGGACTCGTCCGGTACTCGATTCGTTGCGGAACTGAATACGGTTGGCCGTGCACTGCGGCCTTCCGAACTGGCGCTTGCAGCATTCCCCGGAATCGACCCGGTCGACGTTCGTGTGCTTCGCACTCACCAGTGGACAGATCATGATGGCGAACGGCGTGAGGTTCTCTCGCTGCCAGGCGTCGTCACCGCGCCCGACGAAAGTCTGAGCGCATGAACGGGATCGTCGTCCGGCGACCCCGAAGGTCAAGAGCGACCCGAGCCTGCCGCGATTCGCGCACGGCTGGAGTTGCGGAGAACCGCCGACTGGTAGTTCTCCCGAGAAGGGAACCCCTCCAACATGGATCAATCCGAAACCGACAATTCCACCGAGGCGGCGTCAGACAGTTCCGCTGAGCAAACTCAGCGCACGTCCCCCGCAAGCAGCGACAGTTCAGCCGGTGGTGACAAAAGCACCGACGAGCCAACCGACAGCGAGGACAACTCAGCTCGAACCGCTTCTGGCGGGTCGGGAGGCGGCGCGAAACGGCGCCGCGGATCGCGTGGTGGTCAAAGCAGGCGAGGCGCGGGGTCCGGCGACGGGCCTTCTGCCTCGGTTGCTGAGGAGTCGTCCGTCGAAGCTGGGCCAACTGGCGCTGATGACCGCAACGATGTTGAGATGCCCGAGCCACTGAGCGAGGGACGTCCATCAGCAGAGGCCAGTGAGAAGGCCCTCGTGCGCAGGCCAAAGATCGGCGACACGATGCCCGTTCCCAATGAACCGCCGCCCGGTCCGGCCGTACGCTCGAGCGACGGCGATTCGCAATCAGGTGACTCCGAGGACGGCTCGCGGTCAAGTGCCCAGAAGCGTCGTCGGCGCCGCGGTAGCGGTGGTAGCGGAAGTGGTGGTGACGGTGGCCAACAGCGGGCTCGGGAGACCGACTCCGGCGGGCGTGGCAAGTCAGACGATGGTGGCAGTAAATCCCGTTCATCGAACGGGCAGTCCAAGAAGGGTCGTCGTGGTGGCCGGGGTCGGGGTCGCGGCAAGAGTGGTGAGCCCGCGACTCAGATGGACGAGGCCATGCTCGAACAGCGGCGTGGTCGCGAACGGAATGGAAAGCCGATCGGGCGTTACTTCATGGCCGTCCAGGTTCGCCCAGGAATGGCGCAAGTTGGTGTGCTCGAGGGACGGAGTCTCATCGAGCACTATGTGAGTCGGCCCGCTGACGACATCAGCCAGATTCACGGAAACATTTACGTCGGAAGAGTCCAGAACGTGTTGCCAGGGATGGAAGCAGCATTCGTCGATATCGCGACTCCGAAGAATGCCGTGCTGTATCGCGGTGACGTCCAGTACGACCCGGCCGACGTTGACGTCAAGGGTAAGAATCCGCGCATCGAAGACATTCTGAAGAACAGGCAGTTGATCATCTGCCAGGTCACCAAGAATCCAATCGGCCACAAAGGGGCACGGCTGACCCAGGAAGTGTCGCTCCCGGGCAGATTTGTGGTTCTGATCCCCAACTCGAAGACCTACGGAATCTCAAAGCGTCTGACTGACAACGTACGCAAGCGGCTCCGCGGCATCCTCGATCGTGTGAAGCCTGACGAGCACGGCCTGATCGTTCGGACCGCTGCGGAGACTGCAACTGAAGAGGAACTTCGCGCCGACATGACGATCTTGCTCGACCAGTGGAATGAGATAGCGGCGAAGGCCGCCAATATCCAGAAGCCGACCCTTCTCTACCGTGAGCCCGAACTTGCAGTCAGGGTGATTCGCGAGGAGTTCAATGCCGACTACCGCGGGGTGGTCATCGACGATGAGCGCCTACATCACGAGGTCAAGAGCTATGTCGCCGCATTCAACCCCGAGCTTGCAAGTCGAATCGAGTACTACGACGTCGAACAGAATGGGTTGTCGCTCTTCGAACGTCAACATATTCACGAACAGGTTCACAAGGCTCTCGACAGGAAAGTCTGGCTCCCGTCGGGCGGCTCGCTGATCATCGAACACACCGAGGCTTTGACTGTGATCGACGTCAACACGGGCAAGAACGTGGGCAAGTCGAACTTGGAAGAGACCGTGTTTCACAACAACGTGGAGGCCGCCGAGGAAATCGCCAAGCAACTTCGATTGCGCGACATTGGCGGAATCATCGTGATCGACTTCATCGACATGGAGATCCGTGACAACCGCGCAAAGGTCGTCGAGGTCTTCCGCAACGCGCTGGCGCGTGACAAAACGAGATCGCAGGTGTTCGACATCACCGAGCTCGGCCTGGTCGAGATGACGCGGAAGAGAATCGGCGAAGGGCTTCTGACCGAGTTCTCCGAGCAATGTCCCGACTGCGAGGGTCGAGGCGTCCTGGTCGACTACAAACTCCTCGAATGATTACGCCAGGGGCCTGACCCCTGGCGTTGCGTTTGGTTCAATAAGGTGGGCGTAATGAAGATCGAGATCACCGACGAAGCGAGCCGCGTGCTGGAGAAGAAGGGCGGCACGATGTCGATCGACTTCATCCGCCCTACCGGTTGAGGCAAAGTCGCTGAGGTGTCGGTCGACACCAACGTCAAAGGCAAAAATCTGGCACCGTACCGCAAGCTGCGCCACGAGCGTTTTCAGATTCTCATTACTCCGCGATTGGTCGGTATGGCTGACTCGATGCGAGTCGTGGCCAAGGGCAAATTGTCCAAGTCGCTGAAGGTCGAGTTCCATGCAGAGGGCTTCGACGACAACTGCGCCATCTGAATTGTGCGGCGGCAGCAGGTGGAACCCGAAATGTGCCTGGATTCATGCGCTGAGAGCATTATCTGAGGCATTTTTTGGTCTTGGTTGCGGAAGTATGGTCACACCATGGCTGACCTACTTGCCCTGTCGACCCGAATCATTGACTCCGGTGTCGCTGATGAACCGGTAAACCGCGTCACGCATACTCTCTCCGAGGTCGCGGATGGGCTCGCGATGGTCGAGAGTTTCAGTCACAGTGTTGTGCTCGACGGCGGAGATGGCTTGGTGGCATTTGACGCCTCGCATGCGATGTTCGGAGCGCAGGTCGTCGAGGCGATTGGCGAGTGGCGATCAACGCCGGTCACGCAGCTTGTCTATACGCATGGTCACACCGATCACGTCGGCGGGAGTGTCGATTTTGCGGCTGCCTATGGCGAGATGTCGGTCGTCGGCCATCGCAACGTGGACGTCCGTTTCGACCGCTATTACTACACGAACGACTGGAACGTCCTCATCAACGCGCGGCAGTTCGGGGGAGTCCGCGGTGATGTAGGAATGGGAAACGGCGATCGAGAGTTCATACCGATCGATACTCGTCGGCCCACGCATGTGGTCGACGATCACGACACCATCGTCGTCGGCGATCGCACCATCGAACTGCACCACGCCCGTGGTGAAACCGACGATCACCTCTGGGGCTGGATGCCCGAACAGAAATGGCTGTTCACCGGTGATTTCGTGATCTGGAACTTCCCGAACGCGGGCAATCCACAGAAAGTGCAGCGCTATCCAATCGAGTGGGCCGCCGCACTTCGAGCGATGATTGCCCGGCAGCCGGAATTGTTGTTGCCCGCCCATGGCTTGCCGATCGAGGGCCGTGATCGCATCGCCGGCGTGCTGACCGATATTGCCGATGCGCTGGACGGATTGGTGGATGACGTAGTCGAGATGATGAATGCCGGAGAGGTGCTCGACACGATCATTCACAGCGTCAAACCGGCTGATGGTGTTCTCGAAAAGCCCTACCTTCGACCATTCTACGACGAGCCCGAATTCGTCGTGCGAAATATCTGGCGGCAGTTCGGCGGTTGGTGGGATGGTGCACCGAGCCGCCTGAAACCGGCGCCCGACGCCGCACTCGCCACTGAGGTGGCCGACCTGGCTGGCGGTGCGGGCGTTCTGAGCGACCGCGCCGCCGAACTATCAGAGGCCGGAGATCATCGTTTGGCATGCCATCTGGCCGATCTCGCCGGATGGTCAGCGCCAGACGATCCTGCAATTCACCAGGCTCGAGCGAACATTTATCGGGCACGTCGAAGGTCTGAGACGTCGCTGATGAGCAAGGGGATCTTCGCTGGCGCCGCCAGAGAGTCGGAGGCGATCGTGAAGGCGGGCGAGTCGGAGTGAGCAACGTCACTCGGGAAAGGCGTCGACAGGGTTGAGGCCTCCTGTTTCGCCGCTAGCATCGGGCAACGCTATGTACGCAGTAATCGCCTCAGGCGGCAAGCAGGAAAAGGTGGCCGAAGGCCAGCAGGTACGCGTGGAGCTACTCGACGCCGATGAGGGCAGCGATGTCTCGCTGACCCCCGTCATGGTGGTCGATGGCGGCACTGTGCTCGCTACGCCCGACGAGCTGAAGAGCGCGTCGGTCACCGGCAAGATCATCGGCCAGGTCAAGGGTCCGAAGATCAATGGCTACACCTTCAAACGCCGCACCAATAACCATCGCCGCTACGGCCATCGTCAGAATTACCACGTGGTCGAGATCACCTCGATCACGGTCTGACCCGAAGCTCTGAACGCGTCGGCGTTGTTCGACCTTCAGAAGGAGAAGAGCACTCATGTCAAAGACTAAAGGTGGCGGGTCAACCCGCAACGGTCGCGATTCCAATGCCCAGCGCCTCGGCGTGAAGGTGTTCGGAGGCACGGAGATCACCGCCGGAACGATTCTGGTTCGCCAACGCGGCACCAAGTTCCACCCAGGCAAGAACGTCCGCAAGGGCAAGGACGACACCCTGTTCAGCCTCGTCGACGGATCGGTTCAGTTTGGTCAGAGCAAGGGTCGTAAGACGATCAGCGTGCTCGCAGTCGAGGCCTGACAGCCCACAACAACATCTGAAAACGAAAATGGCCGGACCTGAGGGCCCGGCCATTTTCGCGCCCCGCCCTCAGATCCCTCAGCCCGACGCAGGTTTGTGTCAGCAGATACCGGTGATGTGCACGTATGCGCTGACACAAAATCCTTGAGCGAGATTTGTGTCAGCACAAACCGGTGGCGCACCGATAGGTGCTGACACAAAACTGGGGTGGGCTGGGGAAGCCCTCTGCCAGGAGTGCTGTCAGGAGGCGTTGAGGTTGGCTTCGAGGGTGTCGACAGCGGCATTCAGCGCGTCGGGCAGCTTGTCGCCGTACACCGCAAAGTGCTCGCGGATCTGGGGGATCGCAGCTTTCCACCCGTCGATGTCGACCGACAGGAGCGTGTCGAGATCGGCTTCGTCGATCTCGAGCCCGTCGGCGTCGAGGCTGCCCTTCGTGGGCAACTTGCCGATCGGGGTATCGATCGTTTCGCCGTCGCCGTCGACCCTCTCGAATACCCACTTGAGCACCCTGCTGTTCTCGCCGAATCCGGGCCACAGGAAGCGGCCGTCTTCGTCACGCTGGAACCAGTTGACGAAGAAAATCTTCGGGAGCTTCTCAGGATCTGTCTTGCCTTCCATCGAGAGCCAATGGGCGAAGTAGTCCGCGTAGTTGTAGCCGCAGAACGGCAGCATCGCCATCGGATCGAAACGCAGGTTGCCGACAGCGCCCTGCTGGGCCGCCGTGGTCTCCGAAGCCATGATCGAGCCGAGGAACACGCCGTGCTCCCAATCGTTCGCTTCGGTGACGAGTGGCACTGTTGTCCGGCGCCTGCCACCGAACAAGATCGCTGAAATCGGCACGCCAGCCGGATCTTCCCACTCGGGAGCAATCGACGGGCACTGAGACGCAGGTGCAGTGAATCGGGCGTTCGGATGGGCGGCAGGGGTCTCAACGTCTGGAGTCCAAGCGTTGCCCTTCCAGTCGGTTGCCCGGGCCGGCGGAGTATCAGACATGCCCTCCCACCACACATCGCCGTCGTCGGTGAGCGCCGTGTTGGTGTAAATGCAGTTGCCCCACAGGGTCTTCATCGCGTTGGCGTTGGTGTCGTCACCGGTGCCCGGCGCAACGCCGAAGAATCCGGCTTCGGGGTTGATCGCCCACAGGCGGCCATCGTCACCGAACTTCATCCAACAGATGTCGTCACCGACTGTCTCGGCTGTCCACCCGGGGATTGTGGGTACGAGCATGGCCAGATTGGTCTTGCCACATGCGGAGGGGAATGCTGCGGCGATGTACTTGAACTCGCCCTCAGGATTTGTGAGCTTGAGGATCAACATGTGCTCGGCGAGCCAGCCGTTGTCGCGCGCCATCACCGAAGCGATACGCAGTGCGAAGCACTTCTTGCCGAGCAAAGCATTGCCGCCGTAGCCGGATCCGTATGACCAGATCTCGCGCGTGTCGGGGAAGTGCACGATGTACTTGTTCTCGGCGTCACAGGGCCACGGAACGTCAGGCTCACCATTGAGTGGGGCGCCGACCGAGTGCAGGCATGGAACCCAATCGTTGTCGCCGAGCACGTCGAGGGTGGCCTGCCCCATACGGGTCATGATGCGCATCGAGGCGGCGACGTAGGCAGAGTCTGTGAGCTGAACACCGATATGCGCGATCGGTGAACCGAGCGGACCCATCGAAAATGGCACGACATACATCGTGCGGCCCTTCATGCAGCCGGTATAGAGCTTGATCATGTCGGCGCGCATCTCGCTGGGCTCGCGCCAATTGTTGTTGGGGCCGGCTTCTTCTTCGGTGGCCGCGCAGATGAAGGTGCGATCTTCGACGCGAGCAACGTCGCCCGGGTCAGAATGCGCCCAATAGCTGTTTGGCCTCTTGGCGTCGTCGAGTTTCGTGAAGGTGCCTGAGTCAACGAGTTCTTGGGCGAGACGTTCGTACTCGTCCTCACTCCCGTCGCACCAGTAGATGTCTGCCGGCTGCATGACTGCTGCCCATTCGACAACCCAGTCTTTCAGACGTTGGTTGGTAGTGGTTCCGCTCATCCGGTGGCTCCTCGTTGAGTACTGGGTTGCATTCAGGGGGTATGAGGATTGCTTCGTAGGTACTGATCCTCACTGTAAAGCGTACGGCGCGAAGAGGTCAGAACAGAAAAACTGCGTGTCGTTCCTAGCCTGATTTGGCCTGGTGATGGTGGCGCCAGCCGCAATCGAAGCGGTCTGACGGAGCGCTACACCTCGGGCGTGTGCATGTCGACCTCAGAGCCGAGGCGGAGCCGAGTTGCTCGGCCGTCGTCATCGAGATCGAAGATCACACGCTGGCCAGGGCGCAGCATGCGGAAAATAGAGCCTTCGAGCGCATCTACTGCCATCTCGTAGTCGTTCAGGTCGGTATCGGACATGATAAGTCCGTCGCCTGTCGAGGGATCGTACGCCTTGATGACACCCTGCATGATCGAAGGCTGTGACCTCAGCCGGCCTTGACGACTTTGCCCGACTTGATGCAGCCGGTGCAGACGTTCATACGTTTCATCGAGCCGTTGACCTTGGCCCGGACACGCTGAATGTTGGGATTCCAGCGACGCTTTGTACGACGATGCGAGTGCGACACAGACATGCCCCACGACGGGCCTTTGCCACACACTTCACATTTCGATGCCATTGGATTCTCCTGCAGCGGTGCCGGGAGAACCCGGCTCGATCACGTTGTAAGGGCCGAGGATCGGCCCCGTCTTTGCTCAAACGAGCGCAAGGCTCGCTGAGACAGCCATGGAATGCTACCAACTGCAATCGCCGGACCCCACGCCGCGCTCAACGGCGGTTTCGAGGGTCAACGAAGACTGGCGTGCGGCGGGTGGCCGCTGCGCTCCTAGGATGCTTCGTCGTGCCGACTCTCGAACGGTTGAACACCGAAGCCCTACGTGACACTGTCCGTACCTTTCGCGACACCGTGCGGGTGCATTCCGACGCGCTCAACCGACTGAACGTTTACCCCGTGCCTGATGGTGACACCGGAACGAACATGGCGCGCACGCTTGATGCGGTCGTCGCGGAGATGGAGACTGTTGCCGCCGATGACCTAGACGCCACCTGTGATGCCATCAGCCACGGGTCATTGATGGGCGCCCGCGGGAACAGCGGCGTCATCCTCAGCCAAATATTGCGCGGTTTCACAGCCACGCTCAAGGGGCGCGGCGACATCCAGGGGGCCCTGTACGCCGACGCTCTTCAAGAAGCGGCAGCTGGGGCCTATCAGGCGGTGCTGAAGCCAGTGGAGGGCACGATCCTCACGGTCTGTCGTGAAAGCGCCGAGGCGGCCCGGGACGCCGCCGACGAAGGAGGCTCGCTCGTCGAGGTCGTTCGAGCAGCACGTGACGCCGGACATCTTTCGCTTGCAAACACCCCGGAACTTCTCCCGGTGCTGAAAGACGCCGGTGTGGTCGACGCAGGCGGCGCCGGATTCCTACTGATGCTCGACTCTGCCATGTATGTCGTTGCGGGTGACCCGCTTCCCGAAGCTGAACCTGACGACGGTACCCAGGGTGCAGTCGGGGCAGCTTTTGACGCGGTCGCGAATCGCACCTCCGATGTCGTTGGTGCGCTCGACGTCAGCGAGCAGCGATATGAAGTCATGTACTTCCTGGAACTCGCCGATGAGCGAATCGGCGACTTCAAGAACGGTTGGGGCGCGATCGGTGATTCGATCGTGGTCGTTGGTGGCGACGGACTCTGGAACTGTCACGTGCATACGAACGACATCGGCGCGGCCATCGAAGTTGCGCTCGGCCTCGAAGGTCGTCCGAAACAGATCCGCGTCAGTGATCTATTCGAGGAGGTCGACGAAGAGCACGCCAAGCGCGAGGCCGAGCTCACTGGCGGTTCGAACGCATTGGAAACCCGCGCCGGGGCCGGCCTGCCTCCGGTAACAACGGCGGTGGTCGCCGTGTGTAGTGGTGACGGGCTCGTCGAACTGTTTGCTCAGCTGGGCGTCCAGGGCGTTGTAACAGGCGGTCAAACGATGAATCCATCAACAGCGGAACTGCTCGACACTGTTGCCCACGTGAACGCGGACCACGTCGTGATTCTCCCGAACAACAAAAACATCATTCCGGTGGCCGAGCAAGTGAATGCGCTGAGCGACAAGACCGTCGTCGTTGTGCCGACCCGATCGATGCCCGAGGCGCTCGCCGCGCTCGTGGTTTACGACCCTGAGGCTCAGGCCGACGAGAACGCCGTGGAGATGTCCGCCGCGTCGGCATCGGTGGTGACCGGTGAGATCACACAGGCGATCCGAGACACCAGCACCGACGTAGGCAACATTACAAAAGGGGACTGGATCGGAATCGTGCGCGGTGACGGCATCGCGTCGATCGGATCCACGGCCACGACAGCGGCGTTCGGACTGCTCGAAGCGATCGTTGGCGACTCAGCCGAACTGGTGAGCGTCATCACTGGCGAGGAGGCTGATCCTGACACGACAGCGGCGATCGAGGGGTGGCTTCAAGACAACCGTGGTGCCGTAGCGACCGAGGTTCAGCACGGCGACCAGCCCCTCTACCCGTATCTCTTTGGAGTCGAGTGACCGCACTCACGCTTCGTGATCTGGCCGACATCGACGTCGCTCGGTTAAAGGGCGTCGGAGAGAAGAAGCAGGCCTCACTGGCCGCGATCGATGTCAGCAATCTGCTCGATCTCTTGACTACCTACCCACGACGTTGGGTCGACAGAACAAACGAGGCTCGTCTGGCCGACCTCGTACCCGGCGAGGAAGCGCTCGTTCTCGTCACAGTTCGGTCAGTTTCGAAAAGGATGACCCGCAATCGGCGCACCATGGTCAACGTGAATGTCGGAGACGGATCCGGCCGAATGGATCTCGTCTTCTTCAATCAACCCTGGCGCGAACGCCAGCTTCGTGTTGGCCTGCAGATCGCACTCTTCGGCAAGGCAGACATCTACCGCGGCGGCCTCCAGATGTCGAACCCCGTCGTCGACCTCATCGGTGATCGCACCGGTCGGATCGTTCCCATCTACCCGCAGAGCGAAAAGGCGCAAATCAACACATGGGAGATGGCCGGGTGGATCGAAGAGACGTTACGCAGATGCCGCGAACGTGGAATCACCGACTCGGTGCCGTCGTCAGTTCTGCAGCGCCTCGGATTGATGAGTCGCTATGACGCGTTCACGAACATTCACCTCCCCGAGAGCATCAAAGACAAGGAAAACGCGCGTCGGCGCCTCGCCTTCGACGAATTGCTCAGGGTGCAACTCGTCCTGGTACTGCGCAAGCGGAAGATGGAGCGCGACGAGCGCGGCTTCGGCCACTCGGTTGACGGCGACCTGGTACGACGTTTCTATGAAGCCTTGCCGTTCCCACTGACGGGGGCACAGGAGCGCGTCATCGAGGAGATCAACACTGACCTCGCGGCTCCGCACCCGATGCACCGTTTGTTGCAGGGTGACGTCGGATCTGGCAAGACAATCGTCGCAGTCGCCACGATGCTCGCCGCGGTTCAGAGCAGCAACCAGGCGGCACTGATGGCTCCGACCGAAGTCCTTGCCGAGCAGCACGCGACCGGGGTGAGGGCTCTGCTGGCCGACGTGAGTGTCCCGGACTCCGGGAATCTGTTTGGAGATCGCCCACTGCGCATCGAGTTGCTCACCAACCGGGTTACCGGTGCCGACCGCAAGGAGGTACTCCTTGGGTTGGGCGATGGTTCCGTCGACATCGTCATCGGAACGCACGCTCTGATCCAGGAGGCCGTTGATTTCTCGAGCCTCGGAGCCGTTGTTGTAGATGAACAACACCGATTCGGGGTCGAGCAGCGTGCTGCGCTGCGGGCCAAGACCGTCGATAGTGCGGTGCCAGACATGTTGGTGATGACCGCGACGCCGATCCCACGAACCGCGGCAATGACCGTGTACGGCGACCTCGACGTCAGCGTGCTTGATGAGTTGCCACCCGGGAGAACGCCGATCAAGACGCATTGGGCCAATGGGCCGCTGATGGAAACTGGTGTGTGGGCCGAGGTTCGCGACCAGGCGAGCGAGGGTCGTCAGGCCTATGTCGTTTGTCCGCTCATCGGTGAGAGCGAGAAGCTCGAGGTTGCCTCCGCTGAGGAAACCCTGGAGCGGCTGGCCCACGACGAACTCTCGGGTCTTCGTCTCGGCCTTCTGCACGGCAGGCTTTCAGCGTCGGACAAGGAGGCCACGATGGAGTCGTTCAGGTCAGGTGATCTTGACGTTCTCGTAGCAACAACCGTCATCGAGGTCGGCGTCGATGTGCCGAATGCGACTGTGATGGTGATCCTCGATGCCGATCGCTTCGGCATCGCCCAGCTCCACCAACTCCGGGGGCGTGTCGGTCGCGGAGAACACGAGTCGACGTGCTGGCTCGTGACTCAGCAGCACGAGGATGGAGATGGAAACACGCGAATCGAGGCGTTGGTAGCTACGACGGATGGCTTCGAGCTCGCTGAAGTTGATCTCGACCTGCGCGGTGAGGGCACGCTGATGTCGACATCGCAGAAGGGACGCAGCGATCTGAAATTGGCTTCGCTCCGCCGAGATCGCAAGCTGGTCGAGTTGGCACGGCAGGCGGCGTTCGAGATTGTCGATTCGGATCCCGATCTCGCGGGTCATCTTGACCTGGGCGACGAACTCCAGTTGATCTTCAGCGAAAGCGACGAAGAGTTCCTCTCCAAGAGTTGAGCCTCGCGGGCGGTGGAGCGTTGCAGGTGAGGTCAGTTACCCCGCGCGACGCTGTCGTCATCGTCTTCGGAGATCACCAGATCCCATCGGTCGAGACAGTCCTCACATCGATAGGCGACAAAATCACCCGGTTCCCAGATTCCGTCCTCGGGCGGGTGCGTCAACAAAAAGCAGCGGCCTCCGCAATCGATACAAGTGATTTGAGGCATCGGTACCAGCACACCCATATTCTGCCACTCGAGCGCGGCTTGTCACGACCTGCTGAATCCACCCCGTATCCTTCGCCAGATGCGTGTCGTTGCAGGTGAACTCGGGGGGCGGCGGCTTGTGGCGCCGGATGGAACATCGACGAGACCAACCACCGATCGAGTTCGTGAGGCGATCTTCAACTCGCTCGGAAGCGCCGGCGTTCTCGAAGATGCACTGGTTGCCGATCTATTCGCAGGGAGCGGTTCCATCGGTATCGAGGCGTTGTCCCGTGGTGCCGAGCACTGCGTGTTCGTCGAGCGTGACCGGCGGGCATTGCGGGCGCTCGAGGAGAACATCGACTCGCTGGACCTGAACTCCCGAGTCAAGGTGCTGGCCGCCGATGCCAATTCTGTTGCAGGCCGACTCGATGTCGACATCGTGTTCGCTGACCCGCCGTACGACTTCGATGGGTGGGACAGGTTGCTTGGTGCCCTGCGTGCTGGTCTCGTCGTCGCCGAGTCCGGCGCTGAAATTGAAGCTCCAGATGGCTGGGCGACCATCCGAACCAGGAAGTACGGGCGAACGCGTGTGACATTCCTCGAACGCATCGTGCCTGACGAACAGCCCACCTCCCCAGCCGACAGCTAGGATTCAGGATCCAATGACGACCGACGGAACACTGCTGCGAGCGCTCTACCCGGGCAGCTTCGACCCGATCCACTTCGGGCACATCGACGTCATCGAGCAGGCTCACGAACTCTTTGGGTCGGTCGTTGTCGCAGTAATGCACAATTTGGCAAAGCCATCTGGCCTCTTCACAGTCGACGAACGAGTCGAAATGGCCGAGTCGGCGTTGGCCCACCTCGACCATGTGACAGTTGAGCCGCATACCGGCCTCGCGGTTCAGGCGGCCGACCGGGCGGGAGCTGATTTTATAGTCAAGGGTCTGCGAACAGCCGGAGATTTCGAGATCGAACAGCAGATGGCTCACAACAACTACGCGGTAACCGGCATTCGTACCGTGTATCTTCCATGCGGCCCTGATCTGGGCTACATAAGCAGCCGCTTCGTGCGCGAAATCGCGAAGTACGGTGGAGATATCAATCACCTCGTGCCGGTACCAATCGCCGGTGCACTCCGCCAAAGGTTCAACGGCGATCAGAAGTGAGTCATTCATGAGCTACGACGACCTCGATAGCGATCAACACGACGAATACGCAGAAATCGACGACGAGTACCCTGAGCCGTCCTCACCGGGCGGGTATGTGGGCGATGCGGAGACTCTCCTGCGGCGTGCCATCGATATCGTCGCAACAGCGCCGACTATGCCGCTGTCATCTTCACCTCGCATCGACCGCGACGAAATCATCGAACTGCTCGAAGAGTCCCTGCATCGCCTACCCGACGAACTCCGCCAAGCACGGTGGATGCTCAAGGAACGTCAGGATTTCGTAGCCAAAACGCGTCGCGAGGCCGACGAGCTGCTCGAAGCAGCGCGCGTCAGGGCAGAACGTATGGTGCAACGCACCGAAGTGGTCCGAGCTGCCGAGCAGCGCGCCCGCCAGGTCATGGAAACGTCCGAAGCCGACTCCCGGCGGTTGAAGCACGAGACTGAAGACTTCCTCGATCAACGGCTCGGTTCGTTCGAAATCCTCCTCGACAAGCTTCAGAAGACGGTCGGGGCGGGCCGTCGACGGTTGTCGATCGGTGAAGCGCCAGACGATGTCGACATCGTCGAGGAAGAAGACCCGAACATGGGCTTCTTCGATCAAGATCACTGACTCGCGAGCGGCTCGAGTGTGCCGCGGTAGCGTCAAGTCCATGTCTGATCCATTGCGGCCGCTTCGCGTCAATGCCGTTGAGCTGCTGCGCCAGCCCGGCGCGACACAAGAGCTCACCCTCGCGTTTGAGGCCGAACCGCTCGGTGTCGATCACGAACGTCTGAGCGGTGATGTCGATGTCGATCTGAGTTTGGAGGCACTGAACGACGGCATCAGAGTCACCGGTACTGTCAGCGCCCCGTGGTCGACTGAGTGCCGACGGTGCCTGGCCAACATTTCGGGTATCGCAGTTGCCGAGATCGTTGAGCTCTATCAGCGTGAAGTTGTAGATCCCGATGCATTTCTGCTCGAGGCGAGCCAACTCGACTTGTCCTCGATGGTTCGTGAAGCGATCTTGCTCGAACTTGATCTGGAGCGTGTTTGCCGAGACGAGTGCGCCGGGCTGTGCCCAGCGTGTGGGATTGATCGCAACGAAGCAGAGTGTTCCTGTGACACAACCGTGACCGACAATCGATGGTCGGCCCTCGACGGCCTGGTCCTCGACGATTGAATCGTCAGGTCTGAACTATCAGCTCTGATCGTCACGTCGACCGATGGCATTGGCGGATGCCGCCGATAACGTGATGCAGCCCTTGAGGCATGGGTGCGCCATCTGGCAAACCCGCAACATCGCCGACCATCAGCCGGTAGCAACACCGGCCGAGAGTCCACCAACGAGGAAAGCGAACGATGGCCGTTCCCAAGAAGAAAACATCTAAGTCGAAAACGCGTAGCCGCCGTGCGAGCGCGTGGCAGCTCAACGCTCCCGCCCGCAGCCTCTGTCCCCGTTGTGGCAACGCCAAGGTTCCACACACGGTCTGCCCGTCATGTGGCTGGTACAAAGACCGCGTCGTCGTCGACGTCGGCTGATCCGGAATAAACCTTGGAAATGCTTCCAGTCGCCGTCGATGCAATGGGCGGCGACGATGCTCCAGGGCCAATACTTGCCGGATCTCACGAGGCGGCCGCGGCCGGAGTACCAATCGTTCTCGTTGGCCCTTCCGATCTTGCCGGGCGAGACACGGCTGACGGTGGGCAGCTTGCGTTGATCGAGGCTTCCGAGGTGATCGGAATGCACGACGATCCAGCTCAGGGTGTTCGCCGCAAGAAAGACTCCACTCTCGTACGCGCCGCCGAGGCAGTGCGCGATGGCCAAGCAAGCGCCATGATCTCAGCGGGCAATACGGGCGCCACCATGGCCGCCGCTCTTCTTCGGATGGGTCGGATCAAGGGCGTCAAACGTCCTGCAATCGCGACCCCCATCCCGGTCCCCGGATCCACTCCGACGGTGCTGCTGGATGCCGGCGCCAACGCCGAAGTCCAAGCCGAGTGGCTGGTGCAGTTCGGCCTCATGGGGTCGGTCTACGCGCGGCATCGATTCGGAATGGACAAGCCTCGGGTCGGATTGCTGAACATCGGTGAGGAGCCTGGGAAGGGTGACACGCTGCGGAAAGAAGCATTTGAGTTGCTCGCGGCATCGCCCAGCCTGAACTTCATCGGCAACGTCGAGGGTCGCGACGTCATGAGCGACAACGTCGATGTATGCGTGACCGATGGATTTACGGGCAACGTCGTTCTGAAAACCCTGGAAGGGGCGATGAAGAGGGTCATTGGCGCACTGATGGACGCTTTTGTTGCCGAGGATCACTACAAGCCACACGCCGAGGCGTTGATGCCGTCGCTTGTGCCGTTGTATGAGTCGCTGAGCCCTGACACCTACGGAGGAGCGACTCTCCTCGGCGTCGATGGTGTGTGCATCATTGCCCACGGCTCCTCGAGCCCGACTGCCATTGTCAATGGCATCGATGTGGCTCGGGCCATGGTTGATCAAGAGATGGTTGCGGAAATCAGCGACGCTATTGCCGCAGCAGCGATCTGAGAGCTTCCCGCACCGGATACATCAGCCTCGGGCCGTCATCGAGTTCGCTGAGCAACTACACTCTCGCACCGTGCCAGCAGAGACCCACGTGGAACAAGGACCGATCGGCCGCGGCGAGATATTTGAGATCGTCCGCGACCGACTCGCCGACATTCTCGAAATCGAGCCGTCGACCATCAGCGAAGGTCAATCATTCGTTGACGACCTCGACGCCGACTCGCTCGCGTTGATCGAGTTGGTCGACGGATTGGAAGAGGAGTTGAGCGAACGGGCCGTCGGGTTCCGTATCGACGACGAAGATCTCGAAGATCTGAAGACCGTGCGCGACGCGGTCGACTACGTTTACGACCGCTCCAAGGCGGACTGAATACCGGATGCAGCTCGATTCTGATGAGCTGGACGGCATAGCGGCAACTATCGGCTACTCGTTCACCGACGGCGGCCTGTTGCGGCGGGCCCTTGCTCATCGATCGTGGTGCTCGGAAAATTCCGGAGCCGAAAGTAACGAGCGGCTCGAATTCCTCGGCGATGCAGTGCTCGGATGGGCAGTTGCTGACATCGTGTATCAACGCTTCGACGAGTTGCCGGAAGGACATTTGACCGACCTCCGCAAGAGCGTGGTCAACGCAACAGCGCTCGCTGAGGTGGCGCGTGAGATAGATCTCGGCCACCACATTCTCCTCGGACGAGGGGAAGCAGCAGCTGATGGTGCTGACAAGGCATCAATTCTGTCCGACGCATTCGAAGCTGTACTCGGAGCCGTCTATCTCGACGGTGGAGCAGACGCCGCTTACCAGATGGTCGAGCGGTTGATCGAACCGCGAATACCCGACACGTTCGGTGCGCTGAGCCAGCTCGACTACAAGACTCGGCTGCAGGAGTTGAGTGCGCGGTCCGGCCGCAGCGTGCCGGTGTACCAGGTGTCATCAACCGGACCGGACCATGCGAAGTCGTTTCGTGCGCTGGCGCTGATCGATGGCGAGGTACTCGGCGAAGGTGAGGGTCGATCGAAGAAGGCAGCCGAGCAGGGAGCGGCCACGCAGGCCTGTCTTGCGCTGTCCTCATGAGTCTCGTCGTGATAACTGTTCTCATGGCGAGCCGGCGGCACTAGCCGGTGCCTGAACTCCCAGAAGTCGAGACTGTTCGACGAGGACTGCAACGTCATCTTGCCGGTAGGAGAATCGTTGATGTCGAAGTCGGACGTGAACGCGTCGTTCGCCGAACCTCCCGAGCTGAATTGATCGCAGGTCTCACCGACACGGTCGTCGAACGAGTGGATCGGCGCGGTAAGTACCTGCTTCTCCCGCTCGATTCCGGTGACTCGATGATGATTCACCTGAGAATGAGTGGCCAGGTGCTGCTCGCGGCGAAGGGAGCCGAGCGTCCTGCTCATACGCACGTCGTGATGCATCTGGACGACGGGAACGAAGCCTGGTTCGTGGACCCAAGAACGTTTGGCGAAGTCGTCGTCTTCGATCCGGACCACGTCGACGTCGAACTTCCCGAACTCACGCGGCTCGGTGTCGATCCGATCGCCGAACCGTTCGAGTTGTCAGAACTGCGCCTAGCGATCGGACCCTCGAAGAGAGCGCTAAAACCGCTGCTGCTCGATCAGCACGTGATTGCCGGTGTCGGCAATATCTACGCCGACGAGATTTTGCATGACGCCCGTCTTCGGCCCGATCGAATGGCATCGGGCCTCGATGCCCGTCAGCTCAAGCGCCTCCATCGCTCGATTGTCACCATCCTGAATGCGGCGATCGGAGCCGGTGGATCCACACTCAGCGACTCGCAATACGTTGATCTGATGGGAGCTGGCGGCTCGTATCAAGATGAGCACAAGGTGTACGCGAGGGAAGGTCTGCGTTGTGTTACTTGCGGTCGCGGTTGGGTGCGACGGATCGTCTCCGGTGGCCGCAGCACTCACTACTGTCCGGTCTGTCAACGATGAGCGGTCGGTGGGTGGCCCATCGATCTCTCACTAGACGGTTCTCATCCTGGCGGGGATTCAAGAGAGAGACGTACCGAGCAGGTAGTTTCGAGATGCTGTGTTTCTGAAAAGTCTCACCCTCAAGGGGTTCAAGTCGTTTGCCGACAGCACAACGCTCGTTCTCGAGCCCGGGGTGACTGTCGTTGTCGGACCAAACGGATCGGGCAAATCGAACGTCGTCGACGCTGTTGCATGGGTGCTCGGAGCCCAGGCACCGAAGGCCGTGCGTAGTCAGAAGATGGACGACGTAATCTTTGCTGTTTCGGTCGGGTGACTCGGAGTACGCAATCAACGGTGTGGCATGTCGTCTGCTCGACGTACAAGAGCTTCTTTCAGATGCTGGGGTCGGGCGCCAGCAGCATGTGATCGTCAGCCAGGGGCAAATTGATGCCGTGCTGAACGCTCGACCAGAAGAGCGCAGGGCGATCATTGAAGAAGCTGCGGGCGTTCTGAAGTTCCGCAAGCGTAAGGAGAAGGCGGAGCGTCGCCTCGATGCGACCGAGGCGAACCTCCTCCGGGTGCAGGATCTACTGCGCGAAGTCCGTCGCCAGTTGCGACCGCTCGATCGGCAAGCGAAAGCTGCTGAACGCCACGGAGCATTGATCGAAGAGCTGAGCGAGGTGAAGACCTTCGTAGCCGGTCGTGAGATCTCAACATGGAGAACGAAGCTGGAGGCGCTTGCGGTCACGAGGATCGAGAGTGCCTCGGCTGAGGCCGAACTGAAGACCGCGCTGGCCTCACTGGACACGCAGGTGATGTCGATCGAGGCGCAACTGTCTGCACGCGGTGAGAGCGACGTGAGCGACCGTTTGGTGCATGTCGAGCAATTACGCGAGCGCGCCAGGGGGCTGGCAGCGGTGCTGACCGAGAGGCGTCGGTCTCTGGAACGCGACAGGGGGCAACTCCTCGACGCCGGTGTGATCGCCAATCTCGAGGCAGACGCCGCGCGATTCAGCCAAGAACTCGTCGATGTTTCGAGTGAACTAGCCGAAATCGAACCCTCGGCACAGGAACTCAAGTCCGACGAACAGTCCTTCTTCGCCGAGCGGAACAATGTGTTGGAGGCGGTTGATTCCGACCAGTCGAGTGCCAAGGCGGCAAGTGCCGCGGCCGAAGTGCGCGGCGAATTGCGTTCGGTGAAATCGACGCGCGAGCGAGCACAGGCCGAGCTGCTCCGATTCATCGCGAGGAACGAATCGCTGCTTGAGAAGCTGGCCACCTGCGCCGCGGACGCGGTCCGTTTCAGGGCTGACTGCGAAGAAGCTGGTTCCGTTGAGGAACCATTGGTCAACGAAGTTGCGGCCTCCGAGCACACACATCTCGAAGCGATCGCCAGCCTGGAGGTCCGTCGAACTCGCCGGAACGAGGCCGCCGAGGAGGCTTCGCGCTGGTCGGCGCGAGTAGAAGCGCTGCAGATGGCGCTCGACGCCGCCCGCGCCCGGGCCGGCGCCGAACGTCTCGCCGGAGTCGACGGAGTACTCGGAACTCTGCTCGACCTCATTGAGATCGACGACGGATGGGCCCCGGCGGTCGAGGCCGCTCTCGGCGAGTCGCTAACAGCGGTTGTCGTCGATGACCCATCGGCTGGACGACGTGCATTGGAGGCGCTCCGCAGTTCCGCGACCAGCGGAGCTGTGATTGCGCTGGGCGTCTCGCCATCGCTGCCGCTCACCACGATCGATGGTGACAGCGTGCGGCCGCACACTCGGTCGACGCGACCGGGGGTCGAAGTGCTCCTCGATGGGCTTCTCGGAACGGCCGTTCGGATCGACGACGTCGGCGATGCAGTCGATGCTGCTCTGCTTCACCCAGAGGCGGTTGTTGTCACCGGTGATGGCGACCGGTTCGGGTTGAGCGGCTGGCGTGTCGGTTCTGCCGGGAGCGGGGCGACGGCGGCCGCGCTCGACGATGCGATCGAGCAGTCGGAGACTGCTACCGCTGATCTGAACCAAGCCACCGACTCAGTAGTTGCCGGCGAGGCAGAGGTAGAGGCTGCTAGCACCCTCGAACAAGAGCTCACTCGTAAACTCGACGCTAACGATGCCCGATTCACGGCAGCTTCCGAGGGCTTGGCTCGAACGCAGGGTGAGCAGCGTGAACTACGCACGGAGATCGAGACACTTGATCGGTCGATCGTGGATTCAGAGTCCAATATCGGGCGTGAAGACCAACGGATCAACGAGCTCGAGGCCCTGCTTCCGGCCCTCGAATCTGATGAGCAGGCCGAGTTCGACGCCGCGAAGGCCCGCGGCGAACTGCGTGCTGAGCTGGAAGCCAGAGCGGCTCAGCTTTCGTCGCGACGCAAGGATCTTGAAGTTCGCGGTGCCGGATTGCATGAGCGCCAGCAACTGTTGGAGCGACGACTGGAAGAAACAGAGAAACGGCTCGCGGCTGATGCCGATGCTCGTGTCGCGGCCGAGGGGCAACGCGTCCAGATCGAGTCGCAAATCGGGGCGATCGACCGGCTTACCGAGTTCGTAGCTACGCATCGCGGCGTCGTGGAGACGCTTCACATGGAGTTGGTCGAGCAGCGCCGCCGACAGAGCGATGAGGTCCGCGGGCTCACCAGCGAACTTGATCAGCTACGTCGATCGCGCAGCGACAAAGAGCAAACGCTCGAAGTGTCGCGAGAGCGGTCACGGCAAGCCGAACTCGGAGAGGCCGAGGCCAAACTTCGCCTCGAAACCGCGATCGAGACTCTCCGACGCGACCTCGACATCGAGCCTGCAGTTGCTGAAGCTGCTCCGATGCCTGAGATGCCCGAAGGTGCGACTCCTGCTGGGCGGGTGCGTGAACTCGAGCGAGAGCTCAGGTTGCTCGGCCCGATCAACCCACTCGCGCTCGAGGAATTCAACGAACTCCAGACCCGCCACAAATTCCTCGAAGAGCAGCTCGAAGATGTGCGCACAACGCGTCGAGACCTGGCGCGGGTAATTGCTGCGGTAGATGCCGAGATCCAAAACGTCTTCGCGACGGCCTTCTCAGATGTGAGTGAGAACTTCACACTGCTGTTTGGCCTGCTGTTCCCAGGGGGCGTCGGCAAGCTGCAGCTCACGACTCCCGACGACATGTTGAACACCGGAATCGAGATCGAGGCGAAACCGAGCGGTAAGAACGTCAAAAAGCTTTCGCTGCTCTCCGGTGGGGAACGCAGCCTGACAGCTCTCGCCTACCTGTTCGCCGTATTCCGCTCGCGGCCGTCGCCGTTCTATGTGATGGACGAAGTCGAGGCTGCCCTCGATGACGTCAACCTCCACCGGTTCCTCGGGCTGATAGCGGAGTTCCGCAAAGATGCGCAGTTGATCGTCGTATCGCACCAGAAGCGCACCATGGAGGCTGGTGACTGCCTGCTTGGCGTCAGCATGCAGCCAGGCGGCTCCAGCAAAGTGGTCACCGAACGCATCACCTCGGCAACCACGGCCTGAGCGTCGCCCCGATTTCCCCCGGCGTCTGCACTCTTTGTGTCAGATCACCCGCAGAGTTTGTGTCAGCAGAAATCGGTGGCGCACCGGTAAGTGCTGACACAAATCCGGGAGTTGGCGATCCCCGAAGTTTGTGTCAGCAGAAACCGGTGGCGCACCGGTAAGTGCTGACACGAATCTGGGGCGATTGGGACTCGGATTGGCAGATAGCGTCGCCGACAATGGGTATTGAAATTGTATTTCTGATCCTGGCCGTCCTTGTTGTCGTCTTCGGTATCGGCGTTGTTGTTGTCAGCCGGCGCAACCAGGCGAAGTCAGCAGCAGCCGCGAGGCGACCCGACGCACCGGCAGCACCGCCCCCCAGGGTCACCGCGGTCGAAGAGTCCGACACGCTCGTCGAGGAAGTTGTCGAGCCGGAAGCTCCGGCGTCACTTCGTGATCGATTGGCCAAGGCTCGCTCGACTTTTACAGGAGCATTTGTCGGGATCCTCGGCCGGGGAGACATCACCGGAGAGACATTCGACGAACTGGAGGAGGCGCTTCTCAGGGCCGACGTCGGAATCGGGGTGACGACTGAGTTGCTGGACGGATTGCGCGCGAAGCTCGAGGCGAAAGAGATCGCCGACCCGACCGAATTGCTGGTGGCCCTGCGAGATGAGATGAACGCCCGCCTTGCTGGGGCCGATCGTTCCCTGACCTTTGAGCCTGGTGCGGCCGATAGCCCGAACGTCTGGATGTTCGTCGGAGTCAACGGCGTGGGCAAGACCACCACAATCGGCAAGCTTGCGAACCAACAGATCATGGATGGCCGGTCGGTGCTCTTGGCCGCTGGCGACACGTTCCGCGCCGCCGCGGCCGAGCAGCTCACCACGTGGGCCGAACGATCGGGAGCGGAGATCGTTCGGGGAGCTGAAGGTGGAGACCCGAGTGCGGTGATATACGACGGCGTCGAACGCGCTGCTGCACGTGACATCGATTTGGTCATGGCGGATACGGCGGGGCGCCTTCACACGAAGTCGAATCTGATGGAAGAGCTGCGCAAGGTTCGCCGAGTTGCCGAGAAAGGCGCAGGCCGTGTGACGGAGACGCTGCTTGTGATCGATGCCACAACGGGCCAGAACGGTCTGATTCAAGCACGTGAATTCAGTGAGGCGACCAACGTCACCGGTGTCGTTCTCACAAAGCTTGATGGTTCGGCTAAGGGCGGCATCGTGTTCGCGATCGAAACCGAACTCGGGATCCCGATCAAGCTGGTCGGTCTCGGTGAAACGATCGACGACCTCACGCCGTTTGATCCCGAAGAATTCGTTTCCGCCCTCTTCGATCTGTAACCCAAAATCTTGCGGAAATCGCACGCTGTGAGTTCGATTTCCGCAAGATTTCGGAATTGGGGCTGAGATTCGGCCGGGATCGGGGCCGAGGATTGGACCCTGGGCTGGTAGGTCGAGGGCGTGGTCTGGCACACTTCTCGGATGACCGCAACCGAGGCTCAGCCAGCCGCAAACTCCACCGATCCGGAAACCATACGTGTCAGTGAAGCGATCGATGCGCTGCTTGCCGAGCACGATCCGAAGACCACCGACAACGTCGCCTTTCGCGGCGCGCGCTACGACGCCGGACTGGCCTGGGTGCACTTTCCTGAAGGCTCAGGAGGCCTCGGGGTGCGCCCCGAATTGAACCAGCTTGTCGAGCGCCGGCTGCGCGAGGCGGGTTCGCTCCCGACCGACCCCAGCACATTTTTCATGGCACTGGCTGGGCCAACCATCGCAACACACGGCAGCGAAGAGGTCAAAGAGCGATTCCTCCGACCGATGTACACAGGTGAAGAGGTTTGGTGTCAGCTGTTCTCCGAACCAGGGGCTGGTTCTGATTTTGCCGGTCTCGCTGCTCGAGCCGTGCGTGACGGCGACGAGTGGGTCGTCAACGGCCAAAAGGTGTGGAACACGCTTGCACACCTTGCTGATTTCGGGATGCTTGTCACTCGCACAGACCCTGAGGCCCCGAAGCACAAGGGGATGACCTACTTCGCCCTTGACATGCATGCCGACGGCGTGGAAGTTCGACCGCTGCGCCAGATCACTGGCGAGGCCGAGTTCAACGAGGTCTACATGACCGACGTGAGAGTGCCAGATGCCCATCGCGTCGGCGACGTCGGCGAGGGTTGGAGGGCGAGCCTCACCACTCTGATGAACGAGCGCAGTGCTATCGGCGGTGGTGGGGGAGGCGCCGGCAAGAAGGGTGCAGGTGCCAACGAAATAGTGAGTATCTGGAACGACCTCGATCCGTCTGCGCAGACCGGCGCCCGCAAAGATCGAATGATGCAGCTGTGGGTGAAGGCCGAGGTCGGCCGTCTTACAAATCGCCGAGCAGGCGAGAATGCGAAGGCCGGCAACCCCGGCCCTGAAATGTCGATCGCGAAGCTTGCACACTCCGAACTCAACAAGGAGATATTCGAGTTCTGTATCGATTTGCTCGGGCCCGAGGGTCTTGTCGGTTACGACTACACATTCCGTCGGCCCGAGGATCTCGACGTCGATGGCAGCAGCCGTGGCCCGCGCTACGCATTCCTACGTGTGCGCGCCAACACGATCGAGGGTGGCACGTCGGAGATCATGCGCAACATCCTCGGTGAGCAGGTCCTCGGTCTGCCAGGGGAGCCCCGCGTCGACAAGGCAGGCCCCTGGAACGAGGTCCCCAGAAACTGACCAAATAGCACGATTGGGGTCTGACCCCTTTCGTGTCATTTAGATAGCCTGGGTGGTCTCATGTTCGACAATCTGTCCAACCGGCTCGAGGGGATCGTCAAGAAGATCCGCGGTAAGGGTCGACTCACCGAAGCCGATATCGACGAGGTGATGAAGGAGATCCGTACGGCTCTCCTCGAAGCTGACGTCAACGTTGCGGTCGTTCGCACGATCACAAATCGCATTCGCGAAGCAGCGATTGGAGCGGCGAGGTCGTCCGCGCTCGACCCCGCTCAACAGGTGGTCAAGGCCGTCAACGACGAGTTGACGCGAGCCCTCGGTGGCGAGACGCTCTCGATCACGTACGCCTCTAAGCCCCCAACCGTCGTTTTGATGGCTGGCCTCCAAGGTTCGGGTAAAACCACTGCTTCGGCCAAGCTCGCCTCTTGGTTCAAGACCCAAGGGCGCCAGCCACTCCTCGTCGGCGCAGACTTGCAACGTCCGGCCGCTGTTGAGCAGCTGAGGACCCTCGGCGGACAGATCGATGTTCCTGTTTTCTCTGACCCCTCTGATCCGATCCAAGCATCCGCGGCTGGTCTCGAAGAGGCCAAGCGGTTAGGGCGCGACATTGTCATCGTCGACACCGCCGGCCGCCTGTCGATCGACGCCGAGATGATGGAGCAGGTCCGCCAGATATCGGGAGCCGTCGACCCTGACTACACGTTCCTCGTCATCGACGCGATGACCGGTCAGGACGCTGTTCAAACGGCCGACGCATTTCACACCACGCTACAAATCGACGGCGTCATCATGTCGAAGATGGACGGTGACGCTCGCGGTGGTGCGGCACTCTCCGTGAAGGAAGTGATTGGCCGCCCGATTGCCTTCGCATCGACGGGCGAGAAGCTCAACGAGTTCGAGCAGTTCCACCCAGATCGCATGGCCAGCCGGATCCTCGGGATGGGCGACATGCTCACACTGATCGAGCAGGCCGAGCAGGCATTCGAGGCCGACGAGGCCGAAGAAGCGGCCGCCAAGCTCATGGGTGGCCAATTCACCCTCGACGACTTTCTCGACCAGATGCAGCAACTCAAGAAGATGGGCCCACTCGGCAACCTGATGGGCATGATGCCCGGTGTCCCGAAGGAGATGAAGGGCGCCAAGATCGACGACGATGATCTCAAGCCGATAGAGGCGATCATCCGCTCGATGACACTCGAGGAACGAGCACAACCGGTCATCATCAACGGCAGCCGACGCAGTCGTATTGCTGCCGGTTCGGGAACGCAGGTCGGAGATGTGAACCGCCTCGTCAAGCAGTTCGGCGAGATGCAGAAGATGATGAAGAAGATGGGCATGGCCGGAAAGCCCGGAGGTAAGGGCAAGAAGGGCAAGAAGGGCAAGGGCCGGAAGGGCAAGAAGGGCCCCGCCAACCGTGGCCTTCCCCCAGGTGCCGGATTCGATCCGACCAACCCTGGCCAGGGCATGGACCTGCCAGGCTTGCCGGGAATGCCCAACATGCCGGGAGTGCCCGGTATCCACAATCCATAACCAGAGAACCAATCCATAACCAGAGAACTGCAAACGGCGAAACGCGGGAGGGGATCAGACCTCACGCCGCTACCCTTGCGACGTTCTCATTTGCACCCAGGAGTAACGATTTCAGATGGCAGTCAAGCTGCGACTCACACGTGTCGGCAAGAAAAAGCAACCGCAATACCGCATTGTTGCGGCTGATTCGCGTTCACCGCGCGACGGCCGTTTCATCGAGATTCTTGGTCACTACGACCCACGTCAGGATCCGTCGGCGCTCACTGTCGACAACGACAAAGCGGTCAAGTGGCTCGGAGAGGGCGCGCAACCGTCCGAACGGGTCCGCAAGTTGCTCGAGATTTCTGGTGCCATGGAGCAGTTCGAGTCAGCGAAGGCGGCGAAGTGACTGACACAGCAGATTCCGACATCGTCGAATCCGACGAGATTGCGCCAACCGCTGTGGCGGTACTAAGCCACATCGTCAAGTCCATCGTCGACGATCCCGAAGCAGTAACCGTCGAGGTTGACGAGTCCGGCCGCCGTCCCACGCTCAATGTTCGTGTTGGTGATGGCGATCTCGGTCGCGTCATCGGTCGCAGAGGCCGTACTGCGTCGAGTATCCGTACTGTTACTCGCGCCGCAGCGAGCAAAGACGATGTCGAGATCGACATCGAATTCCTCGACGACTGAATCGCACCGCCGCTCACGGCCCGACATTGTTCGGAAGGCTGAGATGGAACCATCTGCATCAGATTCGCCAGAACGGTCTGCCCCCGATCTGCTTGAGGTCGGTCACATACGTCGCCCCCACGGACTGCGCGGCGAGGTGTTCGTCCAGCTCACCGGTGACGCCGATGCACGGGTTGCCGCGGGTGCCGAGGTTCTCGCCGGTGACGAGACACTTGTGGTCGAAAGGTCGAGACTCGCATCCAACGGCCGCCGTGTTGTCAAATTCGCGCAGATCGCCGACCGGACGGCTGCGGAGAAGTACACGAACGTGTTGCTCCGAGGGGCGCCAATCGACGAAGCCGACGCTTTGTGGGTGCATGAGCTGATTGGTGCTCGAGTGGTTGAGCTCGATGGGACGCCTCGGGGAATCTGTACGGGCGTGCTCGCCAATCCTGCTGCAGACGTTCTCGAGCTCGATTCGGGACACCTTGTTCCCTCGAATTTCGTGGTCAGCAACATCGACGGTGTTGTCACGGTGGACACGCCAGATGGCCTGTTCGATCTCGATTCATGAAAGCTCTTGACCCATGACGGCGCTCCGAATCGATGTCTTCTCGCTGTTTCCGGGCCTCGTCGACGGTTTCTGCTCCGAAAGCCTGCTCGGAAAAGCTCGGCAGGGCGGTCTGCTCGACCTCCGCTGCCACGACATTCGCGATCAGGCGCCCGACATCCACCGCACCGTCGACGATTCGCCATTCGGAGGAGGAGCAGGAATGGTCATGCAGGCTCAGCCGATCTTCGAGGCCGTCGAAGCCGCAAATCCCGTGCGTCCGCTCTTCCTGCTCGGGCCGGGCGGGAAACCCTTCGATCAGGCGATGGCCGATGAGCTTGCGGGAACTGACGGATTCAGCCTGCTTTGTGGGCGTTACGAGGGAGTCGACCACCGAGTTCGACAGCACCTTGTGGACGGTGAGATCAGCATTGGCGACGTCGTCCTCAGCGGGGGAGAGGTCGCCGCCTGTGCGGTAATCGAGGCGGTTACGCGCCTTCGGGAAGGCGCAATGGGCAACGCGGCCAGCCCGGTTGCGGAGAGCTTCGGTACGTCTGGCCTTCTCGAAGAACCGCAATTTACTCGGCCGGCAGAGTTTCGCGGTTGGGGGGTTCCCGAGATTCTGCGCAGTGGAGATCATGCGCGTATCGAACGTTGGCGCCATGCGCAACGCCTACATCGCACGCTTCGGGACCGGCCGGATCTGATCGAGACAGCCGGTGGGCTCACAACGGATGATCAAGCACTGTTGGAAGAGTTCCCTGCAGTCCCGTATCATTGAGAGGCCCCGTCGGCGCGGTTTGCGCGCTGATGATGAGCTTCACCCATACAATGCTTCGGCCACTCGGCCCAGTTCGCCCTCAACAACGCAGGTAGACGCTATGAAAGCCACCGACATCATCGACAACGACTCGCTTCGTAGCGATATCCCCGAGTTTCAAGCGGGCGACGAACTGAAGGTCCACGTACGCGTGGTCGAAGGCGGCAAAGAGCGCATCCAGGTATTCCAGGGTGACGTCATCGGTCGCCAGGGTGGAGGCTTGCAGGAGACCTACACCGTTCGCAAGCTGAGCTACGGCGTCGGAGTCGAGCGCACCTTCCCGGTGCATACTCCGACTGTGCAGAAGATCGAAGTCGTCAAGCACGGCGATGTCCGCAGGGCGAAGCTGTACTACTTGCGTGATCGCAAGGGCAAGGCTGCCCGCATCCGCGAGAAGCGCGACTTCTAGATTTCCCTGGCGGTTCTTTCCGCCACGTAACACATTGGCGCCGCGCAGGCGTCCTGATCGGGCAAGCAGCCCCTCCCGCCACTTTGTCGGAGGTTCTGATGACTCACGCCCGTTCCCGCACCAACCGTCATGTACCCGCAGGCAACCAAGCGAATCGATCGCGCGGTCGCTGGGGTGAAGACCTGGCCGCCTCGATGTATCTACGACATGGCTACGAACTGCTCGACCGGAACTGGCGCTCGAAGACGGGAGAGCTCGATCTGATTCTCAGATCGGGTGAGATCTTTGTGTTCAGTGAGGTGAAGGCCCGACGCAATGACGACTTTGGCCCGGCCTCGGCTGCGGTTGGAGTCGCCAAGCAGCGCCGTATTCGTCAGCTGGCGGTGGAGTGGCTGCGCGCACACGACATCGCAGCGGAGTTGATCCGATTCGACGTTGTGGCGATCACCGGAGTCGAGATCGAACTAATCGAGGACGCGTTCTGAACTATGAGCGGATCTGCCCTGTCAGCCGACGATCGCCCATGCCACTAGAAGGGCTGTCACAAGGATTGCCGAGGCGACCAGAACGTAGTCGGACGGCTTGGCTTTGAACTTCTGGTAAGGGTTGAATCCCACGTAGGCCAGTATTGTCGCCGTTCATGGCCACCGAAAAGCGCGAACTCCAATCGATCACTGTCGAACGTTGTGATGGCGTGGTCACGATCACGCTCCGGCGGCCTGAGAAGAAGAACGCCATCGACGGACCGATGTGGGACGAGTTGCTCGCCGAGTTTCGAACGATCGGTGAAAGCTCGACCGACAGAGCGGTGATCTTGACGGGAGCGGGCGGCAACTTCTGCTCGGGGGCAGATCTCTGGGCGGCGGCGGATGATCAGGATCCGAAGCATCAGCTGGCAGCCATGCGCACAATCAGCGGGATCTGCATGAGTCTGCACCGATTGCCTCAGCCGACGGTGGCGAAAGTGAGCGGTGTTGCCGTGGGGGCCGGGCTCAATATGGCTCTCGGATGCGATCTGATCGTTGCCGATGAGACCGCTCGTTTTTCCGAGATCTTCGCCCGCCGCGGTCTGAGTATCGATTTTGGCGGTTCGTGGGTACTTCCACGTTTGGTCGGAATGCATCGGGCCAAGGAGCTGTCGCTACTTGCAGACATCATCGGTGCCGAGCAAGCAGCAGCCATGGGTTTGGTGAATCGGGTTTTGCCTGCTGATGAACTCGACGCTTTCGTAGACGATTGGGCTCGTCAACTCGCCGGTGGGCCACCCATCGCTCTCGCCATGACCAAGCGGCTTCTCAATAACTCGTTCAACGTCACGCTCGAAGAGGCGCTCGACGACGAGGGGCTCTCGCAGTCGGTGAACTTCGCCACAAGTGATACTTCTGAAGCAATATCGGCATTCATGGAGAAGCGCGAACCGGTCTTCAAGGGTCGCTGATAGCCGGACCTCAGCACCGGTTGGCGTGACGCACAAGACACGCCGAGTCGACAATATGGCCCTACACTGGGCCTCGAAACGTCCGGTTGAAGTCGGCGTTACCCGCTAACTCCCGAGGTGTTCATGACAACCAAACTCGCTGCAACTTCGCGCGCGCTCCCAATTCCTGGTCGCCGTAGCGAATGGTTGACCGACCCGAAGACCAACTTGCTTTCTGGCATTGTCGTCGCTCTCGCCCTGATCCCAGAGGCGATCTCCTTTTCGATCATTGCCGGAGTCGACCCGAAGGTTGGGCTCTACGCGTCGTTCTCGATCGCCATCATCATCTCCATTGCCGGTGGGCGTCCTGGAATGATCTCCGCCGCGACCGGAGCGATGGCGCTTGTCATCGTGCCGCTGGTCGCTGAATACGGAACGGGGTACCTCTTTGCTGCGACCGTGCTGGCGGGTCTCCTCCAGGTCGGGTTCGGCTACTTGGGTGTTGGCAGCCTGATGCGCTTCATCCCCCGGACAGTCATGGTCGGCTTCGTCAACGCGTTGGCGATACTGATTCTCCTCGCGCAGATTCCACACATCCTGCTGACCGGTGACGATGCCGACTCCAGCCAGTTGCAGCTGAACCTCCTCTTCATCGCGATGGGATTGGGCATCATCTACGGGCTGCCACGCATCACGAAGGCCATCCCCTCGCCGCTGGTTGCAATCGTCGCCCTCGCGGTTGCCGCAATTGTGTTCGACCTGCAACTTCCAACCGTTGGCGACATGGGCTCACTGCCTGGATCACTGCCAGTGCCCGGACTTCCTGAGGTGCCATTCAACTTCGAGACATTGCAGATCATCTTTCCGTTTGCGGTAACGCTTGCGCTGGTCGGGCTCCTCGAGTCGCTCCTCACTGCTCAACTTCTCGATGACCTCACGGACACGGAATCAGACAAGAATGTCGAGTCGCGGGGCCAGGGGATTGCCAACGTCGCTACAGGATTCCTCGGCGGAATGGCGGGTTGTGCCATGATCGGCCAGTCGATGATCAACTACCGCACCGGCGGTAGGACCCGCCTGTCGACGCTCGCATCGGGCGTCTTTTTGATCATCCTGGTCTTGGTGCTCGGTGATTTCGTGGCTCAGATTCCGATGGGAGCTCTCGTCGCCGTAATGATCATGGTCTCGATCAGCACATTCAATTGGACCAGCATGAGGCCCGAGACACTCCGCACGATGCCACGCCCCGAGACCATCGTGATGCTCGTAACTGTTGGAGTCACCGTTCTGACCGAGAATCTCGCCTATGGAGTCGGTGCGGGCGTCACGCTTTCGGCTGTCCTCTTCGTTCGGCATGTGTCCCATGTCGTTAGCGTCACCAGCGTCGTCGATCCGGACAACGTCGAGCGACTCTACGACGTCAGCGGCGAGCTGTTCTTTGCATCGACCACCGACCTCGTGCACTCTTTCGACTACGACGCCGTTCGGGTGAAACGAGTTGAAATCGACCTGAGTAACGCCCGTATCTGGGACACCTCTGCAGTCGTCGCTCTCGATGCCGTCGTCGACAAGTTTGCAGAACGTGGAATCTCAGCGCATTTGGTTGGTCTCAACCGGCACGCCGAACGGCTGCACAAGAGTACGACGGGCCGTGTGAAGCCGGGTCACTGACCTGCCATTCTGGCGCCGCGTAGATTCGTTAGCCTGATCGGGTGATCCGCAACGTCGTGCGAGGTGGTCTGATTGGCCTGTTGTTGTCGGTCGCATTTGCCATGTCGTCGAATGCTGCTCCGCCGCCCGACGATCCGGCGGGTCCGGTTCCACTTGTTCCAGTCCCGGCAGGATGCCCTGCGCCACAGGCGGCCGACGTTGTCTTTGTCGGAACAATGACCGGAAAGGACGACATCACGCAGACCGTTCGTTTCCGGATCGATCAACTCCGTGCAGGATCAGCAGGTCCATGGGCGATGGACGGCCAGATCGACATTCGCTATGGAGAGGACTACAGGTTCCTCGTCGAGGGCGATCAATACCTCGTCGGCGCGGGCCTCGATCCTGCATATGGAGCCTTGTCGTCAACGGTAAGGCCAGCCGAGCCAACTTTCGGCGGGAACGACGTGATCGGGGTCGATGACACAGCTGTCGTGTGCCCCGTCATTGACGATCCGATCAGAACCCTCAACGTCGATGGGACGAGTGTTGATTCCGGAGTGCTGAGCCTTCTGTTCGATGATCGTCGCCTGCTTCTAGCCACCATTGCGGTGCCGACCGCGTTGGCGTTGGCCGCTCTGCTCGCACTTGTCGTGCTCCGAGTCTTCGGAAACCTTGCCGCACGGGGTGTTTTCGATCTTGGCCGGGCCGCTGTGACTCCGGTGCCTGATCATCGAGCCGTGCGAGTCCGCCGTCACCGCCCCGACCCGGAATGACCCGTCTCTCCAGCGCGTTCTCGTGATCTATTACCGACGAGACGTCGGTAATAGATCACGAGAACGGATTTGGGGTTAGGCGAGGATGCGGCGGATCAGCAATTGAGAGCGTCCAACGAAACGTCGACATGCGCTTTTGCGTGGTCCGCGTATTCGTGCGCGTCGCCAAGCGAGTCGGTCTCGAGCGTGAACGTCGCCCATCCGACAATACGCATCAGGTGGCTGTCGAGAGTTGGCATCGTGTTGTTGTCGGGCTGCCACTCATCGATCGCTACGATCATCTTGTCCCATTCCGCCGCCGGGTCAGTCCATGATCCGCCCAGCACATCGCGGTCGATGCACTCGTTGGGCTCAAGTGTCTCCGCGATTCCGACCGGTGTGCCGTCAAGACCCGACAATATCCCGGCCTCGGTCTCACCATCGATCGTTCCATCGCCGTTGCGGTCGCCATAGTCAGGCCCGTTTGGTCCGACAATCAGATTCGCGGCGGTCTCGGCTTCGACGTACGCGTCGTCGATGAATAGAGAATTTCGCCAAGCCGCAACTGCATCGTCAATCGTGGTCATCTGTTCGCGGTACGCGATTTCTGACTGCTCTTGGATGTCTTCATCGTCGGAAGACGAGTCGCTGCCGCATGCAGCGAGGACCAGGATCGCCGCGGCCATGGCGGCAGACGTCAGGTGGAAAGAGCGCAGGTATGACCTCATATATACAGTCTGCGCCGGGCGATTGCCGATTGCTCAATAAGGGCGACCAGCCCGTCAATTTCCACAATTCTTTCGGTTCGCGAAACAACCCGAAACGAGTACGCAACTCCGCAAAGGTGCTCGACTGAACTGAGATAGGCCCGTACGGTCTGGGCCATGTCAGAAGAAGTAGCAGCGATCGACACGCAGCCGTTCGCCAGGCTCATCCATCCTCGGGCCATCAGGTGGTTGCACTGGATCAACTTCCCACTGCTCGCAGTGATGATCTGGAGCGGCCTGCGGATCTACTGGGCCGAGGACATTTATGCGTTGGGGATCGGCGACTGGCAGTGGTTCGCGTTCTTTCCCGAGGTTGTCTACGAAAAGCTCGACCTGAACCGTCACCTCGCTAGGGGGATGGCGTTCCACTTCGCTTTTGGCTGGTTGTTCGTCATCAACGGCGTGATCTACGCGACATATCTGGCCGTTACCCGCGAGTGGCGCCACATCTTGCCCGACCGGAGGTGTATGGGTGAGGCCAAGCGCGTCGTGTTGCACGATCTGCACCTCGCTGACGAGTGCCCACCGCAGGGTCGCTACAACGCTGCACAACGGATCTCGTACACGATCGTGTTGGTGATGGCGGCGATCATCGTGGTGACCGGGTTCGCCATCTACAAGCCCAGTCAGCTGTATCCGCTTCCTTTGCTGTTTGGCGGCTACCAGGGTGCTCGTTTCATCCACTTCTCGATGACGATCGGGTTGATGCTGTTCTTCCTCGTCCATGTACTTCAAGTTGTACGTGCCGGTTGGAGCAACTTCATG
>JADWMG010000266.1 GCA_015767405.1 Actinomycetota bacterium
CACATAGCGGCCCTTACCGGGCGCCCGATAATCCCGTCGGGGATCGAAACCGATCACGGATGGTGGTCGCGTTATGTGGGGCCTCGAACGGGCGGTGGACTACAACAGTTCGCCGGTTCTGTGGCGCGAGCGGATTGTCTCGGCGCGCGATTATGGGTGGGGCGAGTTGCGCTGCGACCGATCGGAGGTGAGGATATGCGCGGGTTCGTGGCGTGACACGATTCGGTTTCAGGCCTGAGGTGTTCTCAGCATCGGCCACTTTGTAGGGCCCTCTGGGAGGCGAATCTCTCCAGTCGCTTCAAACCCGTAACGTTCATATAGTCGCCGGTTCTCCGCTCGGGTGGCCTCGAGATAGGCGAGAGTCTGGCGTTCATCACAGATGTCGAGTACTGCAGTGAGTAAGCCTCCTCCTATGCCCGCTCCCTGTTTTTCGCGAGCGACGGCCATCAGCCACAGGTAGAAGTGGGGCCTAACCGGGTCGTGATGAATCGTCGCCTCCCGGAGCGCGGCGAGTCGGTTGAGATCGGCGTCGGCGAGCGCGGCGAGTGCGTTATCCACGGCTGGCCCAGCGAGGTCGCTCACACGACCCGGCGGGTACCACACAGCGACACCGCACACCTCGCCTTCATCTTCAGCGACGCGCAACTCCCCACTCTGATGGGAGTCTTCGAACGCGGCATGGAAGAATCCACGAAGAAAACGACGACGAGTCCGGCCTTCGGGCACGAGCCACATCAACACTGGATCGGAAAAGAAGCCCGCCATGAGCACGGCCGCTGCTGGCTCGATGTCGCTCGCCAGAGCTTGGCGGATAATCACAGTCACGGTCTTTCCTAGCCCCCAGAGAACTCAGGGGTCACGCGGTGGTTGAGGTCCGGTATTAACCCATCCACTGCTCGCGGCCCGGCCAGTCGTCCACCAGTTTGCGATGGACCGGCCAAATCGCCTCTCCCTTGGCGAGGTCGTGCGCGAGATGGCCCGGTTCGGCATCGAACTCAAGCATGGAGAGATCGGTCATCCTCATTGGATAGAGAACGCCGTCCAGGTGATCACACTCGTGCTGCAACAGGACAGAATGGACGGCCTCCCCCTCATCGCTTACGTCCTCGCCGCTCAAGGTTTGATAGGAGACCCGGACGCGCTGATGGCGCGGCACCTTGCCGTGCAGGCCGGGGATCGACAGACAACGCTCCCACCCCAACTCCACTTCGTCGGTCACTGGCGTCACCACAGGGTTGACCATCACGACCCACGGGTCAGCGGTCTCTTCCACACCTTCTATCAGGCGAGGGCTGAGCCGGTAGACGACGACACGAACGCTTTCGAACACCTGTGGCGCGGCGAGGCCGAAGGCGCCGATATCGACAAGCGTGTCCTTCATATCACCGGCCAAGCGCGCAATCTCAGGATCGCCTGGGTCGGCCACCTTCGCCGCGACCCAGTTCAGGACTGGATTTCCCATCCGCGCGATCTTGCGTATCGCCATGACGTTTCCTCCCGTGGTACCCCTTCTGGACGATATCGCGGGCACCGACCAACATCCAGCCCCGACGCGTCACTGAGAGCGTGGCGTATCAGATCGGGTATCCCACAGGTGCCGGTCTGGGGCGCTCGATAGATGCGCACATAATCCCGCACCGGAAGACAAGGACCGCGCCGCATCGCGGCCCTTATCGAGCACCCGATAATCCCGTCGAGCGGTCCCCGGCCGAGCACTGCCCGTGGTCGTGTTATGTGCGGCCTTAACCGGCAGCGGGTCGCACTACTTCGCCGGTTATCGGGCGGTTCGGCAGGTCGAAGTGACGCGTCCTACTTCCGGGAGGTACCTGTTCCGACTTGGGTCCGGCGGTCTGTGAGTCGCCGGTCGCGTAACGTTCGAAATCGCTGCCTAGCTCTCATGTACTCAGCTATGGTTCCGGCGCAGAAGCGGCTCAGCATGGTGCGCCGCTTGATCTCGCTCTCAACGCTCATGTATCCCGCAGGCTGATTGTCAGATTCGGAGTATGTCCGGTAATAGAGCGGGTCCCAGAATCTTGCGAAGTATCGAGTCAGCTGCCACGCAGCCTTCTCCTGACTCCAGGTGAGAGCGGTCGTCTTGCGCCCCTGAAGCACTGATTGTCCGGTGGATGGGGAAGTGGCCCGCGCTGCGAGTACGACACCGTGGCAGATCGCTCCAACAGGTTTGTGGAGCTGTGCTCCGTCACCTGACTCGTAGAAGTCGGCGACAAACCCCTGGAGCGTTTCGTTCTCCAGATACTGCACCATGCCAGGACCGTGACCGCCGGGAAGAACGAGCCCGTCAAAGTCGGCAACCTCCAGATCCGAGTAGCGGATTGGGTTTGTGAAGCTGTCGGCCTTCTGCATCGCGGCGTAGGCGTCGCGCGCGCCTTGCTGGGCGCGGAGTGCGAGACCTATCAACTTCAGCTTTCGAATACCCGGAATGAAACCCCACGGATCAAGCCTCTCGCCGCTGATCATGATCGGATCTGCTGCGGGCCGGGTGCAGTGCTCAGTCGCGAAGACGACATCGTGACCGGCCGCTTCGATCACGCTCCAGGTCACCGCAGCTTCAGTGGGATCGAAATCTCGATCGGGTAGTGGCATAGCAACTCTCAGGCGAGGCATCGATCCAGCGTCGCTTGAATCTCCTCAGCATCCAACTGCGTCGTGAAAAGGCCACTCGGAATCGGGTCTAGTGTTCTCGCTGGGTTGGCATCAAACCAGCGAACAAGGGAGACATTCAATATGCGTATGCGATTCGGAACGTTCATGGCACCGTTTCATCCACCTGAGCACAATCCGACGTTGTCGCTTGAGTACGACCTCGCATTGGTTCGGCACATGGATCAACTCGGCTTTGACGAGGTCTGGATCGGTGAGCACCACTCGGCCGGAAGCGAGATCATCGCCTCGCCGGAGATCTTCATCATGGCTGCGGCGGCCAGGACCGAACACATCAAGTTGGGTACTGGTGTTGTTTCGTTGCCGTATCACAACCCGTTGTGGACTGCGGAGCGGATGGTGTTGCTCGATCATCTGACTCGTGGCAGGGTGATGCTCGGAGTCGGGCCGGGCGCGCTTCCAACAGACGCGTCGATGCTCGGTTTGGAGCCGAGCGAAATGCGGCCGCTGCTCGAGGAGTACATGGCCATTGTCATGCATCTACTCACCTCCGAAGAACCGATCAGCTATAAGTCCGATCGGCTGACCCTAAACGACGCGCGGCTTCACCTCCGGCCGTACTCTGACCCGTTGTTTGACATTGCTGTTGCCGCAGTCGCGTCGCCATCGGGCGCCAAACTCGCCGGCAAGTACGGAGCGGGAGTGCTTTCGCTCGGCGCAACGGTCGCGGTCGGGATGGATGTTCTTGCACTGCATTGGGGCATTCAGGAAGAGGTTGCCGCAGCTCATGGCCAGGTGGCTGATCGGTCCAAGTGGCGCCTCGTCGGGTTGAT
>JADWMG010000267.1 GCA_015767405.1 Actinomycetota bacterium
GGACACTTTCGTTGCAAGTGTCTCGGCCGAGATCAGGCGTTCATGGGTGATAGCAGCCTCTATCCACAACTCAGACGCCGCAATGGAAAGTTCGATTCGGTCCGATACGTCAAGGTCTGCGTCGCGTCGTGCCTGCTGAATGAGGCGCACAAGGTCGCGAGCTCTACCTTCAACTTCCAATTCCTCCGTGACGTCGACATCAAGCGCCACCACCCCACCACCATTGGCAAGGCCTGCACTTGCCTTGTCATCTTCGGCGACCAATTCGAGCGCGTACTCGCCGTCGAGTAGTTCTTGCCCACCAACTGTGACAAGGCCGTCGACAACTGACCAATCACCGGATTTATGCGCCTTGATTACTTGCTGGACCTCTTTACCAAGTCGAGGTCCGAGCTTTGCCGGTACCAGTTGCAACCGCTCTGTCGCAACCGATGCGACATCATCAGTGAGTTCGACGCGCCGAACGTTTACTTCCTCCGCAATCACATCAACGAAATCTGTGAGCCGCTCTGCCTCGGGCGTGGCAACTACCAAAGAGTTCAGAGGTAGCCGCACCCGGCGCTGGTGAGCCTTGCGAACTGACAACGTGGCCGAACACACATCGCGAACCAAATCCATCGCTACAACAAGTTCCGCGTTTTCCGGCACTTCGTCGACCGTCGGCCAATCAGCCAGGTGCACGCTCGCGGCCGGGACCCGCGGCCCGGGGTTCAGCCCATCGTTGATGGCTTCGGAGATCAGTGGAAGGAGTGGGGCGGTGAGTCGCACCAGAATCGACATCACGGTGTGCATGGTGTCGATGGCAGTTTCGTCGCCAGCCCAGAACCGACTGCGGCTGCGGCGGACGTACCAATTGGTAAGCACGTCGAGGTATTCACGGACCCTCTGACAAGCGGCGAACAGGTCATATGCGTCCATTGACGTTGTCAGGTCAGCAACCAGGTCGCGAGTCTTCGCCAAGATGTACTGATCGAGCACGTTCTCCGAATCGGTCCTGAACGTGCCCTGGTAATCAGCAGCGTTCGCATACAGGGTCAGGAAATACCAAGAATTCCAGAGCGGCAGCAGTACATGACGCACCGTGTCGCGCATGCCTGACTCGGTAACCGTCGAATCAGTGCCTCTCAGAATCGGCGAAGACAGCAGGTACCACCGCATCGCGTCTGCGCCATACGTCTCGAACATCTCCATCGGGTCGGGGTAGTTGTTGAGGCTTTTCGACATCTTCCGACCGTCATCACCGAGCACGTTGCCATGGCTGACGCAACTCGCAAAGGCCGGCCTATCGAACAGCGCCGTCGCCAGAACGTGGAGGGTGTAGAACCAACCACGCGTCTGGCCAATGTATTCGACGATGAAATCACCGGGATAGTGATGCTCGAACCAATCTGCATTTTCGAACGGATAGTGGACCTGGGCGAAAGGCATTGATCCGGACTCGAACCAGCAATCGAGCACCTCCGGCACGCGGCGCATCATGGATTTTCCGGTCGGGTCATCCGGGTTCAGCCGTACCAGATCATCGACATTCGGACGATGAAGATCGGTTACCGCGACACCGAAGTCGGTCTCGAGTTGCTCGATGGAACCGTACACATCGGTACGCGGGTACGCCGGGTCATCCGACTGCCAGACAGGGATCGGCGAGCCCCAGAACCGGTTCCGGCTGATCGACCAATCTCGGGCGTTCTCCAACCACTTGCCGAAACTGCCGTCTTTGATGTGCGCAGGTTGCCACGTGATGCCCTGGCCGAGTTCGACCATCCGGTCTCTGAACTCGGTGACTCGTACGAACCAGGAGGAGATAGCGCGGTACACCAAGGGCTGTGCACACCTCCAACAATGGGGATACGAGTGGTCGTAGGTGGCATGTCGGACAACCTCGCCGCGCTCTTTGAGTTCGCGGATGATCAATGGGTTGGCTTCGAAGACATGAATACCAGCCCACGGTGCGATCTCAGCGGTGTATCGGCCATGTTCGTCCATCGGGCAAAGCGTCGGGATATCGACGGCGTTACATGCGATCTGGTCGTCCTCGCCGAATCCGGGCGCCATATGCACAATGCCAGTGCCGTCTTCGACGGAGACGAAGTCTGCGGCTAGCACCTGAAAAGCGTTTGGCGTATCGGCGAAGAAGTCAAACAGTGGCGTATACCTGCGGCCGACAAGTTCGGATCCGAGCATCGTTCCGACGCGTTCAGCCTCTCCGAGCTCAGCCTCGTACGAACCAAGCAATGCATCCGCGATGATGTAGCGAACCCCTTCTAGTTCGACGATGGCGTATTCGATGTCGGGACCGACGGCAAGAGCCAGGTTCGACGGAAGCGTCCACGGGGTGGTTGTCCACGCGAGCAGCTTCTCGCCGGACTCGAGCTCGAAGCCGACTGTCAATGCCGGATCTTGACGGTCGTGATACGTGTCGTCCATCCGAGTCTCGGTATTGCTGAGCGGTGTTTCACATCGCCAGCAGTACGCGAGCACCCGGAAACCCTCGTAAACGAGGCCCTTGTCCCAGAGAGTCTTGAACGCCCACATGACACTTTCCATGTAGGACAGGTCGAGTGTCTTGTAGTCGTTGTCGAAGTCAACCCAACGCGCTTGACGGGTTACGTAGTCACGCCAGTCGTCGGTGTATTGGAGCACACTCGTCCGACAGGCGTCGTTGAACTTATCGATGCCGAATTCGGCGATCTCTGGGTGGCCAGAGATGCCCAACTCTTGTTCGGCCTTCACCTCTGCGGGCAGACCGTGGCAGTCCCAGCCAAATCTTCGCTCGACTCTGTGTCCGAGCATCGTCTGGTAGCGAGGAATCGCGTCTTTGACGTAGCCGGTCAGAAGGTGGCCATAGTGCGGAAGCCCGTTGGCGAAAGGAGGCCCGTCGTAGAAAACGAACTCGTTGTCACCATGCTCACCGGCCGGGCGCAGGTCGACCGAGGCTTGAAAAGTGTCATCCTCGGCCCACCGAGCGAGGATCTCCTCTTCGAGTTGCGGGAAGTTCGGCCTGGGGTCGACATTGGGATATGACACCCCACGATGCTATCGACCGGCGCCCACGTGGTGACGATGAGATTCGTGCGCCTCTCAGCGTCACACTCCGGCGGTCAGCGACCTTCGTTTTCGAAGGAGAAGCGGAATTCGTCGTCGCTCGGTCCATCGTCGGTGGCGGGCGACTGTGACCAGCCCTCACGTTCATTCGAAGCTTGCTCGCCATCAGCAATATCGGCCACTATGCCGGCAATTTCGCCGTCCAGACCAGCTTCACCATCGTCGGCGTCCATCGCCGTCTCACGAACTTCAGCGTCACCGCTCTCCGCTTGACCCGTCTCCGGATCACCGACCTCGGCGCGGTCGTGCTCGATCTCAGCTTGCTCGATAGCGGCCTGTTCGGTATCGGTTTGCTCCAGCGCTGTTGCAGCTTGCTCGATCTCAGCATCGACAACGTCATC
>JADWMG010000268.1 GCA_015767405.1 Actinomycetota bacterium
CGCTCGGGTTGGCATCCCCGAGCGAACAACTCGATCTCGATGACCTAGTCGACCGCTTCGATCCGGCCCTTGTACCGCTTGGACCGTGCGAGGTTCCGACGTTTCATTGATGCGGCTTCTGATGCTGTAGGCCGTTGAGCCTTTGCCAGCATGGGGTTTGTGCAAATCGAAATTTCAAGTGAACAGAGTGAACCTGACAACACGAAAGACAGCACCACCACTATGCTCACGTACCGTGGTGGTTGAACAACGTCGGCGCGCAGTAATTGGCACTCTTGTTGTCTTTGGCATTGCCCTGCTCGTCGGCTGCTCGACCGCAGTAACCAGCGGCTCGGGTGGAGACTCCGACTCAGCCGCTGCAGAGACCTCGGCGCCCACGACGATTGCAGTTACCACCACTGCGCCTCCTACTACTAAGGCGCCCACAACAACAGCGGCTCCTACTACTACAGAGGCGCCGACCACTACGGCTGCCCCGACGACCACGATTCCGTCGAACATTGTGCCGGTGGCCACTCTCGATCCGCCTTTGCAGGCAATGGGGTCCAGTAGTGGCAGCGAAACGGCTCGTCTGCAGCAGCGACTCCTCGATGTCGGATTCTGGGTTGGGGGCGTTGATGGCCAGTACGGCACGACCACTCGCCAAGCAGTGATGGCGTTCGAGAAGTACATGGGCTTCGAGGCTGACGGAAAGCTCGATCAGCGAACTGCCGACGAGCTCTCAGCAATGAATCTCCGCCCACACGCTCGGGCTAACTCCGGCACCCTGATCGAGATCGACAAGGCCAAGCAGGTGCTGTTCTTTGTGATCGATGGACGCACCGAGTGGGTGCTCAATACCTCTACCGGCAACGGCCAGGAGTACACCGAACAAGATCAGAACACGCCCGGTGAAACCATCAACGGTGTGTCCTTGACGCCCAGCGGCCTCCACAAGGTCAATCGGGAGCGCCCCGAAGGCTGGTGGGAAGGTGACCTCGGCGAAATCTACCGCCCGAAGTATTTCGTCGGCGGCGTGGCGGTTCACGGTTCGAACAGCATCCCGAACTACCCCGCCTCGCACGGCTGTGTTCGGGTGAGCGTTCCGGCAATGGACTGGATCTGGGACAGCGGCATCATGCCGTTACGGACCCCCGTCTGGGTCCACGACGGCGCCTGACCTACGCCTAGCCAACCCGAAATATGCCTCAGATCATGCGCTGGGTGAATACATCCAGGCACATTTCGGGTGATTCTTCGGGTGTCAGGGGCTGAGGCTGAGGCCGAAACCGTTTTGGTCGTCGGTGAAGTTGTCGATGCGGTCGCCGATCCATTCGAGCATGCTGGCTTGCGCAACCACCTGAAAGACGAAATAGGCGACGAGGAGTACCGTTGCCGCAATCGCCGCAAATCGGATCCATCGGATGGCCCGATTCGAGTACTGCGAGATGAGCGGAGCCAAGTCGCGGGACACGGCGCGTGCTCGACGTTCGAGCAGGTCGGCGGCTCTGTCGACTTCACCACGGGTTGCGCTACGGACGTCTTCGATCATCTGCTGAGAGTCGGCGCGGCTGTAGCGGGCTGGAGATGTCGGCGCTGTGGGTGGTGTGTACTCGTGGGCGGCTTCGAACGCCTCGTGTTCCTCGAATGAAATGAGCTCAGCGCTGCTCGGGGGTGCTCGGCGGGCATCGGTCCAGTCAAGCCCGTCCCACCACCGCAGGCGCGTGCGGCTCTTCGGATCCGGGTACCACCCTGCTACTGGTGCGTCAGTGCGCCGCATGGCTCATTTCCCACGGACTTCTGAACGCTCCGGCTCGGGAAGCTCGACTCGGTCGTCGTCGGCTGGTATCGGGAGGCCGTCCTTCGGCCGAACCTCGTCGTCGGTGTCGTCATCTCTGACTGCGGTGCCCAAGGCGGCGACTGTTCCGAGCAACCCGGAGAACTCGGCCGGGATAACGAGCTTGGTTGCCCGGCCGTCACCGATGTGCTCGAGCGCCGCGAGATATTCGACTGTCAGGACACTCTGGTCGGCCTGTGCTTCTTTGATGCCCGTCAGCCGAGATTTTGCCGCCGCCCCTTCACCGAGGCCGGTCATTTCGAGGCGCAACCTGTTGGCCTTCGCCCGCAACTCGATCGCCTGCGCCTCACCTTCGGCATCGAGCACGGCAGCTTGCTTACGACCTTGAGCTGACAGCACAGCCGCCTGCTGTTCGCCGTCGGCCCGTGCGATAGCAGCCTCTTGGTAACCCTTGGCCTCGGTCACGGTGGCACGGCGATCGCGCTCGGCGCGCATCTGAGCGTGCATGGCCGACACGATGTCCGGTGGCGGGTCGATGCGCTGGATCTCGACTCGCACAACACGCACGCCCCACTTGTCGGTGGCGTCATCGAGTACATCGCGTAGCTGGGTGTTGATGATGTCACGCGACGTCAATGCCCGGTCGAGTTCGAGGTCGCCGATCAGGTTGCGCAGGTTCGTTTGGGCCAGCTTCGTGATGGCCGTGAAGAAGTCGGCCACGTTGTAGACGAGCCGCTGGGGATCGGTGGCCTCGTAGTAGACGACTGCGTCCACGGATACAACAACGTTGTCGGCCGTGATGACTTCTTGCGGCGGAACGTCGACGACCTGCTCACGCATATCGATCAGCTCCATCGTTTCGATGAACGGCAGGATCAAGCTGAGCCCGGGATCACGAGTGGTCTTGTACTTACCAAGGCGCTCGATCAAACCGCGCTGATACGGCCTGACGATCTTGACCGCCCCAACCAATACCAGGATACCGATGAGTGCGATGGCGATTAGGACGATGGCGATGGGGTTCATGTGCTCTCCGGGTTACGTTGTTTCGCCGGCCGACGGAGCGGATGGCGGTGGCGAGGGACTCGGCGGTGTTGGGTTCGGTGTGCTCGGACCTGGTGGTGACGTCGGAGGCGAAGGTGCCGAGAAGTCGAGCGGTTCAACGACAACCCGCGTTCCATTTACCGATGTGACGCGCACCTTTGACCCCTCGGCGAGAGGAGTGTCTAGTTCTGTCAAGGCACCCCAGACCTCTCCCTGCACCGAAACTCGGCCCCGTCGATCAGTGTCGTCGGGGTCGATGGCTGCGGTAACGATCGCCGTGAGCCCGACCACGCGGTCGGCGCCGACGCCTGGCGACATCTCGTTCTCACCGGCAAACCGTTTGGCGTATCGATAGAGAAAGACCCAGAGGGCGGCACCGCCGCCAACGAACATCAACCACTGGTATTCGATCGGTACGTCGTAGAAGCCGAGGAGTGATGCGGCGAATGCCGAGATGGAGAACGGCAGCAGTACGAACGTGCCGGCGAGGACAGTGAGTTCGATGATCGCGAAGAAGACGGCGATCCCAAGCCACACCCACGGCCACATGTTCAGGTCGATACCGAGATCGAGCACGCCCCTACTCTACGTGCTTGATGCGCAGGGGTAGGTCCGACGCTGTG
>JADWMG010000074.1 GCA_015767405.1 Actinomycetota bacterium
CGATCGGCTGTTCAGCGAGCGCGAGAATTTGGCGGATCTCGTCGACCGTGAAGTCAGTGACGTCGAGTAGATGCCTGGTCGAGTTCGTCGAATCGGTGATGGTCACTCCGCACCTTCCTCTGATGCCGTCTCGAGCGCAGCGGAAATCATTGCCACTGCTTCGTCAACCTCGCTGTCGGTCACGGTGATCGGTGGGACGAGGCGGATCGTTGTGGGCGACACCGCGTTGACGATGAGGCCACGATCGAGCAGGTCGGCGTAGACCACTCGAGCGTCAATGCCTGGCGCGAGTTCCACGCCGAGCATCAGGCCTCGACCACGAACGTCGACCACAGCCTGGACGTCGTGAAGCAAGCTGACGATGCGTTGTCCCTGGCGCGCGGCGACCGCCGGTGCGTCGATTCGTTGCATCTCGTCGATCACGGCGTTGACGGCAGCGGTGGCGATAGCTGTACCCGAGTATGTGCTTCCGTGGTCTCCCGGCTCGAAGACTGCAGCGACATCGACCCGCGCCCAACATGCGCCGACCGGCATGCCGTTGCCCATCGCCTTCGCGAGGGTGACGACATCGGGGCTCACGCCCGAATGCTCGAAGCCGAACCATCTACCGGTGCGGGCAAACCCAGTCTGGATCTCGTCGACCATCATCAGCGCGCCCGTCTCGTCACAGAGCGCCCTGATCCCCTGGAGATACTGGTCGGTCGCTGGATTGACCCCACCTTCGCCCTGGATCGACTCGATAAGAACAGCGGCCACCGATCCGTCGACCGCAGCCCGCATCGCATCCAGATCACCCCACGCGACGTGCCGGAAGCCCTCCGGCATCGGGGCAAACGGCTCGTGCTTGGCCGGCTGGCCAGTTGCCGCGAGTGTCGCGAGAGTTCGGCCGTGGAAACTGCCAAGGGCACTGACGACGGTGTGCCGACCGCGGCCTCCGTGCTTTCGTGCGAGCTTGATGGCGCACTCGTTCGACTCGGCACCCGAGTTGGTGAAGAACAGTTGCCCAGCATGGCCGGTCGCATCTGCAAGAAGGCCATTGACTTTGACGGCCGCCTCTGTCGCGACGGGGGTGGCGAAGAAGTTCGAAACATGAAGCAGGCGGTCCAACTGGTCGGCAACCGCTTCGGCAACGACCGGGTTGGCGTGGCCGAGCGAGACGACCGCGATGCCAGCGAGAAAGTCGAGGTACCGCTTGCCATTCGAGTCCCACAGCTCGGTCCCGCGCCCCCGTTCGAACATGATCGCCGGTGGACCGAAGACCGGCATGAACGGGCAGTTCGCCATTGGCGCGTGCGCAAAGGCGTGCGAATCAGCTGCTCCGGATGTCATGAAGATCCCTCCCGCTTGTCCATCACCATGGTGCCGATTCCGGCGTCCGTGAAGATCTCCAGTAGCAGTACATGGGCGATTCGTCCGTCGAGGATGTGTGCCCTGTGGACTCCGTTGCGAACGGCCCGAACGCAGCTTGCCACCTTCGGAATCATCCCGCCGACAATTGTTCCGTCGTCGACCATGCCATCGAGTTCATCGGCGGTGACCTGGCGAATCAGGCTTGCCTCATCGGCAACGTCGCGCCGGAGCCCTTCGATATCGGTGAGGTAAACGAGCTTCTCCGCACCTATCGCCTCAGCGATGGCACCGGCCACGGTATCCGCGTTGATGTTGTAGGCCTGGCCGTATTCGTCACTGCCAATGGTGGCGATCACAGGAATGAATTCGTCCTCGATCAGACCATGGATGATGTCGGGATTGATTTCGGTGACGTCCCCGACGAAACCGAGATCGGGATGTCTGGCCGTGGCCCTGATCAGACCGGCATCAACGCCGCTGATTCCGACCGCGAAACGGCCGTGCACATTGATCGCTGCTACCAACTGGGGATTGACCTGCCCCTTTAGAACCATCCTGGCGATTTCGACCGTCTCAGCATCAGTCACCCGAAGGCCGTCGACGAATTCTGTCTCCTTGCCAAGCTTGGCCATCAAGGCCGAAATCTGAGGGCCACCACCGTGGACGACAATCGGCCGCATGCCCACCAATCGCATCAGAACGATGTCTTCGGCGAACAGAGTCAGGGCATCGTGCTCGGACGTCCCAGCGAGCGCGTTCCCTCCGTACTTGACTACTACCGTCTTCCCGGCGAACCGCCGGATATAGGGCAGCGCCTCTACGAGTGTTGATGCTTTGAGGGCCGCTGGGGCCGGTGTCGGCTCAGCAACACTCGACTCGGGAGTACTCATGGTGCGACTCCGACGGTTGTCAAACCTGCGGTCTCGTCAAGCCCGAGGGCCACATTGGCCGCCTGTACCGCGCCGCCGGATGCGCCCTTGGTGAGGTTGTCGATGGCGCACATCGCGATCACCGTTCCCGTGCGATCGTCGTATGTCGCCGACACGTGAGCCGCATTTGAGCCGAGAACCGACTTGGTCGCCGGCGGTGATTCGAGCACAGCGACGAACGGTTCGTCGGCAAAGAATGCTCGCTGCGCTTCGCGGACGGCGGCCTCGCTGCATGCAGCCGTGGGGCGCGCGTAGCAGGTGGCCAACAATCCTCGACTCATCGGAACCAGATGTGGTGTGAAGAGAAGTTCGGCGCCGATCTCCTGTTCCATCTCGGGCGTATGACGGTGCGATACGAGCCCATAGGCCAACGCGTTCGAGTCGATGTTGGTGAATACGTTTGTGTCGGTCGGTTTGCGTCCGGCGCCGGTGATGCCGGTGACTGTATTGACGATGACACCTGATGGCTCGATGAGCCCGGCCTCGACCAATGGACGCAGAGCAAGGGTTGCAGCCGTGACATGACACCCGGGGGTCGCAACCAGCCGGGCCCCCTTCAAATCGATCCGGTGGAGTTCCGGCAACCCGAACACTGCTTCGGCGAGCAGGTCAGGTTGTGTGTGCTCGAAGCCGTAGTAGGTGGGATACGCAGAGGAGTCACGGAGCCGGTAGGCCGCCGAGAGGTCGACCACGCACCCGACCGAACCAACAAGTGACGGTGCCAGCTCCATCGATGCCTCGTGCGGCAGGCCCAGGAACACGAGGTCGAGCCCTTCGACAGCCGACAGGTCGAATGCGCTGAAGACGAGATCTGGGTACGCCACTTCGAGCGACGGATACAGGTCGGCCGCCCGCGTTCCCGCCATCGAGTCGCCGGTCGCCGCCACCAGGTTGAAGTCGGGGTGCTGCGCCACCAAACGGAGTAGCTCGGCACCGGTGTAACCCGATGCCCCGATGATCCCGACGTTGATCGCTCCATTCTCACCAGACATCTGCATGATCATACAGATTACTGCATACTCATCCAACCATCAGTCAACCAATTCACATTTGTAGGTAATTTTTTGGTCGTGGACGCCAAAAAATTACCTACAAACGAAGATCGGCCTTATCCGGGGCAGAATGGGTGGATGATTCCGGGACCACCGACGAAGGGGAGGCTGCTGGTGGCCACGCCCCCTCTCGAAGACGCCAACTTCGACCGCTCGGTGATCTTCATGTTGGAGCACCACGACGAGGGTGCGATCGGTGTCGTGATCAACCGGCCCAGCATCGAGAGCCTCGATGAACCACTGGACCGGTGGATCGATCTCCAGTCGGCGCCCTCTTCAGTATTCGCCGGGGGGCCCGTCGAGGAATCGGCGCTCATTGCACTCGCAGAAACCACTGCTCCCCTTGCTGAAAGCGGCGACTACCTCTCCCCTATCAGTGGCACGATTGCATCTGCCGACCTCACGGCTGATCCGGCACTCGTTGCTGCGGAGGTTCGAGGCGTCCGAGTATTCAGGGGATACGCCGGCTGGGGTCCAGGTCAACTCGAAGGGGAAATCGAGGCCGGCGCATGGCTGGTGCTCGATTCGGAGGCGAGCGACGTCTTTTCCGATAATCCGGACGAGCTCTGGAGGACTGTAATTCGTCGCCAGCCAGGTCGACTCTCCTGGCTCGCCGATGCACCCGATGATCTCAGCTCGAACTGACACCAGCCACTCCCAATAGCGAGCGGACATCCCGCCTCAGGCCGTCAGCACAACGATCGCTTCATCAACACGCTCGACGGGAACCAACAAATGATCGTGGTGGTACCCGGCAAGCACGTTGCACGAAATACCCACGTCTGTCAGCCGTTCACTCACGGCAGCAGTGAGGCCAACCGCTTCCAAGCTGGACCGGACTGTCAGGGTGAGCCACGCCAGCCGCACGATCACGTTATGGCCGGCACGCTCGGCGGCCTCGATCGGGAGGATAACGGTGGTCAGCTCCCCCTCGTTGACAGTCGCTTGGGCGACGTCCAGCAGTGTCCTTGATGGCTCTTTCACCGCCAGGTAGGTGAACACACCGGGCCGTCGATCGACGCTAAGCGTTCTCAGCATCTTCTCGAGATCGGTCTCTCCGGGCGCTGACACCAGGTCAGCTTCGCAGTTCGGCGCCGAGCTTCGCAGCCGCGGTCTCGACGCCGCGACGGACGTCGGCAACATCCTGATCAGTCAGGCTGCGATCATTCGCCTGCAGCCGGATCCGGTACGCAAGAGACCGCGATCCGTCGGCAACGCGATCACCGCGATAGATGTCGAACATGGCCACGTCGACCAACAGCTTCCCGGCACCCTGACGGATGGCCTTTTCGAGTTTCTCCGCCGGCACGTCCTCGCTGAGCACAAATGCCAGGTCAAGGTCACTAGACGGTTGACGACTTGTCAACTTCCATTGCGCCGGTTTCGGCTCTCTGTCGATGATCTGGTCGAGATCGAGTTCCAGGATCGCGACGCGTTCCTCCACATCAAACAAATCCAGGACAGCTGGGTCAACCTCGCCGACCGCTCCGAGCGGGTCACGGCCTGCCTGCAATGTGGCAGATCTCGTCGCGTGAAGACCCAGAGGGACACGCGACTGATCAAGACGGGCGCCTGCACCGAGCGCCGATGCGATCTCACGCCAAACGGAGACCGCCTCAGGCGCTTCGCTTCCGGCGAGCACAATCGTGAGTGCCTCGAACTCATTTGGGAGTTCGCCTTCGCCCGGTGGATAGACGTGGCCGATTTCGAAGAGGCGCACCCCGGGTCGCCGATGGGACTCGTTGTACGACACCGCTTCGAGGAGTCCCGGTCGGAGCGAGGTCCGCAACACGCTCTCCTCGCTGACCAGCGGATTGGTGATTGAAATCGCCGCGGTTGGGAGCCCTGCCTTGTCGAGAGTGTCGGGAGCCAGGAACGGGTTGGGCATCGCCTCCGATATTCCAAGGCCGAGGAGCACATCCCGAACGAGTCGACGGCGTTGCTGCCTGACACTCAATCCACCGTGCACGATCGACTTCGGCACGGTCCTGCCGAGCCGCTCGTAGCCAAAGTGGCGAGCCACTTCCTCGACGACGTCGATCTCCTCCGTCGAATCGAGACGCCACGTCGGCAAAACGACCGAGCGTGTCTCACCATCACCAGAAACTGTGTAGCCGATCGGATCGAGCAGACCGGGCAGTATGTCAACAGACAAGTCTGTGCCCAGCACTCGGTTGACCGCTCTGATGCGGACATCGACCGACCGCTCTTCTGGCGGCAGGTCATCGGTCCGGGAGTCGACGTCACCGGCATGCACTACGACGCCCGGGCACGTCTCCGACAGCAGCTCCGCAAAGCGCGCGATGGCGGTCGGCATCCCGTAGGGGTCCACGCCTCGTTCGAAGCGTGCCGACGCTTCAGAGCGCAGGTTCGTCCGTGTCACCGTCTGGCCGATTCCAACGGGGTCGAACCAGGCCATCTCCAACGCAACGACGTTCGTTGAATCACTGATCTCTGTATCGAGCCCACCCATTACGCCTCCGACGCCGATCGGCACGTCGTTACCGTCACAGATGAACAGATCGTCGTGGGTGAACGTGCGCAGTTCACCATCGAGCGTCGTCAGTTGTTCGCCCTCCTCGGCGAGACGCACGCGGAACCCGCCACCGCCGAGTGTGTCGAGGTCGTACGCATGGTTCGGCTGGTTCAATTCAAGCATCACGTAGTTGCTCACATCGACCACATTGCTGATTGGTCGCATCCCTGCCGCCGCCAGACGCCGAGCCATCCAGTCGGCAGACGGTTTCACCTCGATGCCCGAGATGACGGTTGACGTGAACCTGGCGCACCGGTCGCCGTCGACGATGTCGACGGGTGCGGTTTTCGCATCGCCGGTGATTTCAATGGTTGGTGTTGGCGGGCGGAACGCGACATCCATCTTCGCCGCGAGATCGCGAGCAATCCCCACGTACCCCCAACAATCGGGCCGGTTCCGACTGACGTCGGCATCGATCAACACATCCGGGCGCAGACCGAGCGCTTCGCCGTACGGGACGCCGAGAGAAACTTCGGCGGGCAAGATGTAGATACCCGAGTGGTCATCGCCGAGCCCGAGCTCGCTGGCGGAGCACAGCATGCCCTCGGAGTCGATTCCGAGGATGCCGCGCCGTTCGATCGTGCGACCGTCAGGCATTGTCGTGCCAAGTGTTGCCAGCGGGACAACGTCGTCCGGTTTCAAGTTGAACGCGCCGCACCAAACATGTTCTTCGTTGCCATCACCGGCATCTACGTACACCCGCTGCACCTTCGCCGCATCCGGATGCTGCTCGAGACGCACGACCCGGGCCGTCACGACTCCCGCGACAGAGAGCCCGACAACCTCGGTGGACTCCACTTCCAGGCCCAGTGACGTCAACGCATCCGTGACGCGTTGCACCGCCTCGGGGTCCGTCGGGTCACCGAAATCGCCATAATCATTCAGCCAAGAAAGAAGAATCTTCATTGCTCCGTGCCCATCTCAGAACTGCTCGAGGAAGCGGATGTCGTTGGTGTACATCTCGCGGATGTCTTCTACTCCATGACGTTCTTTGGCCATCCGGTCGATACCGAAACCAAATGCAAAGCCGCTCCACTCTTCCGGGTCGAGGCCCCCTGCGCGCAGGACGTTTGGGTGAACCATTCCGCAACCTCCGAGTTCGATCCAATCACCATTGGGTCGTTGGATGTCGAACTCTGCCGACGGTTCGGTGAACGGGAAGTAACTCGGCCGCAGGCGAGACGTGAAGCCGGGGCCAAAGAATGCCTTCGTAAAGGCCTCAATTGTTCCAGCGAGGTCGGCCATTGTGATATTTCGGTCGACAACAAGCCCCTCGATCTGATGGAACACCGGCATGTGGGTGGCGTCGGGCGTATCGCGCCGGAATACCCTTCCGGGTGCCACGATGTAGATTGGCGGCTCGCTCTCGAGCATCGTACGTATCTGCACGGGTGAGGTGTGCGTTCGGAGCAGTGTTGTTCCAACCCTCCCATCGGGCGGAACATGATCTACGAATAGTGTGTCGAACTCGCCTCGGGCCGGGTGACCCTCGCTCATGTTCAATGCCTCGAAGTTGTGCCAGTCGGTCTCTACCTCGGGTCCTTCCGCAACCTGAAACCCGAGCCCGATGAATACATCTTCCAGCCGTTCCCACGCCTGCGTCACCAAGTGCGCATGGCCACGAGCCGGTTTACCGACGAATTCGGTGAGATCTAGGCGTTCCGCCTCGATCTGTTCAGCCATCGCTTGCGATGCAAGCAGACTGCGGCGCCCGTCGAGGGCAGCACTCACTGCAGTCATCGCTTCATTGATCGCCTGACCAGCCGCCTTCTTCTCATCGACGGTTTCGAGCGATCCGAGCTTTGTCTTGAGACGCGCCAGGTCACCCTTCTTGCCGCTCAAGCGAGTAGTCAGCGTCGACAGACTTTCAAGGGTGTCCGCAGTTTCGATTTCGGCGAGCGCCGCGTCACGGGCGGCGGTGATATCTGTGAGCACTGGAACCTTTCAGAAGTGAGAGCGTGCCGGAACGATGGAGCTGAGACCCCCGGGCAACTCAGGACATGGCACAGGAGCGAATCATCGCCGACGTGTGGACGCCATCCCCCGGTTCACCCGGGGCACGAAAATCGCTGCAACTGCGGCTTCACGATCAATGATGCTACCCCGAACCCGCACTCGGACCAGCCCATTGCCACGTGCCAAGCTAGGCGTATGGAAATTGACAGTGACGACGACCTCGATCTGGCTATGGCACCGAGACCGGCAGGCGACGCCAACTATACGAAGAACGGTCGGCTGAGGAAGGAGTACTACGAGAGCGAACTCGTTCGCCTCCAGGAAGAGTTGGTGAAGCTCCAGTTCTGGGTTCAGCAGCGCGGGCTGCGAGTCCTGATCATTTTCGAGGGTCGCGGTTCAGCGGGAAAGGGCGGTGTGATCAAGCGGATCAGTGAGCGAACAAGTCCGCGCATCGTGCGCACCGAGGCGCTGCCAAAGCCGACTGAACGCGAACATACCCAGTGGTACTTCCAACGGTACGTCCCGCTGCTCCCGTCAGGCGGCGAGATCGTGCTCTTCGACCGGAGTTGGTACAACCGATCGAACGTCGAGTGGGTGATGGATTTCTGCACCCCCGAGCAGCATCAGGAGTTCCTGAGAACCTGCCCCGAGTTCGAGCGCATGCTCCCTCGAGGAACACCGCCGATACGTCAAGTACTCGCGAGCGAAGGACACCACTTTCCAGTACACCGACATCAAACAGGCCCCCTGGTACGTCGTTCCCTCCGACGACAAACGCCGATCCCGGCTGAACTGCATCAGCCATATTCTCGCGAACATTCCCTACGAGAACATCGTCCCAGATCCCGTAGAAATCCCCGAGCGCGAGAACGAGCACTACATCCGACCACCGATGGTCGACCAGACCTTCGTGGAGCTCAACTACTGAGGGTGCGGAGGCGGGAGACGGCTGGCAAATCCCGCGCCGATGAAAGACACCGTCGCGGATAGAACAAACACCCAGGTGAACGAGCCGAGCGCATCGGCGAGGGCGCCGCCAATCAGTGGTGACACCATCTGAGCGACTCCGAATGCCAGCGTTGCGGCGCTGAACGCCGGCCCGTAGGTTTCGACGTCAGTGTTGTCCACTATGTGGGCGATTATCAACGCTGGCATCCCGGAGAACATGAGGCCAATCCCCACGGAAGCAAGAACGATCCAGGGTTGTCGCCCAGTGAGCAGGAGGAGCGCGCACGCTCCAAACGTGACGAACGCTGCCGTCAGTGTCACGCGCCGCCCAATTCGGTCCGAAAGCGGCCCGAGCGTCAATCCGCCAACAATCGTGGCGACACCGACGATGGAGAACATCGCCGTGACCTCTCCGGATGACAGCCCCGAATCGTCCGTGAGGCGAGCCACGAGAAATCCAATGACGAGGATGTAGGCGAATCCGAACGAGGCGTAAGCAGCGGTCGCTGGAATCCATCCTCGAACCTTTCGCAGTGCACCGATTCCTCCAAAGCCGCCGGCTCCAGCAGGTCGGTCACCGCGGGACTGCAGGAAGAGAAAGGTTCCGATCAGTACGACTATGGCGATCGAGAACTCGATTCGGTACAGCGTCTGCCACAGATCATCGGCGTTGCTGCGCCGATCGAGAAAGGCCGCCATCTGTCCGGCGAACACAATTCCGATTCCTACCCCCGACCCCACAAGGCCCACCGCCATGCCAGAACGATGCGGCGGAAGTGCTCGCGCCGAAATTGCCGGCCCCGGGATCCAGATGACGGCCCCACCGACGCCCATTACAACGAGAGCGAGCGCGAGAACAGGCCCCGACGGCGCCATGGCAGCCAGCCCGAGGCCGACCGTCGAGATCACGAGCCCGATCCGGACCAGACCGACCAGCGTCACCCTCGTCGCTGCCCACGAGACGGCGAGCGTGCCAGCTAGATAGGCCGTGACATTGAGCGTGCCGAAGAGCCCCGCAAGAGTGTTGGACCCGCCGAGCAGGTCATCGCGGGCGCCGGGCAGCACGACTCCCCACGTAAATCGGCCAAACGCCTGGGCGACGCATGCCGAAGCCATGACCAAAACCACGACGAGCCAAGCTCGCTCGGCCCGACCTGATCGGGCCTCAGAATCGGTCATGCCTCGATCATCAACGGAGCCTATGGTTCCACGATGACGAATGACCACGTGACTCCGCGGCCGGAACCCGCCGACATGAACCGGCTACCAGCAACTGAACTTGCGGTGCTGAACGAGTTCCTCGACTTCTACCGAACGGTGCTCGCCAGAAAGGCCGAGGGCCTGACGACCGGACAGCTCCGCCGAACGACCTCTGCGTCGAACCTCACGCTTGGAGGATTGATCAAGCACATGGCTCTCGTCGAAGACTCCTGGTTCACAATTCGATTCACTGATCAGCCGGCTCCCGAACCCTGGGCATCAGCATCGTGGGAAACAGACGCCGATTGGGAACTCACATCGGCGGCGAACGACTCCCCCGAGGAACTCCTGGCTCTGTACGACGCTGCATGCGAGCGGAGCAGAGTTGTTGTCGCGGCCACACCTTCACTCGACGCACCGATGCCGTCAGAGAATTTGGGCAAAGGTGGCCCATGCAACCTCCGATGGATCATGGTGCACATGATCGAGGAGTACGCCCGCCACACCGGTCACGCCGACATCATCCGTGAGTCCATCGACGGCCAAACCGGCGACTGACCCACTTGCGGTTAGCTTCGGCGCGACCTGTCCGCGCTCAAGCTCACCGATAAACCCACTCCCATCCTTCCGGTTAGCTTCGGCGCGACCTGTCCGCGCTCAAGCTCACCGCAGAGGGTTCGACCGCGGATTGGAGCGTTGGCGGGCGGCTTCGAAAGCCAGGACGGTTGTGGCCATCGCGACATTGAGTGACTCGCTACGTCCTGAGTGCGGGATCGTGATCCAGCGGTTGATCGGACCGACTGAATCAGTCCACTCCTCGGGCAATCCGGCTGCCTCGTTGCCCATGACGAGCGCTATGCGGCCAGTGAGGTCGGCGGAGGTGTACGCCTCAGTTGTGCGGTTGACAACGTCGTGACTGGTCGAACCGAACAACTGAAGTCCCGAATCGGCCACTTCCTCGACCGTGGCCGTAACCACGGGGACGTGAAACAGTGCTCCGGCAGAAGCTCGGACCACCTTTGGGTTGTAATGATCAACGCTGCCGGGCGTGAGGACAACTAGATCAGCTCCCGCTGCCTCGGCCGATCGCATGATCGTGCCGGCGTTGCCGGGATCGCTGATCTTGTCGAGAACAAGAACGAACGTCGCCTCGGCCAACAGCCCAGCAGAATCTTGCTCGGAATCAGGTATAGCGACGAGAGTCAACGGTGGCTGGGGATGTTCCGTCGAGGCGACCCGCTCGAGCACGCCTTCGGCCAAGGGGTAAACCCGGCCGGCCCCGGGGATCGAATCGTCTACGCCTTCCGGCCAGAACTGTGCTTGGCAATCCAACCCGGCGGCTACTGCTTCCGCAGTGAGAACCGGGCCCTCTACGACGAAACAACCATCGTCGTAACGCGAACTGCGACGCCCCAGAAGGCGCCGCAGTTGCTGAACTTTGCTGTTGTTGAACGCCAGGGCGCTCATCGAACGCCAGCTTCAGCGCTCGTCATGAACGGATATTCGACGCCGAGGCGTCAGAGGGCCGCTTTGGCGTTCTCGACGAGCTTCGCGAACGCCGCGGGATCGGTAACTGCGAGATCGGCGAGGATCTTGCGGTCGACTTCGATACTGGCTGCATTCAGCCCGGCGATGAACCGGCTGTAGCTCATGTCGCTCTGACGACACGCCGCATTGATCCGCTGGATCCACAGGCGGCGCATCTCACCCTTGCGGGCGCGACGGTCACGGTAGGCATAGTTGCCCGACCGCATGACTTGCTCATTGGCGGCCCGGAACGAGCGGCTCTTGTTGCCGTAGTAACCCTTGGCCTGTTTCAGTACCTTCTTGTGGCGCTTCTTGGACGCCACACCACGCTTCACACGTGCCATGTCAATTCCTCCTCGGAAAGTTCGGTTGGGATCAACCCAAGTAGTGGTATCTCAGCGCTCTGCGAGGAGGCGCTTGATCTTTTTGGTGTCGGCCGGGCTCACATCGACGTCGGCTTCAAGACGACGCTTCCTCGTGGACGACTTCTTTTCGAACAGGTGCTGATTCATCGACTGCTCGCGGCGCAACCGGCCTGTGCCGGTTTTCTTGAATCGCTTAGCCGCCGTTTTCGACGTCTTCATTTTCGGCATTGGAATCTCCTACTACTTCCGTTTCGACTGCTGCAGCGGCTTCGAGCTCTGCCTTCGCTTCTCGCTCGGCCTCCGCTGCTGCTTTTCTCAGGGCCTCCTGGGCCTTCTTGTCTGGTGAGAGCACCATGGTCATGCTGCGACCCTCGAGCCGGGCTCGGGTGTCGACTTTCGCCGCCGGGCCCACCTGTTCGATCACATCGTCGAGAATCTTCGTCCCGAGTTCAGGGTGCGCCATCTCGCGACCGCGAAATTGCAGTGTCACCTTGACCTTGTGGCCTTCATCGATGAACCGGATCACGTTGCGCGTCTTGGTGTTGAAGTCGCCAATACCGATTTTCGGCCGGTACTTGACTTCTTTCACCGACACGTTGGTCGACTTGCGTCGCGCTTCCTTGGCCTTCTGGCCCTCTTCGTACTTGAACTTGCCGTAATCCATGATTCGACAGACGGGAGGGTTGGCGTTTGGGGCCACTTCGACCAAGTCGAGTTCGAGACCTCGGGCCATTCTCAGCGCTTCGGGAGCGGCCTTGATTCCGAGTTGATCCCCGGTTGGTCCGATAAGACGGACTTCACGGGATCGGATACGGTCGTTCACGCGGTGCTGGTCGCCACGTTGTTCGTTTCGCGGTGCTATGACTGATCACTCCTGTGCAATGGGCCTCCCCAGTGTCGAATATGGACGCTCGACGCGAACCGCACGCGGAGCGACCGACACAGTTCATGCTCGCTGTCGTTCTCACGACGCTGCTTGCATGACCAGGCTGGTCTCAGCCTTGTGACCCGGACGCACTTAACGTGGCCGGGTGGGAGTTTCCCCCACTTCGCCTCAGTTGTTGGTCGGTAGGCTAGCGCAGGTGACCGACGAAACCTCTGACCAGAATATTGACCAAGACATAGACCAGAACATCGAGCCCGAAGGATTCGACGCAGAAAAGGAGCTCGACCCGGAACAGCTCGACGCGCTAGCCGAAGCCGAGCAGGCAATGGCCGATGCAAGGTCCCGACTTACCGACGTTCCAGCGGAAGTCGTCGTTACCAACCACGTGATGGGGCTGTACGAGCTGGCCGCGATTCATCTCTCGGCAAATCCACCTGACCTCGCTCAATCAGCACTGGCGATCGATGCGGTCGCGTGCCTGGTCGACGGTCTCGGCGACCGTCTTGGCGAGGAAGCCGCGACACTGCAGGATGCCTTGAACAACATCCGGCTGGCATTCGTACAGATCAAGGGGCAGACGGAGAATTCCGACTGAATCGGCCGATCGGGGCGTCAACCACACGGCCCCCACGGACAATCACATCTTCTTCACCGAGCAGACCAGCCTGGATCTTCGGTTGCCCGGCAACCAGTTTTCCGGCAGCATTCACCACACGCCACCAGGGCACCTCCACCGTTGTCGTTGCCAGTATCCGGCCTACGAGACGGGACTGCTTCGGATAACCAGCTACATCGGCGACATCGCCGTACGTTGTCACTTCGCCTTCCTGTAGTGACATAAGTACATCGAGAATCCGCCGCTCGCGCTGCGTCCCAGGGGAATCAGTTGGTTTCACGATGGGCTCTCGGCCGGATGTTCGCGGCCTCGTACCTACCCAGCTTCGCCAACAGATGAAACGAGACATCGAGCCCGACTTCGATCGAACGTGACCCGTCGGCAATCTCGATGCAGTGAAACTCGTACACGGTGTCATCGGAGGTGCTGACCGACCCCAGTCCGACAGTCTCGTCGAACGATGCCACTACGCCATGGCGTGTGGAGCCGCCCCTGAGTTCGGTCATGGAACGATCTTGGAGATCGCCATTTCAACCAGATCTGTTGCCCCGGCTTCACGGAGTGCCGGAATGACGAGGTTGATTGTCTGCTTCTCGACGACCGATTCAACTGCATAGCCGCCGCCCGCCAGTGGCGACATCGTCGGTGACTTCATCGACGGCAGCACGGCCAAAACGGCCTCGCGTCGCTCTTCACTCACGTTGAGTTTGAGCAACACTCGTCCTCGGGCATCAAGGACACCGTTGAGCAGAGTCATGATTTGATTCATCGCCTGACGCTTCGTCGGGTCTGCGGCAGCCTCCGGGTTGGCAATCACCTCTGTGTAGCTCATGAGGATCGTGTCGATGACCTTGAGCCCGGCCGCCCGCAACGCCCGACCGGTCTCAGTGATTTCGACTACGCAGTCGGCGATATCGGGAATCTTGGCCTCAGTCGCCCCGTGGGACAGCCGCACTTCGGCACTAACGCCGTGCTCGGCAAAGTAGCGCTTGGTGAGCTCGGGGTACTCGGACTGCACGCGGACGCCATTGGGTAAGTCGGTAACCGCCGTCGCAGCCGAATCGCCCGCAACGGCAACGACAAGCTGGATCGGCTTGCTCGTAGCTTTTGAATACCTCAGCTCGCCGAGACTCTCCACGGTGCAGCCTGTCTCTTCGACCCAGTCACGGCCAGTGATACCGATGTCAAAGAGGCCTTCCTCGACATAGTTCGGGATCTCCTGTGGGCGCAGAATGCGTACCGAGTCGATCCGGGGGTCGTCGATTGTCGCCTGATAGGCAACCGATGACGAACGGTTCACCGGCAGGTCGGCTGCTTCGAACAGGTCGAGCGTCGCTTTTTCGAGCGAGCCCTTGGGAAGTACAACTCGTAGCACGACCGTTGAGGCTACCTGTGACGGCGTGAGGCTCAGTGGCCTGTTTCGGTGTCGTGCAGGAGGCGTAGAGCGTGCGGGAGCACGTCGATCACGGCATCGAGTTGTTCAACGCAACCCTTGGTGCTGCCCGGAGTGTTGACGATGATCGTTTGACCGCGTATCCCCACGACGCCTCGCGACAAGCGGCCCAGCGGATTGCACAGCCGCATTGCCTCAGCCAGCCCGGGCGCCTCCCGCTCGATCACGGCACGAGTGCCCTCGGGGGTCTGGTCGCGCGGAGCGAACCCGGTTCCACCCGTCGACACGATCAACCCAGAGAACCCGTCGCTCAAGTCGATCAACTTCTGTGCCACGAGTTCAGCACCGTCAGCCGTCACCTCATGAGCAACCACGTCAAAGCCGGCTTTGTTCAGGTGCTCGACGAGCGCTCGGCCACTGAGATCGACCCGCGTGCCGTGCACTACGCCGTCGCTGACTGTCAGCACCTTGACCAACGCCCTTTCAGGCGTCTCCGTGCCCGCCTCGTCGCTCATGATGTGCGACGGTACCGAAGAAGCACCATGCCGTCCGTGTCGGCGTCGTGAGGCAGAACTCGCCAACCTTGGTCAAAGGGGCGCCATTGGCCGGTTACGGGCGGCGTCGAGTCGACCTCGAAGCCCTCCGGTGTTTCGTGATCGATCGATTCTGCTTCGGTGATGGTGCACACGCTGTAGACGAGGCGTCCTCCTGGTTGGACCAACTTCGAGCCAGCCGTCAACAACTCGGCTTGAAGCGACGCGAGTTGCGTGATTTCGTCGGGTTGCATCCGCCAACGAGCGTCGGCACGCCGTCGAAGCGCTCCGAGCCCTGAGCATGGGGCGTCGATGAGTACGGCCGCGAATGATTCGCTACGGAATGGGGGCATCGTTCCGTCCCCAGCGACCACCGGTAACTCGAGTTCGAGCTTGCGCGCATTCTCCTGTACCAGCGATGCGCGTCTCGGGCGACGGTCGTTGGCGACGACGCTGGCCCCGAGAGCGGCGAGCGCTGTGGCCTTGCCGCCGGGCGCCGCGCAAAGGTCGAGGACCGCCTCACCATGCTGCACTTCAACGGCTTCGGCTACCCATTGCGACGACAAGTCCTGGACGTAGCCATCTTCACGTTCAGTCACCGGAGGAGGTCGGTTCATCCGCTCGAGTGCCGGCATCGCGTCGTCACCCAACTCGGTACGGAAGGTGTCGACGATCCAATCCGGATAGCTGAGACGCGCACCGTCCGAAGGCCAGACCATCTCGTCGAGCGGAGTTCTCGCCACCTTCCGCAGCACAGCGTTGACGAACCCCCGGGTGCGCTTGGGTGCCAGGCCCACAGTTTCACTCACCGCCGCATGGGCCGGAACTCTGGCGTACGCGAGTTGATACGCACCGAGACGAAGAACAGAACGTGTCGAGGGATCAGGAGGTGACGTGATGAATCGATCAACGAGCGCATCGCACGCGCGACGCATCCGAGTCGTGCCGTAGACCAAATCTGTCGTAAAACGACGATCCAGAAGGCTGAGCTCGGACGACGCAAGCATCGGTCCGAGAACGAGATTGGCGTACGCACCGTCTTGCTCAATCCGTCGAAGAGCATCAAGTGCTACCCGCCTAGCGCTGCGATCAGTCACAGGTCACCGAACAGTTCATCGCTAGCCGGGTGGAACCCATTGCTCCAGGATTCGAAAGACATCGCCGCTTTCCCCTCTGGTTGCACCGTCACCGGCACCAACCGCCCATCAACAAGGTTTGCCTGAAGGATCTTCAGGCGCTTATCACGAAACGTGGTCCACGCACCGCCGACACGAACGAGGCGGTGAACTTCCACCGGGGAGTTCGACCAGTCGATCTCGAAGTCGCCGTGGCCGAACTTCGACGCATATGTGATGTCCCCAGCTTGCGGTTCGGCTTGGCCAACCCACTGCTCGACCGGCCTAGAAAGTGATTCGACCAGCAGAGAAGTACCGACGTCGACCAGTAAGCCTCTCAGTTCAGCTGCTGTTTGTTCGGGATCAATTGGCACTTCTCTTCGAGCGTAGATACCCCCGGTATCGAGACCCTCATCGAGCCGCATGACGCACACTCCGGTGACGTCGTCGCCCGCGAGCAGAGCGCGTTCGACCGGTGCCGCGCCCCGCCAGCGAGGGAGCAGCGAGAAGTGGAGATTGACCATCGGGATCACGGCGAGAACGTGTGGTTTGATGATCTGCCCGAACGCCACCACGACACCGAGCTCGGCGCCAGCACTTTCAGCCGCGACGAGTACGTCGTCGACCTTGTGCGAGACATTCAACCCCAGCTCGAGGGCCGCCGCCTTGACCGGACTTGGCGAGGTTCCGCCTCCACGCCCCCGACGCTTGTCGGTACTCGTCACAACGAGCACGACCTCATGGCCCGCTTCGACAAGGGCCTCGAGAGGAGGGACCGCGATATCGGGGGTGCCCAAGTAGACAAGCTTCATGACGTCTCGATTTCAAGAATGATGCTGGTCACTTCATTCCGAGGCGCCGACGCATTGGACGACGAGAGGCCTCAGCAACGGCCTCTTCCTCCATTCGGCGGTACTCGGTTAGCGCCTGTTTGCGTTGGTCCTTACTCATCCTGTCGAACATCAACACGCCCTGGAGATGATCGATCTCATGCTGGAACATCCGCGCTTCCAGCTCATCGGCTTCGATCTCGATGACGTTTCCTTCGATATCGACGCCGCGCACCAGGACGAGTTTGGGGCGGAGCATCTCGACATAGAGCCCAGGAATCGAGAGACACCCCTCGTCGTACAGCCACTCTCCGTCCGACTCGATGATCTCAGGATTGAAGATCGCGAGGGGTTCCTCGTCCATATCCCAAACGACGACCTGCTTCTGAACACCGATCTGCGGCGCAGCGAGCGCCAGACCGTTACCCGAGTCGATCAGCGTGTCGAACATGTCGTCGACAAGTCGAATGATCTTTCCATCGACGTTGTCGACTGGGGCCGCCCTCGATTTGAGCACGGGGTCGCCGTAGGTGCGGATCTTGTACGACATTCATGCCAGGCTACGGGCCGTGCCCCGCGAGTCCCCCGAGAACCGCCACTCCCCCACTTCCCGTGAAGTCGGCAACGCGCACTACTTCGACGATGACCCAGCCGTGCCCTCTGACCCCGTTGTCATCGACGTGACGTTGCCGGATACGGCGTTCGCCCTGGAGACCGACCGAGGAGTGTTCTCCCGTGGCCAACTCGACAACGGTACGTCGATGCTTGTGCGCGCAGAGTTGCCCCTTGCGCCGACAGGCAACGTCCTGGACCTTGGCTGCGGTGCCGGGCCGATCGCGTTGACCATGGCCAGGCGCTCGCCCGAAGCAACCGTGTGGGCCGTTGACGTGAACAGCCGAGCGCGCACCCTCTGTACGCGCAATGCAGAGCGCAACGGTTTGGCGAACGTCGAGGTGGTCAGCCCGTCGGAGGTCCCGGATCAGCTGCTGTTCGACACCATTTGGTCGAATCCACCGATTCGAGTCGGGAAGGCTGCCCTCCACGAACTGCTGCTGATCTGGATGAGCCGACTGACTCCCGATGGAACTGCTGCACTTGTTGTGCAGAAACACCTCGGAGCCGACTCGCTGCACCGCTGGCTAGAGGATGAGGGGTTTCCGACCGAGCGAGTCGCATCCAAGGCCGGCTACCGCATACTTGCGGTGAAGAAAGGGAAGTCATGATCGAGCCGATCCGGCTCGGCGAGATCGAGCGAGCTGCTGGAATCATCGCGAATGAGGCCATTCAGACTCCCGCTGTGCACAGCGCTCAACTCGACAAAATCATCGGGGCGAGCGTCGTCTGCAAGGTGGAATCGCTCCAGCGCACGGGGTCGTTCAAGTTCCGCGGAGCCTTTCATCGACTCTCA
>JADWMG010000269.1 GCA_015767405.1 Actinomycetota bacterium
GGTCCGTGACACCGAGTGGAACGGGAGGTGCCTCTCGTGTTCCACTCGGTGTCACGGAGATCTCTTCGATGGGAAGCCTTTTGCGTCCGCGCTGATCGGGCCGCTCGCGTGGCGAAAGACGGCGAGTTCTCGGTAGCCCGCGGGTGCGGTCGAGCGCCGTCTCCAGTACCAGGAGTTCGAGGTGGTCGGAGCTTGTGCGTAAGACGTCGGTTGGGGGCATGTGAGCGGTGTTCGCTGCGAGGCGGCCCTGTGCTGAGCCGATGATGAGTTGGGATTCGAGCCACGCTTGCGCGTGGGCCGCCTCGTCGGGGTGTTCGATTGACCACGTGTTCCACGAGGATGTGGTGGGTGTACCAGTGGCGGAACGATCAGAGGTCGCTGTGAGTGCGAGTTGCTTCGCCGAACGCGCGGGGATGGGGTGGCTGGATCGTCCGATCGTCGAAGTCAGCTTCAGGACGGTGAACCGAATCAAACTCATTAACTGGGGTCCGGCCAATACCGCAGCGGTGAGCACGGTGATGATCATTGCGGGGCGGTTCAACGTGGCGCCGTTGGCGAGTGCCTGGATGTTCCAAGTTGTTGCAAGAACGAAAGCAGTCGCGAGGGATAACCCACTCAGAACGCGCAGGGGTGAAGTTCGCTGTGCATCGTTGGCGAGAAGTCCGGGGAGCAGGAGCGGTGTCAATGCGAGGGACCCCAAGCTGAAGTGGCTCGTCGCCTGTGCGTTCAGGTAGGTGTCGCCGATCCAGAGGAGTACCCACCCGAGAACGGCTGAGACAAGAAGCATCGCGGAGAACTTGCGTCGCCCAAACAAGATCATCCGCGTCATCAGCAGCTTCGTCACAATCAGGTAGGACGCGCCGGCGATGGCCAGAGCAGCAGCGACCTGCCATAGATCAGCCATGAACATTCCCACGAAGGCTGCACCGACGAAACCTCCACTTCGCAGGTTGTAGTTGTGGGCAACGCTCCACGATGCGGCGATCGACAGGAGAACTGCGACCGGAACCCATCTACTCTCGATCAATGTTTGTCCGAACCCGTTGAGCGGTGTGAGCTCGTTGACGCCGGCGAAACCGAACAAGATTGCCGCTCCGATCGGAATCGCGACGAGCATGCCCGCAAGAAGAACGGACTTGATCGTCTTGCTGATGCCCTGGCGTTCCATATCATGAGCAATCAGTGCTGGGACGACGTAGCCGACGCCGATGAAGAGTGGAATGTCGCTCTCCCACAGCCAGGTGCCTGATGGGGTGAGGCGCAGCATGGCCGTCTGGATCACGGTGGAAGTCAGGGCGAGCAGAGTGAACTTTGTTCGCCCGTAAAGCAGGAAGAATCGGCGCAACACCTTGTTGATCAACCAGTAGGTGATGAGAGCGTTGACAAACGTGGCGATGATCACCGGTGGGTACACGACGAATACGGCGATGTAACCCGGTACTACGATTGAGCCAGTCGTGATGTGTCGTTTTTCGTACATGACCATTGAAACTGCGACGCCGAGAACGAATGCGAACCGCACCCATTCCGACGACAGTAGATAGTCATGCATGATCGGTCGCTCAGTCTCCGGGTGCAGTCGTCGCCGGGACGTCTGCGTCTGCATCCCATGGCCGGGCCTCGTGTTCGAAATACTCGAGCATCTCTTCTGCCTGCCGCGTGTGAATATTTACGAATCCGACGACGAGGATGTGGCTGCCGGGAGTCTCGTGAATCATCTGACCGATGATCTCCCCTCGGTCATAGTCATGCTCATCACCGAGGTTCAACACGTTGCCGATGTTGTAGCCATTGTGTTTCAACCGGTCTGTAACCAGACCTTCGTATGCCCCGAATGTCACGAGTCGATCGAAATCGAGGTCGTTGACTGCCACATCGGCGAACTGGATGGCTCGGCGTTCGCGGTCGCTTCGGTTGTTCAGGATTCCAACCACAATTGTTTCTTCGGTCCGGTATGGGTCGAGCTTCTCCATCGCGGCGATCATGGACTCACGGTCATTGACTGCAAACAGATTGGCCCACGTGACTCGCTTCTCGCCGATGCGCAGTTCCTTCATCCGCAGTACGCCAGGGTCAGGAGCGGCCTCGATCATTCCTCTCATCGCTACGTCGCGGGGGATGCCGACGATGTCGGCGATCGTCAGAGCGATCGTGATGTTTTCCTTGAACGCGATGTAATCGAATGCCTCGACTTCCTCGTCGGTGACGCGGTCTGGGTCACTCACGATCAGTTGGGTACCGTTCGCAGACGCGATCGTCTTCATGATCTCGAGAATTTCCGGATTCTGTTCAGACGTAAGCAGGGTTCCACTGATCGGGCAGGTCGACATCAACGAGCGAGCGATTTCCGGAAGGGTCTCGCCCATCACGTCTTGATGGTCCTCGCGCACGTTTGTGATGACACCTATATTCGAGCGGACGATCATTCGTTCCGAGACGCGCTGGTACTCGGGTTTGAGTGCCATGCACTCGATCACGAGCACGTCGCGTACTGCCGAGTGATCTCGATTTGCTCGAGAATCGTCGGAGGACCCTTGCGTTTGATGGGCTCATCAACACCGTCACGGTTGATCACCGCTGCGAATGTCCCCGTCGACTCGTCGACGATGCGCCAGAGTTTCAAGTCTCCAGCGAAGGATCAACGTGACACTGGCGACTACGCCCGCGATCACTATGAGAGGTACCTAGATTCATCGGCCGAACTTGATGGAATCTTGAGGGGCGTGGCCCTGATCGACAGCGTTGCGCGATCGGAGTGTCGGCCATATCCTTGCAAGGTCCTCTCACCGGGTTTGCCCGGTGTATGGCGGTGAGCATCGGTTCACCCAAACCACCACATTCTGTGGGCTGTATCGGCCTCCAGAACGACCAACGAACGAGGTTTCATTCGTGCCAACTATTCAACAGCTCGTCCGTCAGGGTCGTAGCTCCAAGGTCACCAAGAGCAAGACACCTGCGCTCAAGGGTTCGCCCCAGCGCCGCGGTGTTTGCACGCGTGTCTATACGACGACTCCTAAGAAGCCGAACTCAGCGCTGCGCAAGGTCGCACGTGTTCGTCTCAACTCCGGAATCGAAGTCACCGCCTACATCCCAGGCGAAGGCCACAACCTGCAGGAACACTCGATCGTGCTCGTGCGCGGCGGCCGTGTTCGTGACTTGCCCGGTGTGCGCTACAAGGTCATTCGCGGGGCGCTCGACGCCGTCGGAGTCAAGAACCGCAGGCAGTCCCGAAGCCTTTATGGCACCAAAAAGGAAAAGTGAGCTGAACCATGCCACGTAAAGGTCCTGCTCCCCGGCGCGAACTGGTCGCCGATCCAATCCACAAGTCTGTTCTGGTCACCCAGATCACCAACAAGGTGATGCTGCACGGTAAGCGAACGGTTGCCGAGAAAATCGTCTATGACGCGATGGACATCATCCAAGGTCGCCTCGATGGCGATGAACAAGCGATCGACACCGTCAAGCGGGCAATCGACAACGTCAAACCACCGCTCGAGGTGCGTAGCCGCCGCGTGGGTGGTGCCACGTACCAGGTACCGGTTGAGGTGCGCCCTCGCCGCTCGACGACGCTCTCCATCCGGTGGGTTGTCGAATACGCCCGTGCTCGCCGCGAGAAGACCATGGCCGAGTGTCTTGCCAACGAGATCATGGACGCGTCCACTGGTCTTGGTGCCGCAATGAAGAAGCGTGACGACATCCAGAAAATGGCCGACTCGAACAAGGCGTTCGCCCATTACCGCTGGTGATCGCCAGGCTGGCTGGCGCTAGCCACTGAGAAATTTGACGATGCCCGGAGCTCGAGCTCCGGGCATCGATCGTTTTCCAGTGGTCTGCCCGGTAGGAGTCAGACTTCCAGTTTCGCTGCGTTCACAAGTGAACTATGGTTGATTGAAGGCCGTGGGGGTACATCAGTGAAGGGAGCCACCTGTGAATGTCCAGGAGATCTTGTCCGCGAAGGGCAGTGCTGTCGCAACCATTGATCCGGGAGCATCGTTGGCTGACGCCAGCGCTTCGCTTCGCGACCATGGCATCGGGGCCTTGATCGTGAGCGCGAACGGCAGCACGATCGGTGGAATCTTGTCTGAGCGCGACGTCGTTCGTGCGCTTGCCGCGCACGGCGGCTCGACGCTTGGACGCGCGGTGTCGACCGCTATGTCCGATGATGTCGTCACGTGTACACCTGGCGACACCGTCGATCAGTTGATGGCGATGATGACCGACCGGCGAATCCGCCATGTGCCGGTCACTGACGAATCCGGGTCGCTGGTGGGGATCATCTCGATCGGCGACGTGGTCAAAGCACGCCTCGGTCAACTCGAACACGAAAACGATCAGCTCTACGGTTACATCCAAGGCCGCTAAACCCTTGCTGTGAGCTTGACCGCGGACAGGTCGCGCCGAAGCTCACCGCAACAGCGCCAACTCTCGCTCCTGTGAGCTTGACCGCGGACAGGTCGCGCCGAAGCTCACCGCAAGCCATTGTGGGTCGTTTCGAAACACCAGTTGCGCCGGGCGCGGGTGGCGATTCCACCGATACACTCGATGCTCGTGCTTGCGCTCACATGCGCAGCGCTGAAACCCCAATTTGTCGCCCTTTGATATGGAAGTGAAGTAAGAGATGGCCAAGCGAGAATTCCCCCTTGAGCGCACCCGCAACATCGGGATCATGGCGCACATCGACGCTGGCAAGACCACGACGACCGAGCGCATCCTCTACTACACCGGCAAGAGCTACAAGATCGGTGAGGTCCACGACGGTGCGGCGACCATGGACCACATGGAGCAGGAGCAAGAGCGCGGCATCACGATCACTTCTGCTGCGACCACTTGCGTGTGGGACGACCACCGCATCAACATCATCGACACGCCGGGCCACGTCGACTTCACGATCGAGGTCGAGCGCTCGTTGCGCGTCCTCGACGGTGCTGTCACTGTGTTCGACTCGGTTGCCGGCGTCGAGCCGCAGACCGAAACGGTGTGGCGCCAGGCCAACACGTACAACGTGCCTCGCATGTGCTTCGTGAACAAGATGGATCGCATCGGCGCTGACTTCTACCGCACTGTTCAAATGGTGATCGATCGCCTACAGGCCGAGCCGCTGGTCATCCAACTTCCGGTCGGCGCGGGTGGCCCTGAGGCTGTCAAGCCGTTCATCGGTCTTGTCGACATCGTGAAGATGAAGGCTCTCATCTGGCAAGACGAGGAACTCGGCGCAAACTGGGACGAAGTAGACATCCCCGAAGACATGGTCGATCAGGCAAACGAGTACCGCGAGGCGATGATGGAAGCCATCGCAACCCAAGACGAAGAGTTGATGGACAAGTACCTCGGTGGTGAGGAGGTCTCCGAAGAAGCGATCAAGAGCGCCATCCGTAAGGGCACGCTCGCCTTCGACTTCGTTCCGATTCTGTGCGGATCTGCGTTCAAGAACAAGGGCGTTCAGCCGATGCTCGACGCCGTCGTCGACTTCATGCCGAGCCCGCTCGATATTCCGGCTGCGGTGGGCACCAATATCAAGGGCGACGAGGAAATCAGCCGTGGCCCAACCGATCCCGAGTTTGCAGCCTTGGCCTTCAAGATCGTTGCCGACCCGTTCGGCAAACTCACATACTTCCGGGTCTATTCCGGCGAAGTCAACAAGGGTGACGAGGTCTTCAACTCGGTCAAGGAAGACCGCGAACGGCTGGGCCGCATCCTGTTGATGCATGCCAATCAGCGAGAAGACCTCGACGTCGCAATGGCCGGCGACATCGTTGCCGGTCTCGGCTTCAAGAGCGTCACCACCGGCGACACGCTGTGCGATCGCA
>JADWMG010000012.1 GCA_015767405.1 Actinomycetota bacterium
CCAACGATGTTCGACGCGTGGGGAACCGTTACCAGCCCGGTTCGATCGTTCAGCAGTTGTTCCAGCTCATCGATGTCGAGCATCCCCGTGATCGGGTCCATTCGCCATTCCCGCAAGGTGCATCCGACTCGCTCCGCCATCCGACGAACAGCACCGGTATTCGCCTCATGGTCTTGATTGGTGACAACGATCTCATTGCCCGCGGTGAGAATGTCGCCGAACGCGTGAGCGAGCACATAGGTGTTCATCGATGTCGACGGCCCGAACAAGACCTCGCGTGGTTCAACTCCGAGCACTTCGGCCCATCGATCACGTGAACGATCCATTGCATGCCCAGCCCGATCGGACGACTCGAACTCGCTGTACGGCTGAACCTTGGTATCGGTGTAGTACGTGGTCAGCGCGTCGATCGTCTGCTGACAGGCGAATGAACCGCCAGCATTCTCGAAGAACGACTGGCCCTCGTTGATCGGACGACCAAATGCCGGGAATTGGGACCGAACAAAATCGAGATCAAGCTTCACATCGCCCAACGTAGTTGGAGCCCCGCCACCCCCATCAGAAATCTTGCGGATATCGAACTCTCAGAGCGCGATTTCCGCAAGATTTTGGTTCGTAGGCCGTCCAGATAAAGGCAAGAATGACAACGTGACTGACCCGACCGGCATCTCCGACCTCCGCACTCCCGCTCTGCTCGTCGACCAGGCCAGGTTCGAACGCAACCTGGCATCTATGAACGAGGTCCTTCCGGGGCTGAAACTCCGGCCGCACGTAAAGGCTTTCAAATCAACGGCGATGGCGAAGCGACTGGAGGTCGACGGCCACCCCGCGTTCTGTGCGGCAACGCCGCGAGAAATCGAGGGACTCGTTGCTGCTGGGCTCACCCAGGACCTTCTACTGGCAAACGAAACACTCGACACAGCGCGTCTCGGTGCGCTCACCGATCAGGCGAACATCACCGTGGCGATCGACTCCGACGAAACACTTGCCGCGGCAATCGAAGCGGGTATCAGCAAGGTCCTGATTGACGTCGAGGTCGGCCTTCCTCGCTGCGGATGCAGCCTCGACAATGCCGGAAGGCTCGCCGATCGCGCTCGCGCCGCCGGTGTCGAAGTCCGCGGTGTGATGGGCTACGAAGGACACCTGATGATGGTCCACGACCGAGCTGAGAAATCCGCAAAGGTGGAGGAATCCATGGCGACCCTTCTCCAGGCCCATGAGCAAGTCGGTGGAGACATCGTGTCGGGTGGAGGAACCGGAACGTTCGACGTGAATACGTGGTGCACCGAGATTCAGGCCGGTTCCTACACGCTGATGGATACACATTACGACGAGCTCGACCTTCCATTCGAGAAGGCACTCTCTGTGCTCGCGACCGTCATCTCGGTGAACAAGAAGGGCTGGATTGTCGCCGACGCGGGGCTGAAGGCCTTCGGCATGGACCACGGCAACCCCGCCTGGGACGAAGGCGAGGTCTTCTTCTGCTCCGACGAACACACCACGCTTGCGCCGCGTGAGCTGAGTGCCTGGTCAGTAGGTGATCGGGTACGTCTATGGCCCGCCCATGTCGATCCAACCGCTGCACTACACGAACAGTTCTGGATCGTCGACGGCGACAGCATTCTCGATCGCTGGGATATCGACCTCCGCGGCTGGTGAAGCGAACGACGATGAGTTTCAGCGCGACCTGTCCGCGCTGATACTCGTCGCAATTACATCGAGCGGGCGGCGTTGTCGAACCGGGTGTACTGACCGAGGAACACGAGGCGTTTCGTGCCGATCGGGCCGGAGCGGTGTTTCGACACGATGACTTCGGCCGAACCCTTGTCGGGTGACTCGGAGTTGTACACCTCGTCGCGGTACAGGAACATCACCACGTCAGCATCCTGTTCGAGGCTGCCCGACTCGCGCAGATCCGCGAGCATCGGGCGCTTGTCGGACCGAGACTCGAGATTTCGACTCAACTGGCTGAGTGCCACAATCGGCACTTCGAGCTCACGCGCAAGGACCTTCAAACTTCGGCTGATCTCACTCACTTCGAGCTGACGATTCTCGGAGTTTCCATCGCCACCCATCAACTGCAGGTAGTCGATCACGATCAACGACAATCCGCCCTGCAACGCCTTCACCCGACGAGCCTTCGCTCGGATCTCCATGACGGTCACCCGCGGGTTGTCGTCGAGATACAACGGAACCTCGAGTCGCCCGACGGCAAGACCTATCTTCGACCAGTCACTCTCGCTGAGCTTGCCCGTACGAAGTTTGGTCGAGTCGACCTTCGCCTCACTCGAAAGGATCCTCTGCGTCAGTTCGGCATGTCCCATCTCGAGGGAAAAGAAGAGAACCGGCTTCGCTGCGTGCTTCGCGATGTGGGTGGCCATGCCCAACCCGAATGCTGTCTTTCCCATGGCTGGCCGTGCGCCGACGATGTTCAACGTGCTCGGTTGAAGTCCAGAAAGAAGTTCGTCGAGATCGTCGTAGCCAGTCGCCGCGCCGGTGATTGTGTCGCCGCGCTCGTAGTTCTCTTCGAGTTGATCCATCGTCTCGTTGAGCAGTTCCTGGATTTCCCGCGTCGAATCGATGACTCGATCTTCAGCGACCTCGAACATCTTCGTCTCTGCGAGATCAACGGCCTTGACCACATCGTCCGGCTCGCCAAACGCGATATCGGTGATCTCCCCCGCTGTGTGAATCAAACGCCTCAACAACGCCGTGTCCATGACGATCTTGGCGTAGTGCTCCGCCCCCGAAACCGACGGCGTGGCATTTTGGAGCTCGTTCAGTCGCTCGATTCCACCGAGCTCTTCGAGCAGGCCGTTGCGCCGCAACTCGTCGGCAACTGTGACCACATCAACCGGACCCGACGACGAATACAACGCCCGAACGGCGTCGAAAACATGCTGATGCGCGGGGCTGTAAAAGTCGCGAACCCTGAGGCCAGCTTCGCCCACCACGCCAATCGCGTCACGCGAAAGCATGAGCGCACCGAGGACCGACTCCTCCGCCTGGAGGTTGTGGGGAGGGACGCGACCAGCTGATCGGGACGAGTTCCCGCCCTGGTCGCTTCGATCTGTTCCAAAATCTCGTTCACCAACCATGAGGGCCCCAGTTTCTCAGGGAGTTCCTGTGCGGTGTAAGAGGAACAACCCTGGGTCTTGCCTGTTGAACTACTGTGGATAACTCAACAGTTCTGTGGACACATGACCTGTGGACAAGCCTGTGGACAGATCGCTAGAGTGTCTTGCCCGAGAACCTCAGTCGATCGCGACGACGTCAACTGTGATCGGGAATGACACATCGCTGTGCAACGAAGCCGTCACTGTGTGCTGACCGAGAGTCTTGATGCCGTGAACTTCGAGTTGGCGTCGCTCGAGTTCGATATCAGTCTGTTCTTGGACTGCTGTGACGATGTCGGCCGAGGTGACCGAGCCGAAGAGTTTGCCTTCTGAACCAGCCTTGGCCTGCACGGTGATCACCTTCGGCACAAGGGTGCTGGCAATCGCCGTTGCTGCCTCACGGGCGCTGGAGTCGCGCTCGTCGCGTGCCTTACGCATCCGCCCGGCCTGCTCGATCGCACCATCGGATGCTGCGAGCGCATGACCCTTCGGAAACAGAAAGTTACGGGCATGGCCGTCGGCAACGTCAACAATGTCGCCGCGCTTGCCGAGACCATCGAGATCGGAACGAAGAATGACCTTCACTGTTCAGTCCTCCTCAGTCGTTGCATCGGTTGACACGTCGCTCTCGACCTGGTTCTCGGTGCTGGTCTCGTCGCCGTTGGACTCTTCGCCCGAGCTCGCCGCTTTCTGCTCGTTGTCGCCAGATGAGTCGTCACGACCGCGGCCACCATCGCGACCACCATCGCGACCGCCGTCGCGGTCACGGCCACGACCGCCCGTGCGGGTCGAAGCAACTCTCTTCGAGTATGGGAGCAGTGCCATTTCACGAGCGACCTTGATCGCGTCGGCCACCTGGCGTTGCTGCTGAAGGGTGTTGCCAGTAACTCGCCTGTTACGGATCTTGGCGCGGTCGCTCATGAAGCGCTGGAGCAGATCAACATCTTTGTAGTCGATGTACTCGACCTTTTCGATGACCAGAACGCTGGTCTTCTTCTTGAACTTGCGTGGGTTGAGATCCCGGGCTGACCGGGCCTTGTTCTTTTTGCTTGCCATCTTGGTTGTTCCTTACAACTGGAATTTCTGATCAATCAAACATCGCGGCAGAACCGCGGTAGGTGAGCTCGTGGCTCAGAAGGGCTCTTCGTCGCCGTACACGGGGTCAGGCGCGCGGCTCGCGCCGCCAGCGGCACCTCCGCCGCCTCCGCCGCCTCCGCCGCTACTCGCACCGCCGGCGGAGTCGCGGCTGATGCGCTCGATCTCGACCTGAGCCCAACGAAGGCTCGGGCCGAGTTCGTCAGCAATCACTTCGGTGACGTTGCGTTTCTCGCCGTCACGCGTCTCGTAGGAGCGCTGCTCCAGACGGCCGGTGACGATCACCCGGTTGCCTTTGTGAAGGCTCGCCGCGGCGTTCTCGCCGAGGTCTGCCCAGGCGACGACATTGAAGAAAGAGACCTGCTCTTGCCATTCGCCATTCACCATGTAGCGACGATTCACAGCAAGGCCAAAGCTGGCCACACCGCGACCACCGGTTGTGTATCGCAGCTCGGGATCTTTCGTGAGGTTCCCGACCAGCGTGACGCTATTTTCCGATGCCATGTGATTTCCCCTTTGTTGGCGACGCCGCTCAGGCGGCGCTTAGTGCCATGCCGCGGCGCTCAGCCTCGGCTTCGGGCAGACGAATGAGCAATTGACGGACGATGTCGTCCGCAAGACGGAGCGCGCGCTCGAGTTCGTCTAGGGCTCCGGGCGGAGCGAGGACATCGGCGACCATATAGTAGCCGGACGTCTTCTTGTTGATCTCGTAGGCGAACGGGCGCTTGCCCCACCAGTCGATCTTGCCGTGAAGTTCGCCACCAGCGGCGGTCACGCCGTCGGTCACCGTTTTCATCCAGGCTTGCGCCTGGGGGTCATCGACATCACCGTCGATAATGATCATCATTTCGTATGCACGCATCATCTGCGTATTTCCTCCCTTCGGATCCCTCCACTGCGCAGTGATGAAAGCACAGGAGCGGGAGCCCCGTTATGGGGCAGGGCCAATATGGACCCGGCCACCATATCGGCCGGTTCTGCGATCGCGGATTGACAGGGCATGGAGCGATTATGACGGGACGGTGTCATAGAGACGCCGAACCTGAGTATCCAACGGCGTTCAACCTGCGAGTACGCAGGTCTCCGACTCAGTTCCTAGAAGCAACTCGACGCTCGCTCCGGTCTCCAATCCGAGCCCCGGAAGATCTCCCTCGAACACCTCGACCACGAGTTGATACGCCGCGTCCGGCGAATAGCGAGGACAGTCCCCTGAGTTTGCGTCCAGACACGGAGCCATGTCGGCAACGCCGACCATCGAGCCGTCCTCGGCGAACCACGCAATCGACAAAGGGGTCGGTGTCTGGAACATGAAGAAGTTTCCGTTGACCGGTTCTTCGAACAGAAACGCCATACCCTCGGGTTCTCCAAGGCCGGTGACACCCATCAGGCCACGACCACGTTCGTCAGCACTGTCAGCCAGCCACAAACAGATCTGGCAGACCTCACCATCAGATTTCGTGATCTGCGCCGTGACCGTGCTGAACCCCTGAGGTTCTACCTCTCTAGCCGGTGGATCAGTGCTGGGCGACGACGAACCACTCTCGATCGAAGCAACCGACGTCTCCGGGAATGACTCCACAGCGGAGTCTTCACCGCCCCCGCATGCGGCCGCCGAAAGTAGGCCGACAAGCAACGATGCTGCCGTCGCAGACTTCCAAGTCATCGAAAACAACAATCGTGGAGAATTCAGATCTCTACGCACGACCACCGACAGGAATCACCCGGAGTAGATGATTCCAGCGGCATTCAACGCACGCCTCCACAACGTATGCGTTGAGTTCTTCTGGGCGAGAGTTCAGCTGACTCATCTCCTTGGCGGTCGAGACACATCGACCTTGGGCTGAAAGCCTCGGCCCGAAGACATACGTGACCAGCTTCAGGTCGGACTCCTCACAAATCGGACACCTGGTTTTGGTTTGCGTGCCTACGTTCTTCGCCGCCCGAATCAATTCGGAATGCGCATCACACACTTGGTCAAGAGGGAGCCGCCCCTTCCTGACCTGGCTGATGAGCATCCGGCGAGCGAGGCGGTGATCGATGATGCCCCGCGCTCCGTCGGCGCCGCGGAGCGCACCGACCGAGAAACTCATGGACGCGAAGGATAGATGATGCCGCCGGTCCCTGCTCGCTCGTCCTCCAGCGGCCAGACTGGGACCGTGGTCGCCAACATCAACTACGGAACCGGAATACCCGACGATGCCGAACTCAGACTCTGCGGAGATGTGAGCGACGGCAGACGCGCTCTCGAACTTGGGATATCGGATTGGTACAACGCTGTCGATTTCGCCGTGGCCGGCGCCAAGTCGATCGCGGTCGACCCCGATCCGGCTCGAATTGCTGAAGTTCGTCGACGCGCAACTCTGGCGGAGGCACAAGTGCAGTGCCACGAAACTGCGCTGGCTGACCTCGGCGACGTGGCATCCGGATCTTGTGACGTCGTCGTGGCTACCCACACAATCGGTGAAGTCGATGACCTCGGACGCCTGTTACGTCAGGTACACCGAATTCTCATTCCAAGCAGGCCGTTTGTCATCTCACTTCCCCATCCTTACGAATCCATAACACCCGAGCATCCGTATGGCAGCCAGAGCCGGTCGATCGGCAATTGGTTCACAGCTCTCAGCCGCTCAAATTTCAATGTTGACCAGTTACTCGAACTCGGCGTCGAACCATCTCACCCCGCACCAACGACGCTGATAATCCGAGCGCTCAAAGAAGGCTCCTGATAGCGCGGTCATCACCGCCCTCATCTGCTACACGTCAACGCGTTCGGTGATGGGTTCCATAGCGGTATCCACATCACTGCGCTCGGTCTCGGTGATATCCGCTGGTCGCGGACGACCAAACAGGTAGCCCTGTGCCTTGTCGCAGCCCAAGTCACGTAGCCGATTCAGCTGCAGCGGTGTCTCAACACCTTCCGCAACAACGCTGAGCCCGAGCGAGTGGCCCAAGCGCACAACCGCCTCGACAATCGATGTGTCATCTGACTCGAGCCCAAGCCCGGAAACAAACGACCGATCGACCTTGATCGCCTCGACTGGGAATCGCTTCAAGTACGTCAGCGACGAGTATCCAGTACCAAAATCGTCAACCGAGAGATGAAGACCCAGGCTTCGCAATTGCCGAAGCGATACCGCCGCGGCCTCGGTATCGGCCATCAACGCAGTCTCGGTTATCTCGAGCCACAACGAGTCGGCGTCAATACCGGTCTCACCCAGCGCCTCTCGGACTACGTGCAAGAAGTCGCCGTCAACCAGCTGCTGAGTAGCAACATTGACCGCCAATGAGCAGTCGGCGAACTGCAGTCCGACCGCCCGCCAGTGAGCGAGTTGCGCCAATGAATCCCGGAGCACACATCCACCCAGTTCGACCATCAATCCCGCATCCTCCGCCATCGGAAGAAACTGTCCCGGAAGCAACAAGCCGCGTTCAGGATGAAGCCAACGCGCGAGGACTTCAAAGCCCACAACCCTTCCACCGTCCAGATCAACGATTGGCTGGAAGTACGGAACGACTTCGCCACGCTCCAAACCCCGACGGAGTTCTGTCGAGGTGCGCAACGCAGCTACTGACGCGCTACGCGTGTCGACGGTAAAGGCCTCGATGCGGTCACGCCCTGCAGCCTTAGCGCGGTACATCGCGGCGTCCGCGTCACGAAGGAGGTCGTCAGCTGTCAAACCCGCCTCGACATTGACAGCGAAACCGATGCTTGCGGTAATGACCAGCTCGTGCCCATCCACCACAACGGGAGCTTGCACAGCGCGACGGAGCCGCTCCGCGACGACTGCTGGGTCGACACCGCCGTCGACGAAGACGACAAACTCATCTCCCCCGAATCGGGCAAGCCGATCGCTGTCGCGCGTGACGTGGCGGAGTCGGCTGGCGATCTGGCGCAACAGTTGGTCGCCGACGCCGTGCCCAAGACTGTCGTTGACCACCTTGAAGTTGTCGAGATCGATGAACAACACCGATACCTGGCCCGGCAGAGCGGCCGCCAGCAACTGGTCGAGTCGATCAACAAGAGCAGCACGGTTGGGCAGCTCCGTGAGGCCGTCGTGTGTTGCTGCGTATGTGAGCTGCTCAGCCGCCCGTCGCTGCTCGGTCACGTCCTCGATGTGCGTGATCGCCAAAGCGACACCTTCATCTTCCGTCACTGAGACTCGGGTCCGCGCCCATACGAACTCACCGTCACTACGAAGGTAACGCTGGTCGAGCAGGTAGGTATCTGCAATACCAATTTCGAGCCGGGCGCGTTGCGTCGACGCTGCGCGGAGATCATCCGGATGGGTGATCTCGCGAATACCGATGCCAATCATTGACTCGAGCGGGCGCGCCAGCATGTCAGCCAGCGATTGGTTCGCATCAACAATCTTGCTGTCATCAAGCCTGACCAACGCCATTCCTGTCGGCGCCGAGTGGAAGGCCTGCTGGAAGCGGCGTCGGGCCTGTTCCAACTTGACCGTGCTGCGCTCGCGGTCGGTGACGTCCCGTAGCACCACCACGACTCCGGTACTCACATCCTCCCCCGACGATGACGGTCGGTGTAGGGAGGCCTCGACGAGGTGCGGCTGACTATGAGAATCGATCAGTTCGAACACAACCGGACCCGCTCCATCAGTGTGCTCCGCCTCAGTCGACACATCGAAACGCCAGCGTTCTGTCACGGACTCACGGTCGGTGTCACCGACCATTCCGAGAAATGCTCGACCCACAAGATCGTCCACAGACCGCCCAGTGAGCTCCGCGGCCCTTTGATTGGCCGTTGCAATTTCACCGCTCGCGTCGAGTCCCATCACGGCGTCGGGGAGGTCGTCGAGCAGTTGCCGAACTGCAGTCTCTGTCCGCGACAGCTCGTCGATCGTGTGCCTGAATCGGTGACCGAGCCGCCTGGCCTCCACGGCGGTCGCAACAACGGCGACAACCGCCAAGAGTCCGATACCTCCTACGACGGCCACCATGGTCGGTGAAGGATCTGCTTCGACTCGAAGCGCGGCAACGATGATGAGGGCGGCGGATACGGCCACCACTGGCAAGATCAACCACCACGCACGAAACTCCCGGCTCGTCTCCGCGTTCACGCCGACGCGACCCGAATATTTCCGCGGGACTTCATCCGCACACGGTATGGCACCACCAGGACCGCAGAGGGGGATGGTCAACCCCTGGGGCGTTGATTCAGCAAGCCCTCTCAGACCACCAGGCGTCAAGCTTGAACTTCAGCGCGTCATCACCGATGAGCCCCTCTTCGAGACGAATCTCCATCAAGAACTTCATCGCCTCACCGACGTCGCGCCCCGGCTCGAGATCCAGGTACTCCATCACCTGATTGCCATCGAGTTCGGGACGCAGAGCGGCAAGCTCCTCCGCCGAACCGAGTTCACTGATCCGTACCTCGAGTTCGTCCATGCGGCGCGAGAGGCGAGCGGCCTTCTTCGCGTTACGCGTAGTGCAATCACACCGTGTCAACACGTTCAGCTCTTGAAGGAGGCCTCCAGCATCACGTACATATCGGCGTACTGCCGAGTCTGACCAGCCCATGGAATAAGTATGAAACCGAAGGTGCAGAGCAACGAGGTCTGTGACCTTGGCAACATCTTCCTTCGAGTACCGGAGCGCGTTCATTCGCTTTCGGGTTATACGAGCACCAACGGCATCGTGATGATGGAATGTGGTGCCCTTGCCGGGCGCAAACCCGCGGGTGCGTGGTTTCCCGACGTCATGGAACAGCGCCGCTAGACGCGTAAGGCGGAAGTCGAACGACGAGTCGTCGCTCGACACGGATTCGAACTGTTCCGCAGGAGGCCGCACGTTCTCGACGACGGCAATCGAATGGGAGAGAACATCCTTGTGACGATGTATCGGGTCGTGTTCCAGACGCATCGCCGGAAGCTCGGGAATGAACTGCTCAGCGAGACCTGTCTCAATCAGAAACCAGAGACCGGAGGCGGGATGATCAACGACAATCAACTTGTCCAGCTCATCGCGAATTCGTTCTGCCGACACGATCTCCAGCCGAGCTGCCATGGAATTCACGGCTGACATCAGCGCATCAGTTGGTTGGAGCCCGTAGCCGGCAATGAACCGAGCAGCCCGCAGCATGCGCAGCGGGTCGTCGCTGAAACTCACATCAGGCCCAATCGGGGTCTTCAGTGTCTTGCTCATCAAGTCGCTGATACCGCCGAACGGATCGACGAGCTCTGGTGTGTCGCCTCCGCCGGTGAGCTCCAGCGCCATGGCGTTCACGGTGAAATCGCGGCGCGACAAATCAGCTTCGATCTCGTCGGCGAACACAACCGTTGGTTTGCGCGAGTCGTCGGTGTACGCCTCCGCCCGGAAAGTAGTGATTTCGTACACCCGGTCCTTGCCGGTCTGCGCGTTGTTCTTGTGCGCTCCAATCGTGCCGAACTTCTCACCCTGACTCCAGATCGAGTCAGCCCAGCCTTCCAAGCATCGTTTGATCTCCGGAGGGCGCGCGTCGGTGGTCAGGTCGAGATCGAAGTCAGACTTCCCGTTCGGCACGAAAAGGTCACGTACCGTGCCGCCAACCACATACAGCTGGAATCCGGCGGCACGAAAGCGCTCGGCGATGGGAGCCAACTCGTGCAGCACCGGGGCAAGACGTTCAGGAACCACAGACCAAAGGCTAGTGCTGTGGCCCCAAACGTTCGCCGGGTCGAGGGTTACAACACGAGGGACCTTGCGCTGTCGTGCTGAGGTGTCGTACATCGACGCGAGTACCTTCGAGACCAGTGAACGTCGCGACCGTCGAGCACCCAGTGCGAGCGCGCCTCGGCAGCTGGCCATATGACCCCGCTGTCGCGCATCTCGTGCTGCTCGATCATCACATGGTTCCCGATGCAGATGATGTGGCCGACTGGATCAGGATGGCAAACCTGAGGGGCGCGAGTTCACTGCGCACCGGAGCGCTGTTCCCAGCATCGACTCAGGCCTTCGAGGAAGCTGGATTCCGGCTGATCGATACCCTCACGCTGCTTGAATGCAATCTCAGAGTTCCCCTGCCGGTCGCTCTGTCAAGCAATCGATTCACGCACCTCAACAAGTCAACCAAACTGACCAAGGCTCCCCTTCGACGGCTTCGATTCGCTGATCTGAGCGACGCCGCGACCGTTGATGGAAATGCCTTCGACCCTCCGTGGACCAATGATGCTGCCACCCTCATGGAGATCTGTAAGGCGACTCCTCACTACCGATCGCGTTCGGTGACCGAGGATGGCCGCATGATCGCATTCGCGATCAGTGGGCGAACGTCATCGTGGGGCTACATCCAGCGCATCGCAGTCGATCCGAGTGCCCAGCGACGAGGTTTGGGCCGCTTGCTGGTCATCGACTCGCTCGAATGGATGTTGCGCAGAAAGGTCGGCCGCGCGATGGTCAACACCGCGGCCGCCAATCACCGCGCCATCGCCCTGTACCGATCGATCGGATTCGAAACCCGCCCAGAGCCGCTGGTCATTCTCGAACTCAATATCGGTAGCCGAATCCTGTGACATCGACTCCTTCCAAGTTCAGAATCATGGCCCTCGTGACCACGCTGTGTTGCAGCATCATGTTGATGATGAGTGGCCTGCTCGGAACTGCATCAGGGCGCCCGGCACTCGCAGGTTGGGCCGCGCCAACTCAGTCAACCTCGGGGTTGCGACTTGAACTTCTCGAACAGGACTTCGCTCTCGAAGCCGACGGAACGCTTCATCTGGTATATCGATTGATAGGCGACCTCGACAGTTCTGCCGATCTTCGCGCGACCACGACAACCAGCTCGACCACGCCTACTACCGCTCCGCCCACTACATCACCTGACCCGACCGTCCCCGCCGAAACGCCTCCCACCGACTCGACACCGACTGCAACGACACCTTCTGTCGCGACGCCCCCCACAACGTCGACCACATTGCCTCCCCCTCCGCCACCGCTCCAGCTGACGATCGAAGTCACCAACTACGCCCCCATCAGGACTGATTCGATAATCGATGAGGTAGTTGGAAGCAACGTCGAGCCAACCGCGTTCAAAAACGTTGTCGACGGAGTGGCATTGGGAGATCTCCGAGATCGAGCCGAGTTCTCATCCGATGGATCTGCGACTTTCACATTGGATATCGAGACAGACGTAGTCGACAGCGTTGAAGAAAAGCTCAAGTTCGATCAGGCGGGCCTGTACCCAGTCCGTGTCGAAATCCTGATCGGTGATCCCGGGCAGGACAAGGTCGTAGCTACGGCCGGCACCATCGTGCAGCGCCTCCCCGGGCCCAACGATCCTCCTCTCGAAACTGCCGCCGCCGATATTCCGACCACCAACGCGCCCCCTATTGACCTTGCGGTAGTCACCGCTCAACTTGGCGGCCACGATCAGCAGCCCGGTCACGCTCGAGGTGCCCCCACCGTTGATTGCCACCAGAGCCGAGTTGCCCAACGGGCAACAACAACTAGGCGAAGACTTGGCAGACGATGAGTTCGTGGCGCTCCCGCTCGCTCCTCTCGACATTTCCGCCGCAGCAGCTGTTGGACGTACCGATGCCTATGCCCGCCTGCTGGTAGCTGGGGAGGACCTCCTGACCGCGGCCGTTCCAACAACACCTTCACGCCGCGATATCTGGCTGGCCACCGATCCTCTCAGCGCAGCGGGGGCCCAGGAACTAAGAGATCTCGGAGTGAGGTTCGTCGTCATGCCAAGTGAACTATTCCTCGACACCGTCAGCCCCCGGCTGCCGCGAACCGACCAGTTCGTCGACATCGAACTACCGGACGGAGGCACTCTCGCGCTGCTGGTTGTTGACGACCTTGCAATGCAACTCACTGCTGAAGCCGCCGACGACATCCTCACGAAGGCAACTCCGACCGAATGGGCGGTACAGACCATCGCGACCATGCTCGTCGACCAAGGACAGCGCGAACAGCAGAGCCGACCAAATGCCAACGACGACTTCGCCACCACACAACGATCAACAAAACTCAGCCGGGTCCTCACGACCCCAGCTCTCCAGGCTCCTGACACGCGGCTTCTAACCGGGCTGGAACAGCTCGCGGCCACAACGCCTGGAGTTCGTTTCGCAGCAGGTTCGTCATTGACAGGTGTGACCGATGTTCAGACAAGAGGTGGTCAACCAGTCACGGTGGAACTCCCCGAGGTTGCGGGCCCATCACTCACGGCGCGTATCGAGTTGATCGACTCCACGACACTCAAAATGCTCAGCGCCGCGTCAATGCTGGCCGATGACGACCCCCGACCCACCGAGTGGGCCAACGAGCTCGATGCCCTGATTTCCACCGGCTACAGCGACGATGAGATCGAGGCCGCAACTGACGACCTCCTCGCGGAGGCCGATCACCTGAAACACGCTGTTCGTCTTCCAGAACCGTTCACCTTCACTTTGACTGGCCGCTCCGGAACCATCGAGATCCGAATGGAGAATGACATCGACGAGCCTCTCGATGTCCTGTTGCAGTTCTCTTCCCCGAAAGTCAATTTCCCACAGGGCGATCGATTGGTGACACTGCGGCCCAACGGCGAGACGAGCGTGGTTGTCCCGGTCGAGGCTCGATCAAATGGAACATCATCAATCGTTGTTGAAGTCTCGACCCCGGCCGGCGAACTGCTCGACGAACCCATCTCGCTCACATCACGCGTCACGGGCCTGACTGGTTTCGGCCAGGTACTGACTGCAGGATTCGTACTTGTGCTGATCACCTGGTGGTTCACACATTGGCGGTCCAAGCGGCGCGCGGCGCTAACCGACGATGGTCGAGATCGACACCCAAGCGCAAAACAGTAGGCTCCCTCACACTGTGAGTGCCTCCAATAGTTCCGTCCGCATCGTCACCGACAGTTCCTGTGACCTTCCGCAAGATGTCGCCGATGAACTCGGCATCGTCATCGTGCCACTGAGCGTGCGTTTTGGTGATGACGAGTTCATCGACCGCGAAGAGCTCACTACTTCTGAATTCTGGGCACGATGTGTCAACTCGAGCACTCTTCCAGAAACCGCCGCTCCGGCACCAGGCCAGTTCGAGACGGTTTTTCGATCCCTAGCCACCGAAGGCGCAAGCAGTGTGGTCGTGGTCTCGTTGTCGTCAAAACTCTCGGCGACCATGCAGTCTGCCCAGCTCGCCGCACGCACGATTGCGGCCGACAGCGACATCGAGCTCGACATCCGGGTAGTCGACAGTCGAACGATCACGATGGGGCTCGGCACCATTGCATTGGCGTGCGCCCGAGCTGCCAACGATGGAGCAAGCGTAGATGCCGTTGAAGAACTGGCCAACGACCTCGTCGACCGAACTCGAGTGTTCGGGGCGCTCGACACACTCGACAACCTGAAGAAGGGCGGCCGAATCGGCAACGCAAAAGCGCTCCTCGCGACGGCGCTGTCGATCAAACCGATCATTGAAGTCACTGGCGGTGTAGTCGAACAAGGTGGCAAGCAGCGAACTCGATCCAAGGCGCTGACGTTCCTCGTCGAGAAGCTCAAGAGCTACGACGGCGACATCGAGAACCTTGCAGTAATGCACGCCGATTGCAGCGACGTCGACGTGTTCGTCGAGATGCTTCGGCCCTACTACACCGACGAAATTGTCGTAGGAGAAATCGGGCCTGTCATCGGTACGCACGGCGGACGCGGCACGATCGGCATCGCGTTCCAAGTCGTCGACACCTGATCGTCAACACCAGATCCGGGAATAACCGTTCATTGCCTGAATTGACGGGCCCACCACCGCTAGCGTTCGCCCCTAGTCATGTCCGCTGCGGCTCCGCCTCCCACTCATACCGTGATCGCCGAGCGATACGAGCTACAGCGTCATCTCGCGCAAGGGGGCATGGCCGAAGTCTGGCTCGCGATTGACCTCACCCTCGATCGAAAGGTCGCGGTGAAATGGCTCAAGCCGAACTTGGCCAGTGATCCAATCGTCGCCGAACGATTTCGGCGCGAGGCCATAGCGGCCGCCAGCCTCAACCATCCCAACATCGTGGCCGTGCACGATGTGTTCGCGCAGGACGGCCGACAAGCGGTCGTAATGCAGCTCGTCGAGGGCAAGAGCTTGCGCCAACTTCTCGACACACAGAAACGCCTGAGTCCCGAGCTGACCTGCCACATCGGCTCCTGTGTTGCGTTGGCCTTGGACCATGCCCACGATGCCGGATTCGTGCATCGCGATGTGAAGCCCGGAAACATCATGATCACTTCTGACGGTCGAGTCCTGCTCACTGACTTCGGTATCGCAAAGGCTCTCCAGTCGGTCGATAACGATCTCACAAGTCCCAACATCATGATGGGAACAGCCAAGTACCTGTCGCCTGAGCAAGTCCGCGGCAAGAAGCTCGACGGTCGTGCCGACCTTTACTCATTGGGTCTGGTTCTCTACGAGTGCCTGGCAGGCCGCGTTCCATTCCTTGGTGAATCAGATGCAGACACGGCGCTAGCGCGCCTACAGCGAGACCCGACCGACCTCAGCCGTCTACGCGCGACCCTGCCCACCGGGCTCGTGGTTGTCATACATCAACTGCTGGCTCGCAATCCGGCACACCGTCCAGCCTCGGGCACAGAACTGGCGGCATCCCTTCGCGAAGCCGCGAAAGAAGGCCCGCCGCCAATAGACCAGACACCGCACGAACGATCAACGATCGCGCCATATGGCTCCCGCCGACTCAGACGAGCTCCTTCCGATGTAGCCGGACGAGCAACCGATCGCAAGCGTGCTGTGCGTTCCACTCACGGCGAACCCGACCCGCCGCCGCCGCCCCTTCCACAACGGCGCCCCATACCCGGCGAGGTCACCCACACCGGGTTGATTCCGACCACAACTCCCCCACCGACGCCACCCACGTCGGATTCGGCACTAGCACTCGACAACACGCCCACTTCGGCCAAGGCGCTCCATGGGCGGCCGGCCAAGGGCCTGACCCAGGGTTGGAAGCCCTCTTTCATTGTGCTCGCCGTCTTGCTGATCATCGGCCTCGGTGTAGGGCTTCTGCTCTGGGCGAGCCTCCAGTTCGGTGGTGGCGATGCTGTGACGACCACTACTCTGCTTCCCGGCGACACTGCTCCGCCAGCTGAGAATGCCGAATCGAGTACACCGAACGATGAGACCGGGGCGGCCGCCGCCATCACAGAGCCTGCGGTGATCGCCGCGATAACTGCCTATGACCCCGATGGTGACGGCGTTGAGAACGATGGCGACGCCGCCTTATCGCGCGCTGACAACGACTCCACGACGTTCTGGCGCACCGTGTGCTACGAATCGAAGTACATGGGTGCAAAACGCGGAGTGGGACTGGTCGTGAGTTTTGACAATCCAACACAACAGGCGCTCTCGGTCGCGGTACTCAGCGCTCCCTACCAACTCCAGTTCTTCGCATCCGACGCAGACACCATTCCCACAACGATCGACGCATGGGGTGACACGTTCGGAGACACAGCCTTTGCTGACGATGCTGGCACGGTCACGTCGGGTACTCCGGTCGCCCCTGTCCAACATATGTTGATCCTGCTCAACGAGTTGGGATCCGACGATTCCTGCACAGGCTCGAATCCGTACCGAGGACGTCTCGGAGAGATCTCCATCAGTGGCTGACATCACAGCGCCGGCGCACTTCGTTCGTTACGATCCGGCTCATCGCGACTCCACTGGAAGACAACGCACTGGTCGCCGCCGCTCAGGGCGGTGATCGGAACGCGCTCGACCAACTGCTGCGTCTTCACTACGACCGCATACACGCAGTCTGTCGCCGGGTCGCTGGGAGCACCCGTGATGCTGACGACGCCTGTCAGGAAGCACTGATAAAGATCACGAGAAGTCTGCCCCGCTTCGATGGTCGTTCCTCATTCAGTACTTGGGCATATCGCATCGCAACAAACGCCTCACTCGACGAACTCCGCAAGCGCAAGCGCCGACCTGCGCTCCATACAGTCAGAGAGGGAGACGAAACAGATCAGGCACCCGAAATCATCGACCCGATGGCCGAAAAACGCCTGCAACACGTGAGTGATCGGCTCATTCTCGACGATGCCCTCGCAGAACTTCCCGAAGATCTCCGGACGGCCGTTGTACTGCGTGATGTCGCGGACCTCGACTACAAAGAGATCGCAGAAGTCCTCGACATTCCAGTGGGAACTGTCAAGTCACGCATCGCGCGCGGGCGATCAGCACTCGCAAAACACCTGCGCCTGGATGGTCTTCCAACAATTTCGCCCAACATCGGGAACCGCGAGACCGGTGGCGAGCGTCCAAGTGAGCCGACATGAACGAAGATCTCACCATCCTCGCGAGCACCTATTTGGATGGTGCCGCAACACCTGAGGAGCGCGCCCAAGTTGCAAGCAGCCCAGATCTGCTCGCCGAGGTCGAGCGCCAACGCTTGGTTCGCGCTCTATTGGCAGATGTCGAGGCACCGTCGATCTCTATGCGCGAACAGCAGCTCGCAGCTGCACTCGGAGCATGGGATCGCCTTCCAGAGGCCGAACGAGCAGGCGCCGCGCGCGACATAACACCACAGGGCATCGACCCGGCCACGGCTGCGGCCGCATCAACGATCTCCACGCCGCCACCAACCTCGTTGGAGGGTCGTCGACGGTCGAAGACTGCCCGTTGGATGGGCGCCGCGGCGGCAGCCCTCGCGCTGGTTCTCGCTGGTGGCATCGTTCTGCAGAGCATCTCTTCCGGTGATGACGGCGACTCGATCTCCTCCGCTGCTGTCGATCTCTCCTCCGACGCTCCTGAGCCGAACTCGTCAGCTGCCATCGCCGACGAAGCCGCCGATGAGCTGCAACGAGATCTCCAATCATCAGCCGGAGCATCTGAGGAAACGGTCGAGGAGACAGCCGATGCCCCAGTCGCCGTTGATGAGGACAGTCTTGGTATCGACATCGATGCCGAAGCACCTCCGAAAGAGGCCGACCTCGAGGTTCTGTCTACACCCAAGCAGCTAGGCATATTCGCGTCAGACGCAGTGGGGGCGCCTATTTCACCGGACATTCCGGCAAGCACCGATGCTTCTGCTGAGTCGGCAACACAAGACGGTGGGCTCTCAGAGGCCGAAGAGGCGATCGAGGCATTCGAGTTCCCACTCTGCGGTGGTGCCGACTACGTCGTTGGGCCCGCCGAATATCAGGGTGAGCCGGTCGTGGTCGGGGTAGATGAGAGTCTTGATCTGGCAATCGCTTACCGAGCCCTCGACTGCAGTGTGATCGCTCGAGCCTCGCTTCCCTAGTTCTGGCACTGTGGTCGCCAGACACTGTCGCGGCTAGCCTCACTGGAATGCCGGCCAATCCGCTGACCGATCCGAACTGGGCAACCGAAACAACCGACACGGTTGTACGCGTGGTCGACACCGTTAGAGATCAGACCACAACCAAAGTCATATACGCGGCCCGCGGTCTGGTCTTCGGCCTGATCGCAGTCATTCTCGGATTCTTTGCATTGGTAATCATGCTGGTCGGCATGATGCGCGGCCTGCAGGCATTGCTAGAGCTCACGATGAGCTGGGACCAGGCTGTGTACACCAGCTATTTCATCGTCGGTGGTGTGCTCTGTCTCGTCGGACTCGTGTTGTTCAAGAAGCGCAACGCCGCCGCGGCCTGAATTGCTCGTACGCTGAGTTGACGCGCGCACCGTAAGCGCGCCCCTCAGAAGGAGTCTTGCTCAGCCATGTCCGAAGTACGTGACGTCATCATCATCGGGTCGGGCCCCGCTGGCCTGACCGCTGCCATTTATGCCGCCCGCGCCAACCTTTCGCCACTGCTGATCGAAGGCGAACCTTCGAGTACGAGCGATCAGCCTGGTGGCCAGTTGATGCTGACGACCGACGTCGAGAACTTCCCTGGCTTCCCGGAGGGAGTCATGGGACCAGAGCTGATGCAGAACATGCGCGCGCAGGCCTCTCGCTTCGGCACCGAGATTCTCACCGACAAGGTGACACGTGTCGATTTCACCGAACGCCCGTTCAAAGTCTGGGTGCGTGATACCGAATACCAGGCTCAAGTTGTCATCGTCAGCACCGGCGCCCAATCATTGATGCTGGGGCTAGACGCTGAGAGACGTCTGCTGGGACATGGTTTGTCCACGTGTGCGACCTGCGATGGCTTCTTCTTTCGAGGACATGAAATCGCGGTCGTTGGTGGCGGTGACTCAGCAATCGAGGAAGCAGCTTTCTTGACCAAGTTCGCTGACAAGGTCACCATCATTCACCGCCGCGATGAACTGAGGGCCTCGAAGATTCTGCAAGATCGGGCATTTGCCAATCCCAAGATCGAGTTCCTCTGGAATTCACGAGTCACAGACATCATCGGTGACGACAAGGTGACGGGTATCAACCTTGTCAACACTGTCGATGGCACTGAGTCGACCCTCGACATCACTGGCCTCTTCGTCGCCATCGGGCACAAGCCAAATACTGATCTTTTCAGGGGCAAACTGGCAATGAATCCAGATACCGGCTACCTGATCACTCAACCTGAATCGTCCTACACCGACGTTGCTGGTGTATTTGCGTGTGGAGATGTGCAAGACGACGTCTACCGCCAGGCAATCACCGCCGCCGGGTCAGGGTGTGTGGCGGCAATCGATGCAGAACGCTGGCTCGAGGCCAACGAGTGACCGTCCGTGAATCGGATGCAGAGGGAATACTTCCTGCATTCTCCATGTTGACTCTCATACGGCTTGGACAACCAACACTGGTGTTGCGAATCCAACTCTGATTGACTCTCCACCGACTCGGGGAACCCCCGCTCGAAAGGAACACCTGTTATGGCCAACGAAATTGTCAACCTGTCCAGCAACACATTTGATGAAACAGTGATCGGTTCAGACAAGCCAGTCATCGTCGACTTCTGGGCAGAGTGGTGTGGACCATGTAAGCAGATCGCCCCGATTCTTCAAGAGATCGCCGTGGAGTACGGCGATCACCTGAGTGTCACGAAACTGAATGTCGATGACAATCCAGATATCGCAATGAAGTACAGCGTCATGAGCATTCCGACGCTGCTGGTGTTTTCGGCTGGCGAGGTCTCCAAGCGTCTCGTAGGTGCCAAGAGCAAGGGTGCCCTTCTTCAGGAGCTCGACGAATTTCTGGTCACTTCCCACTGACGGAGGGTCAGCGGGGCGAAGCGATCCGTGACCTCCAACGTCGACTGGGCGCCGCCGGTTTTGTTCCGGCGGGCGGCGAGCCTGGCGCATTCTGCGCGTCCACTCGCGATGCTGTGGCGGATTTCCAAACCCTCCGCGGCCTACACAGCAGCGGAATCTGCGATGAACAGACTTGGCTGGCGCTCATCGAGGCTGGATGGAAGCTCGGTGATCGCCTCCTTGTTCTGAAGGCTCCCCATCTTCGAGGTGATGATGTTGCCAGCCTGCAATCGTCGCTCAACCATGTCGGGTTCGATTGCGGTCGACCGGATGGAATCCTGGGACAGTCAACGGCGCGTGCGATCGGAGACTTTCAGCGCAACTCCGGGCTGACTGCCGATGGCATCTGTGGGTCGCAAACGATCCAGATGCTCGCAGTCGTCAGTCGCCAGAGCGGTACCGGCCCAGGCGTGGCCTCGGTGAGAGAGAGCGAGACAATGTTGTCTCACGACTCGTTGCGAACATTGAGGGTCGTAGTCGGTCAGTTCGGTGGCCTGAGTTCAATAGCTCGCGCCCTGTCGCGGGCTCTCCGCGAGGGTGGCGCCAAGGTGATGTCGACCGATGAGTACGAGGCGGCAGTGCAGGCCGCTGCAGCAAACCGGTACGGAGCGACGCTATATATTGGTTTCGAAGCCGTTCCAGACAAACGTTCGACAATATCCTATTTTGCAGTACCAACGTTCGAATCAATCGGAGGGCGGGCGCTCGCGAAGACAGTTTCGTCCGAACTGTCCGCCATTCTCGACCCGCCACCAGACCTTCAAGGAATGCGACTCGCCGTTCTACGTGAGACTCGGATGCCAGCCGTTCTGTGTTCACTCGGCCCTGTCAGAGACGTCGTTGACTCCACAGATGCGATTGTCGAAGCTCTGGTGATCGCCGTCAGCTCATGGGGTTCGTCACCGCTCGGCGTAACTGACGACATGGTCGAGTAGAGCGCCGAATAGATCGCAGAAGCTCAGATTTGACGTTTATCCACAGCTCCATCCACACACTGTGAGTTTCCCTCGACATCACGTTGAGTTTGCCGTCACGTTAAGTGAGTGAACGCCATGAAACTGCTGGGGTTTCTTACCCTTCGTGGTCACCCTGCGTGAACCATAACCATCATCCCCTACATGAGGATGATATCACGCGCGAACGCTTGGGCTGTTGCTCTCGATCACTAGCTAGTCATCTTTCGGTAGACGCGCTCGAGGTCCTCGAGATCTGCGAAGTCGATCGAGACGCGACCCTTTTTCGCACCCATCTGGACCTTCACTCGCGTCTCTAGATGCTCAGCCAACAGATTTTCCAGTTCCAACAAACCAGGCGGCCTCAGCTTCGTCCCTGGAACTAGTCCCGCGCCATCAATCGATCCCCCACCTGGCTCGTCTGATGTGGGAGTGTCGTCGTCATCTGTTGTCCCGCCGCGAACTGCTACTTCAACCATCCGCACCGACCAGCCGTCGGCCACCGCTTCTCTGGCGAGTTGTTCCTGACGAGAGCGGTCCGGCGTGCCCAACAATGCCCGGGCGTGACCAGCCGAGAGTTGGCCGTCAGCCAGAAGTCGTTGCACAGTCGGCGGAAGGCCGAGCAACCGCATGCTGTTGGTAATCGCAGAACGGCTCTTGCCAACACGATCCGATAGTTGATCATGCGTCAGTTCAAAATCTTCAATCAACTGCTGATACGCGGCAGCCTCTTCGAGAGGCGTCAGGTCCTGCCTATGGAGGTTCTCGACCAGCGCCTGCTCAACTGACCCGACCTCATCGGTCGGTCGTATGACAGCGGGAATCGTAGTCAATCCAGCGCGTTTGGCCGCCCGCCATCTCCGTTCGCCGGCGATCAGTTCATACTCACCTTCAGCCAGCGGTCGAAGCAGAATGGGTTGCAGAACACCCATCTCAGCAATGGACGATGACAGCTCGAGCAGACTGTCCTCGTCAAAATGCACTCGTGGCTGATGTGGGTTGGGAGAGATGGAAGAGATCGGAATATCGGCAAACAGAGCAGCGTGATCGCCGGATTCGCCGTCGGCGCCAGATATCTCAGCAGGAGGGATTATTGAGCTCAAGCCCTTCCCCAATCCACTAGAGCGTGCCATTGTTCAACTCCTTTGCAGCGTCCCGATAGGCAATGGCTCCTCTTGAACGCGGATCAAACGTCGTAATCGGCTGCCCGAACGAAGGTGCCTCTGAGAGTCGTACAGACCGCGGGATTACGGACCTCAGTACTTTCTCCCCGAAGTGCTCTCTCACCTCACTGACAACTTGACCAGACAACTTCGTCCGGGCGTCGTACATAACGCAGAGAATGGTGCTCATGTCGAGTGTGGGGTTCAGATTCCGCTTCACAAGATCAACATTCCGAAGTAGTTGCCCCAATCCTTCCAACGCGTAGTACTCGCACTGGATCGGCACCATTACTTCATGGGCGGCGGCGAGGCCGTTGACCGTGAGCAAGCCAAGTGAAGGAGGGCAGTCGATCAGAACATAGTCATAGTCACTCACGACGGCGTCGATCGCTCGTTTCAGACGTTGTTCGCGACTGAAGGCAGGAACCAGTTCGATCTCAGCGCCGGCGAGGTCGAGTGAAGCTGGTGCAACGAACAAATTTCTAACATCCGTTGGCTCCACAACGTTCTCCAAGGGCTCGTCATGCAGCATGACGTGATACATGGACTTCTCGAGACCACGGTTCTCAATCCCAAGACCTGTAGATGCATTTCCTTGTGGATCGAGATCAATAATCAGCGTGCGAAGCCCCATCTCAGCAAGCGCCGCACCGATATTCACCGTTGTCGTCGTTTTGCCAACACCACCCTTCTGGTTGGCCAGGGCAATCACGCGGGGGAGCGCGCGGTGCCCACGACCTTCCGGGGAAATAGGTGATGGGGCCGACGGGTCTTCGGCAAAGCCATCAGGCGTAGTTGGGGGTTGAGCGGGTGACGCAATCGAGGCGGCGTCGAATTCCGACACAGGTTCTCCAGTTCGAGACGGCCCTCGCGGGCATGTGAACCTGCATACTCTGCCTGATCAGGCAACCCGTTACAAGCATTTGCGACGATGTTTCACGTGAAACAGGACACTCCCGACATCGCAGCAAGACGGCTGGCGTGATGTTTCACGTGAAACAAATCGATGCTCAAAGGTCTGATTTCCGTTCGAAGATCGCCACGCGACCCTTAGATAGGAGGCGCTCGAGACCAAGTTGCTCCAAAAGCGCCGGTGACCAACGATCTCCTTGCGGGGGTTCACTGATTACCGCCCGACCCCCAGGCCGAATCAATGCTGCGGCGATTGTAAGCGTACGATCGGGCGGTCCGAACCCCCGTGCCACCGCGCCGTCGAAGAACCCACTCTGAGACATCACGAGATTGCTAGCGTCATCAGCAACAACATTCACGCGCTCGTTCCATCCAAATCGCGATACGACTCGACGTAGGAAATCAGTGCGCTTTGTTCGACGATCGAGGAGAGTCAGGAAAACATCAGGCCGATAATACGCGATGACAAGTCCCGGTACCCCGCCGCCTGATCCCAGATCGACGATGTTCGGATGTCCTCCGTGAGTCGATTGCAATCCATCGAGGGCCGTGACGAAGAGTCGTGCATGCTCGACCACCTCATCGATCGGACGGTCACCCAAAAAGCCGAGGCGCTGGGATTCACCCAGCGCCTCGTGTAATTCACTCAATTGTTCCGGCCCCATGATGGGGTCAGCATATTGCTTCTACAAATCCTCAGGTAACCAGGATTCAGACCGGCTCGACAATGATCCGGCGATTTGGGTCGTCTCCCTCGGAACGACTGCCAACTCCGTCTTCCTCGTTGAGCGCATCATGTACGATCTTGCGATCAGCCGAAGCCATGGGCTCTAGTGAACGTGCTGTTCCGGAGGAACGTACCTGCTCTGCGACACTGCTGGCGAACTTCCCTAGGGCAGCCTCACGGCGGCCTCGGTATCCGGAGACGTCGATCCGTAACCGCGTATCATGGTCACCGAGCCGGCGCTGAGCAGACACTCGGGCGAGGTCTTGAATCGCGTTGAGGGTACGGCCGCTTGGACCGACGAGAAGCCCCAACTCCTCACCCGTTACATTGACTTCGAGTTGCAGACCATCAATATCAAGATTCGCTGATCCATCCGCTCCGAATGCCTGTGTGAGTCCATCCATGAAGGTCACGGCGGCATCGCCGACCTCTTGGGGCGTTGCTGTGGACTCAGGTCGGTCGTCGCTGCTCATTCTCTGCTCCTGGTTGTCTGTCTTATTGGATGTTCGGCTTTTCTTTTGGCGGTTGGAACCATTGGACTCCGAGCCATTCTTGCGAGGCGACTGCCGCGTGGACGGTGAACTATCCTCGGTTTCTTCGTTGCCAGAGGCGTCACTTTGCTCTTTCGGCGATGACTTGGACGACCCTGACGACCTGTCGCTCTTACTTCGACGGCGGCGCTCTTGTTTTGGCCGTGCCTGGGTTGGCTTGACTCGAGCGCGAAGGCGCGCCTCACCACGCATTCTCCCGAACAAGCCGGGCCGAGGCTCCTCGATGACATCGAACTCGGCATCGTCGGCTCCGACGCCTAGTTGGTCAAGGGCTGATTCGCGAGCCTCTTCTATGGTTTTTGCGGTAGTTTCTACCCACTCCATATGTAATTCTCCTTGTTGTTTGAAAGCCACCACTGTGGCAAGACACGAACAGCGCCCTCGGCGCCGCGTTACGTGTCCTTCTTGGGTGATTTTGGTCGCGATGACTTGGAGGGCTTGGCCTTCTTAGCCTGAGCATCCTTACGCGACGGGGTTGGACGGCCCTTGGCACCTGACGATGGTGTCGGGCGATTCTTTGGCGGCGTTACTCGTTTGTTGGTGATCTCGCGAGCCGGAGCCGAACTCCCCTTCTTGTCCTTGTTCTTCTCGCCGGTCTTCTTGCCGGTCTTCTTGGCGCCCTTACCCGAGCCCTTGTCAGACTCGTTGTCGGCGGCACCACCACCACCGAGATCGCGCTTGGCCTGAGCTAGGAGGCCTCCTGATTCACCACTCTTCTTTGCTTCTTCGCGAGCCTCCTCGCCAGCGCGTTGGGCTTGTCGACCAAGTGATTCGTCGTGGCCGTAGAACGCTCGGGTGATGTAGGCCTGCTGCGCGATTCGAAGCAGTGTCTGAAAGACGTAGTAGACGACGAGGGCTGACAGGAAAAAGATCTGGAAGATCGCGAAGAAGACGGGCAGGTACTGCATCAGCTTCTGCTGACTGACCGACATGGTCGGGCTGACCGCAGCGCGTGCAGCAACCATGCGCTGCTGAAGGAAGTACAGGCCACCGAGCAGTACAACCAGCAGTACGTAGGGGAGACCGGTACCGAATCCCTGACCAACAGCCTCTGCCGCGGACAATGACAGGTCCAATGCAATTGATGGCATCGTATGCTCGGCAAACAACGACTCGTAGAGCGCTGAGTCGAAGGCCAGATATCGGGGGATGAATCCGGGGTCGGCCACCTCTTCAGGAATGTTGTAAGGAAGTCCCGCACCCTCGAACGAACGCCAGACCGACTGTGCGACCGGTAGCGCTGAACCACGCGGGGCATAAGTAAGGCCACGCAGCACCCGAAACATGATGAGAAATATCGGCATCTGAGCCACCACCGGCAAACACGAGGCCATTGGGTTGACCTTGTGCTCTTGGTAGAGCTTCATCATCTCTTCGTTGAGCTTCGTGCGGTCGTTGCGATACTCGTTCTGCAACTTGCGCATCTCGGGCGACAGCCGCTGCATCTCGAGCATGCCCTTGGTGCTCTTCAGGGTCAAAGGTGTCGTAATCCCCATTACGACAACCGCCATTAGCGCTATCGCTGTCGTATATCCGTTGGTAATTCCGTAGAACCACGAAAGCAGTGCGGCCGGGATTTCGAACATCGATCAGGAATCTTTCTGGGCAGTGTGCTGGGTGCCACAGCGCTCGGGAACCGGGTCGAATCCGGATGGACCGAGTGGGCGACAACGAAGAAGACGACGGAAAGTGAGCCAAAAACCACGCACGGTGCCGTGTTCGGCGAATGCGTCATGAGCGTAGGTCGAACAGGTCGGGTAGAACCTGCATGGCGACGGACGACCCTCGAAAGCCCGTTGATAGGCTGCAATCATCGAGAGCGCGCTCCTCTGGGTCCGAGTCGTCACGACACTCGGGCTTGGGTCGAGGTCAATAGCTCGGTCAGAACCGATCTGAGTTCGTCGAACGTCAGTTCGCAGGCACGCGGGCTGGCGCCGATCAGGTATAGCCCTGGACGAACGTCGGAATCGGCCAGCAGTGCCCGTAGTTGTCGACGCAGTCGATTGCGTGCTACTGCCGGCCCCACAGCGCGACCTATAGCGAACGCCACACGAGGGGGCTGAACCTTGGGGTCGGGGACAGAGGAGCACCAGAGCGGATCGATCCGTACACGGACACCTTCCCGCCTGAGGCGGACGAACGTGTCTCGCTCGCGGATCCGGTCGATCAAGCGGAGAGACGAGCGCGGCCCTTGGCGCGGCGAGACTTCAGAACGGCACGTCCTGCTCGAGTGCTCATACGGGCGCGAAAACCGTGCTTGCGTGCTCGGCGACGATTGTTGGGTTGATAAGTACGCTTCACAAAAAACTCCGGACGTTACGAGGCAAATTCACGTCCGTAGCGATGGCTGACAACTCAAGTGCTACCACGGACGCGTCTTGCAAGGCTACGGCAAGGGTGCCGTGACTACCAACCAGTCGGATCAAACCACATCGATGTAAGTTGTGCACAGGACACGATTGACCGCTAAACCCCAGCGTAAGGCCAATTTTTCTGAGAGTTTGTCACTTCTGACGAACGTGGTATGTTCGGCCGCCCGAGTCACTCCAGATACCTGTCCACATCATGTGGACAACTGTGTGGACTGTCTATGGCCTACCAGCAGGAGAAACCGGTGAGCGAATCCGAGGATGTGTGGACACAAGTGACCCTGTCACTGCGTTCACAGCTCGCCGAGTCAGTCTGGTTCTCAACGTTCCAAGATGTCACTCCACTCGAATCAGACCCTGACACTCTTCGCCTACTTGCCCCTAGCGCATATGTTCGCGACCGAATCCTCACCCGCTATTTGCCCCTGGTAACCGAAGCACTCCACGATGCAAACGAAGGTCAGCGTCGCGTCGAGATAGAGGTTGAAGCAACCGATCCCACTGACACCGAGGCCTATCCAGAACCATCACCCGGCCAAGACGACCAAACTTCATCTGAGGGGGTCAGCGACGCAGACAGGTATCCGCCAAGGGGCACCTCCGGTCTTGAAGACAAGCCTCGACGCAATCTGCTGGATGAGGCTGGCCTCAACCCCAGATACACCTTCGAAACATTTGTCAAAGGTGCTTCTAACCAGTTTGCGCTCGCTGCGGCCTTGCGGGTGGCTGAAACACCCGGCAGAAGCTACAACCCGTTATTCACCTATGGTTCCGCCGGACTTGGCAAAACTCACCTCCTGCATGCCATCGGGCACTACGTCCACTCGAACTATCAGCATCACGAAGTGCGCTACGTCTCCACTGAAACATTCATGAACGAGTACGTAGACGCAATTCGTCAGAACACGACCAATTCGTTGAGGCGCCGATATCGCGAAGTCGACGTGCTGCTGATCGACGACATTCAGTTTCTCGAAGGTAAAGAGGGACTTCAGGAAGAGTTCTTCCACACGTTCAACTCACTGCACGGTGCCAACAAGCAAGTCGTCATCTCCTCAGATCGAATGCCCGACGCAATTCCAACGCTCGAGGAACGACTCAGGGGCCGGTTCAAGTGGGGACTCATCACCGACATCCAGCCACCCGATGTAGAAACACGCCTCGCGATCCTGCGCAACAAGTCTGAACGCGACCGTGTTCAAGTGCCCGATGAAACCCTTGAATTCATTGCGACCAACATTGCAACCAACATTCGCGAACTCGAAGGCGCATTGATTCGCGTCACGGCCTTCGCCAGCCTCAATCAGGTCCCGATTACAACGGATCTTGCCGAAACGCAGCTTGCCGATCTCCTACGCGATAACAAACCTAAGGTCCGCACCGACGAAGAACTACTGGCGGAGATTGCAGCGATTCTGAAATTCCCTGTCGAAGACTTGAAGGGTCGGAGCCGCCAACGACCACTCGTCACCGCCCGGCAGGAGGCAATGTATGTCTTCCGCGAACTGACGGACCTCAGCTATCCCGCGATCGCCAGATTGTTCGGTGGCCGTGATCACACCACGGTGATCCACGCAAACGAGAAGATTCAACGGCTGATGAGCGAACGTAAGCAAATCTACGACCAGGTCACTGATCTGCTCCAACAACTCAACTCATGAGCAACACCATGCAAACGACATGCTCCTGGGGACGCGACAGAGAACAACGCGAGGGACAACTGTCACGAGCGCGGTGGACAACACAAGTCTGTCCACCGGACCACAAGCGTGTAACCCGCGACCTGGGGATCGAGCGCCTATCCCATGTGGACGTTCATTGTGGCCCTACGCTGCAACGACGCGTGGTTGTCCCCAATCCACAGCACCTACTACTGACATTATTCTTTTAGACATCCCTTCATGAGGAGAAGTACCCACTGTGAAGTTTCGTTGTGAACGTGATGTCCTGGCCGAAGCGGTCGGGTCTGCCGGACGAGCGGCAACCAGTCGTACCGGAACACTGCCGGTATTAGCCGGGGTCCGGATGGAAGTTGCCGGCGACACCCTGGTATTGATCGGTACCGATCTCGAACTAACGATTCGGCTGACAGTCGATGTCGGTGGAGAACGTGATGGTTCCGCAGTTGTTCCGGCTCGTCTCGTCGGAGACATCGTCAAGGCTTTGCCATCAGGGGCCGTTGAGGTGGAACTCCTCGAAGAAGAGGTATCCATCAGCGCTGGTCGATCACAATTCTCTGTTCGGCCACTTTCGCTAGACGACTATCCGACGCAGGCGGAGCCCTCCGATGATGCGGTGACGTTGCCGGCCGATGCGATGGCTGACGCTCTGCGGCAAGTCGTTCGCGCAGCCTCGACCGATGATGCGCGCGCCGTGCTCACTGGAGTTCTGCTCGCTGCCGAAGATGACGGCTTGCGCATGGTAGCGACCGACTCGTATCGGTTGGCCGTGCGTGACCTACCTGATTCGACCGTTCTCGAGTCGGGTCAAAAAGTACTCATCCCTGGACGAGCACTGAGTGAGCTTCAACGGGTAATTGGTGACGCTGAGAGTCTCACCGTCAGGCTTGGTGAACGCGAGGCAACGTTCGAGGCAGGATCTACTCGCCTCAGCACGCGCCTCATCGAAGGTGAGTTTCCGAATTATCGCAACCTCCTCCCATCGAGCTACCCCAACTTGCTGACATTCGGCAAGGCCACCATGCTCGAGGCCATTCGGCGAGTGAAGATCCTCGCTCAAGACTCGACACCCTTGCGATTGACACTGGGCGGCGACACCGTCCAGCTCACTGCCATTACACAAGATGTAGGTAATGCCGCCGAAGAGATTGACGCGAGCTATGACGGAGCTGAGATGACAGTTGCGTTCAACCCTGACTATCTCGCTGCCGGAATCGATGCCATCGACAGTGACGACGTCACGCTGGCAACCATGGATCCGATGAAGCCAGCAGTACTCCGCGGTGCCGGCCAGGACGATTACCTGTACCTCCTCATGCCCGTGCGGGTTCCCTGATGACAAGCCGCTAGTTAGCGTTACAGCGTGGGCCGAGTTCGCGAGATTTGTCGCGGCCGCTGCAGTGAGCGCCAGCGAGCAAAGCTGGGTTCAGCCGACCAACCTTGTCTTCCCAAGACTTTCTGTGAGGCTGAACTGCCAGTGATAGTTCAGCACCTCGAGCTCATCGACTTTCGAAACTATGTTTCGGGCTCATTCGATTTGACTGCCGGAACGACGGCGATCATTGGTGATAACGGGCAGGGGAAGACGAATCTGGCTGAGGCTCTTGCCTATCTCTCGACGCTGACCAGCTTCCGCGGAGCGCCAAACGACGCACTGGTGCGGGTGGGGGCTGACCGCGCGATCATCCGCGCGACCGTTCGTCATGACGACGGGCGAGAGACATTGATCGAGGCTGAACTATCCGCCGTGGGTCGTAACCGCGTACAGGTCAACAGGCAGCCTCTCAGTCGCGCTCGAGATCTTCTCGGTTCGGTTCGCGTCAGTGTTTTTTCGCCAGATGACCTCACGCTGGTGAAGGGCAGCCCCAGTGAGCGTCGTCGGTTCATGGACGACACGCTTGTCGCGCTGGCAACCAAGTACGACGCCGTGCGACTTGAAATCCAGCGGATTCTCCGTCAGCGCAACTCGCTGCTGAAACAAGCTGGGGGCAGGCTCACAGATGAAGTGGAGGTAACGCTTGACGTATGGGATGCAAAGTTTGCCGAGGTAGCCGATCAATTCGGATATGCGAGAGCAACTTTGATCGCGCGGTTGACACCGATGGTCGTCGAGGCGTACGAGCAACTCGCCGGTACGGCTACGCCCCTCGATCTTCGCTATGAACCGCAGTGGCGGCACCAGGGGCTGGCTGCAGCGCTCGCGGAGTCGCGGTCTCTCGATATTAGACGGGGAGTCTCGACTGTAGGACCGCATCGCGACGAGCTCGAACTGTGGATCAACGGGCTACCTAGTCGTACGCACGCCTCGCAGGGGGAGCAGAGGACGTTGGCACTCTCATTGCGTCTGGCAGCTCATCGACTTGTGACTGACCGAACAGGTTCCGCCCCGGTACTCGTACTCGACGACGTCTTGTCCGAACTCGACGACACTCGCGCGACTGCACTGTTGGGACACTTTCCTGCTGGTCAGGTGGTGATCACAACTGCACTCGAGCTTCCGTTGCCAGCGCGACCAGATCACATCATCCGCGTACGTGCCGGGCAGATCCTCGACACCTGAGCGTGGCCGGTGCCGACCGGCTGGCAACTACGATCATCGAGGTGAACGATCCTGTTCCAATTACCGCATCACTCGATTCGATCATGAGATCGCTTCGCGGTACCGATCGCATTCAGATCGGCGGTGTATTCGGACGTTGGTCTGATGCTGTCGGTGAAAACGTGGCCGCACATGTCAGGCCGGTCCGACTCGATCAGGGGGTCCTGACGGTCGAGGCCGACGACCCTGCGTGGGCGACTCAAGTGAAGTTTCTCTCCGGAACTATCACGACTCGTCTCGCTGAAGTAGCGAACGTGGAAATCGAGCGGATCGAGGTCCGCGTTGCACGTCCTGGCTGAGGATTCTGGAGCCACTATTTCGGGCATACCCTCCCCATCACCGTGACACCCCGCTGGTAGGCTGGAACGCACTCGCGAAACAGTGTGAGAACCGGTTCGACGCCCGAAAATCAACCGCAAACCGCCTACCAAATCCACGTCGGACAACACGGCTTGCTCTGCTGATCGCCCCGCCAAAACGTGCCCTCGTTCGGGTACGCCGCCAGAGATCGAAAATACTGAGGTACGAGTGTCCAACGACACCGCAGCATCAACGCCGGCTGCTCCGGAGAACAACCCGAAGCCCGGTTCGAAAGTCAACAAATCAACTACGAAAATGGCGGCTTCGTCGACTTCGACCGCGAACTACGACGCCAAGGCGATTCAGGTTCTCGAGGGGCTCGATCCTGTCCGCAAGCGGCCGGGCATGTACATCGGTTCCACCGGTCTACAGGGCCTGCATCACCTGATCTGGGAAGTCGTCGACAACTCGGTCGACGAAGCAATGGCTGGTCATTGCACACGCATCGGAGTCACCATGCTTGCCGAGGGAGGTTGCAAGGTCGAAGACAACGGTCGTGGTGTCCCTGTCGACCCATTCACAAAGGGTGAGCACAAGGGAAAGAGCGCCGCCGAAGTCGTACTCACCGTGCTTCACGCCGGCGGCAAATTCGGTGGTGAGGGCTACAAGGTGTCCGGCGGTCTCCACGGAGTCGGAGTCTCCGTCGTCAATGCGCTCTCTGAGCGTCTGACGATCGAGGTCGACAGGGGCGGAAAGCGTTACCGTCAGGAGTACGCAAAGGGCGGTAAGCCACAAGGCAAAATGGTCGTGGCCGGCGACACTCCGGGTCGTGGACGCAAGACCGGGACAACGATTACGTTCTGGCCCGATCCGACCGTTTTTGCCGCTGAGGGCGTGGAGTTCGTGGCACGCACCGTTCTCGAGCGTCTGCAGACCATGGCATTTCTCAACAAGGGGCTCGAGATCGTCTTCAAAGACGAGCGTGAGGGGCGCGAACAAGAGATTGCATACCAGTACAAGGGTGGCATCATCGACTTCGTCAAGCATCTGAATGCAGCCAAAGAGCCACTGTTTTCAAAGGTCTGCCAATTCGAAGACGAAGACAGCGATGGTCAAATGCTCGATATCGCGATGCAGTGGAACACGGGCTATCACGAGGGGATCCACGGCTATGCGAACGGCATTTCCACTACCGAAGGTGGGATGCACATCGAAGGTTTCAAAACGGCGCTGACGTCAGTGGTCAACAAGTACGCGCGGGCGAAAAACATTCTCAAGGAAAGAGACCCCAATCTCACCGGTGAAGACATCCGTGAGGGCCTTACCGCGATCGTGTCCGTCAAACTGCGTGAGCCTCAGTTCGAAGGCCAGACAAAGGCGAAGCTCGGCAATGTTCCGATGCGTTCATTTGTGCAGAAGGACACCAACGAACGTATGGCCGAGTGGCTCGAGGAGAATCCATCCGAGGCCAACAAGATGGTCAAGAAGAGTCTTGCCGCAGCACAGGCTCGAGTTGCCGCGAAGAATGCGCGCAATGCGATCAGACGCAAGACGGCTCTGTCTGGAGCAGGAATGCCTGACAAATTGAAAGACTGTTCGTCTCGGAGCGCAGAAGAGTCCGAACTCTTCATCGTCGAAGGTGACTCAGCCGGAGGTACGGCGGTCGATGCCCGCGATCCGCGGACGCAAGCGATCCTGCCGATTCGCGGCAAGATCCTCAATGTTGAACGCGCGCGCATCGACAAAATGCTCAAGAACAACGAGATCCAGGCTCTGATCATGGCGATCGGTGCGGGTGTCGGCGACGAGTTCGACGTCGAGAAATGCCGTTACCACAAGGTGATCGCTCTCGCCGACGCCGATGTCGATGGCAGCCATATCCGTACGTTGCTGCTCACGTTCTTCTTCCGCCAGATGCGCGAAATGGTCGAGGCAGGCTTCTGCTACATAGCGCAGCCACCGCTGTACTCCACTGAGGTCGGCAAAGAGAAGGTCTACCTCAAAGATGATCTGGCTAAAGACGCGTTCGTCGCCGAGCGACCAAATCACAAAAAGCAATTCCAACGCCTCAAGGGTCTTGGTGAAATGGACTGGCAAGAGCTTCGCGATACGACGATGCTTGCTTCATCGCGGACACTGCTACAGGTGAGCGTCGACGAGGCAGCCCTTGCAGACGAGGTCACCTCGGTGCTCATGGGTGACGATGTCGCGAGCCGTCGCGAGTTCATCGTCACCAACGCCCGTGACGTTCGCAATCTCGATTTCTGAGATGCCCACCTCAATAACTCTGACACCCCGATCAAACTGACTTGGATCACGCATGACTGACACCAACGACACCACACCGCCCGACGAACCAATCCAACCCATCTCGTTGCATGACGAGATGGAGAACTCGTTCCTCGAATACGCGATGTCGGTCATCATGTCGCGCGCCCTGCCCGACGTTCGTGACGGCCTAAAGCCGGTACACCGCCGGATCATCTGGGACATGGAAGACCAGGGCTTTCGCCCTGATCGTGGGCACGTCAAGTGTGCCCGCGTAACTGGCGACACGATGGCGCGCTTTCACCCTCACGGCGACAGTGCGATCTACGATGCTCTCGTTCGCATGGCGCAGCCGTTCTCGCTTCGCCACCCGTTGATCGACTTCCACGGCAACTACGGCTCACCCGACTTCGGTCCGGCTGCCTCGCGATACACCGAGTGCCGCCTCGATCCGTTGGCGATGCAACTGCTTGCCGACATCGACGAAGACACCGTCGACATGATCCCCAACTACGACGGCACAACTGAGGAGCCGATTGTTCTTCCGGCGCGGTTCCCCAATTTGCTCGTCAACGGCAGCCAGGGGATTGCCGTTGGAATGGCGACCAACATTCCGCCGCACAATCTCGGCGAAGTGATTGACGCTGTTATCCATGTCATCAGCAACCCCGATGCCACCTCCGATGACCTGATGGAGTTCGTTAAGGGTCCGGATTTTCCGACCGGAGCAAGCATTCTTGGCCGTGCCGGGATCATGGACGCCTATCGCACGGGGCGTGGCTCAGTGAAGATGCGGGCGACGGCAACTATCGAAGAGGGCAAGAACGGGCGGATGGAGATCATCGTCACCGCATTGCCGTATCAAACCAGCTGTTCCGCGATTGCTTCGCGAATCCAAGACCTGGTCGACAGTGGGAACCTCGACGGGATTGCCGATGTCAACGACGCTTCATCGGGCGGCAAGACCGAGCTGATCATCACGCTCAAGCGAGACGCAAACGCCAACGTCGTCAAGAACAACCTGTTCAAGATGACGCAGTTGCAGTCGACTTTCTCGATCAACATGGTGGCTCTGGTCGACAGCGTGCCGCGCCAGATCAATCTCCGTGACGCGATCGTCGCTTACGTCAAGCATCAGCGCGAGGTCATCACCCGGCGCTCCAAATTCCGCCTGGCCAAGGCAAAGCGCCGCGAACACATCCTCGAAGGACGCATCAAGGCGCTCGACGTCATCGACGAGATCATTACCCTGATCCGCGCCAGTGACGACGCTGCCGCGGCTCGAGTTGGTTTGATGACAGCCCCATATGAGTTCAGCGAGCTTCAAGCCAACGATATTCTTGACATGCAGTTGCGTCAACTCACCCGACTTTCGCGTATAGACCTCGACGCCGAACTAGCCGACATTCAAGGCGCGATTGTCGATCTGCAAGAGATCCTCGACAGCCCTGAGCGTCTCAATTCGGTAATCCTCGAAGAGATCTCCGCGATCAAGGAAGAGTTTGCCACACCGCGGGTTTGCGAAATCACATACGACGACGGTGAAATGTCGATCGAAGATCTTGTCGACGACAAAGAGCTGGTCATAGTGATGACGCAAGCTCAATACGTCAAAGCCGTACAGGCTGATTCGTTCAAGACTCAGGGCCGTGGTGGGCGCGGAGTGTCGGGCGGCAAGCTCAAGGTCGACGACATCGTGCGTCATGTCATCTTCACGACTGCTCACGCGCACTTACTGTTCTTCTCCAATCGAGGCAAGGTTTACCGTCTCCGGGCATTGGAGATTCCAGAGCGCGAGCGAACTGCAAAGGGCATGCCCATCGTTAATCTGCTTCCGCTCCAGCCGGGCGAGCACATCCAGGCGATCATCGACACCCGCGACTTCGCTGGCGAGCGATTCCTGTTCTTCGCTACGAGGAATGGCACAGTCAAGAAGACGGCCTTCGATGCGTACGACTCGAGCCGTCGGGATGGTCTGATTGCCATCAACCTGCGCGGTGACGACGAGTTGGTTCGAGTGATCGAAACGAGTGGTAGCGATCACATCTTCATGGTCAGTAAGGGTGGAATGACCATTCGCTTCGACGAGGGCAACGTCCGCCCGATGGGTCGCACGGCCGGTGGCGTTCGTGGAATGAAGCTCAAGTCGGGCGATGATCGTGTTGTTTCTGTCGATGTTGCCCGTGACGACACGGCGATATTGCTCATGACCGAAGCCGGCTACGGCAAGCGCACTCAACTCGACAAGTTCAACGTGCAGGGTCGCGGCGGCCAGGGCGTGCGCGGTATCAAACTCACAGGTAAGAAGGGTGAGGTTGTGGCTGCGTTCATGGTCGGCCTCGACGATGAGATTGTCGCCGTGTCCAAGAGTGGGGTCACGATCAGGATGGAAGTTCGTGGCATCTCTTCGCAGGGTCGGACCGCAACTGGCGTTCGCATCATGAACATGGACGATGGTGACATCGTCGGGTCGGTGGCACCGATCCTCTCCACTGACGACTAACTCCAACTGAGAAATCCCTTGCGCTCTTTGCGCCTGCTCGCGATCTCCAGATCGCCTTCATGTCAACAGATGGAGGCTTCATATGCGTACAACACACCCTCAACCAATGCGCGATCGCGGTCAAGCGGCTGTGCTCGTTGTCATCATCGGAGCAACATTGTTCGTGCTTATGATGACTGCCCTTTCGAGCCTGGGAAGTCGCGTTCTTGATCGAGTGCAGGCGCAGACGGCTGCTGATGCAGCCGCACTTGCTTCCCTCGACGGAGGTCGCCAGACAGCTGATCAGATTGCACGTACGTACGGCGCGATCGTGATCTCGTGGTGGCGAGGGCCTGGCCCAGACGAAGTATCGGTCGTCGTTCGTGTGGGTGACTCGACAGCGACCGCGCGAGCGACCGACGGACTTGAAAGAGATTGACAATGGCCGTGAGGACACCTTGACCGGACGTTGAGGAGCGCTATGCGTACACTGAGCCGGGTGAGCCAGACTGATCGCGCCCTTGATGACGTTGGGGTTGGTGATGTGCTCGCGGAGTATGAGGATTCCGACGATGAATCAGGCGACGAGTCCGATGACCGACTCTTGGACACAATTGGTTCCTATGTAGACGGCGAAGATGTGTCAGAGGCTGATGACGACGGTGTCGATGAGCCCGATGATGATCGGTCAGATTCGGCCGAAGATCCTGACGCGAGCGAAGACGACCTGAGCGTCTCTGAGAGCGACACGGACGACGAAGAGTACGAGTTGCCAGAAATTGTGATGGCGACTGAAGCCCAATCGTGGAGATGGCTCCACAAGACGACACCACTTCCGCACGTCGCCGACCTCGGCGATCACCCGAATACGATCCTGCACCCGTACCGATTCCCGCCGATGTTCCCCGGATTCTCGGACGGAAACCTCGCGTTCGTCGGGTCACCCGTGTCGTTCGTCATGTTGATCCGTGGAGTGTCTTCAAGATCGCGGCGATTGCCTTTCTAGTGCTCTACCTAATTGTGATGACAGCGGGGGTCTTGCTGTGGAACGTCGCCTACGCAACCGGCACGATTGACAACATCGAACGGTTCTTTGAATCGTTCGGCTGGTCGTCCTTCGAGTTCAACGGCGGCGAGATCTACCACAGTGGGTGGATCGGCGGGCTGTTCCTCGTTATTGGTTTCACGGGACTGGCGGTTCTGGCAGCAACGCTCTTCAATCTGATCACCGATTTGGTTGGCGGCATGCGGTTCACGGTTCTCGAAGAAGAGGTCGTCGAAACGCGTACCTCACCGATGCGCCGCTT
>JADWMG010000075.1 GCA_015767405.1 Actinomycetota bacterium
CTGCGCTTGATCAGAACCTCCAACTCGCCGGCTACATCCTGCGTGATCCGGGCGACGTCGTCGCGGAGCCGCTTGGCCTGACGTTCAGCGGGAACCGGTGGGCGAACCCAGCCGAAGTGGCCATCAACGCGATTCGTGAAGTACACGCCCGTCGGCAGAATCGGAGCTCCGGTGCGAAGAGCAAGGGTCGCTGCACCGCCGGGCAGCGTCGTGCGCTCGCCGAAGAACTCCACTTCTGGGCCGCCCCCGATCAGATCACGATCTGATACCAGGCAGAGGACGTGATTGTCGCGCAGCGCAGCCATCGCGATCTTGCCGGCGTCTGGACCGAGCGGTACAACGATCATCCCAAGCTTCGAGCGCAGATCGACAAACCATTCGAATAGCTCAGGCGGCTCGATTCGTTCGACGATCACCGTGATCGGATGACCCTGATCTGCAATCCAGCGCCCGGCCCACTCCCATCCACCGAGATGCGGCAGCGCGATGATCACACCGTTTCCCGCCTCGAGACCCGGCACCACGTATTCGTGGTACCCCTCGGTCCGAAAGCCCGCCTCCACGGCACGCTTCGACATGGTCGGCAACCGGAAGCTCTCCAACCAGTAGTGAGCGTATGAATCAAACGCTTCCTGCACGGCCCGACGAAGACGCAGCCCCTTGAGTGTCGGGTCCACCTTCCGCAGGTGCAATTCGATCATCGCGCGCCGTTCGGGACTAGCGAAGTTCGCACCTGCACCGAACGGTGCGGCCAAACCGGCAGCCACCACACTCGGCATCATCCGCGACGCGAGTGCGCCCAGCCGATACGACGACGTGGTGAGGGCATCACTGAACCGACGACTACCTGGCAAGACATCGGGAAGCGGGCCGCGCCCGCCACGGTCAGCCACGTCGGCTCAGGTCCGCTTACGCGGGACCCTCGTGCGCCGACGCTCGGTTCGCGCGACTCGACGACTCTCACGCTTCGAGCGCCGCATTTCAATCCGCGCGGCCGTCACAGGAGCAACCGCGGCCTGCTTCCATACCTTGACGAAGCGCTGGATCGCGGTGATCGACGTGAGTACAAGCATGATCCAGAGGATCGGAATGAGAAGTACGGGAAACAGCAGGCCAATGAGGATCGCGATGATCCGTTCGGCACGTTCCATCAGCCCGCCCTTGGCATCGATGCCGAGCGACTCGGCCTTCGCCCGTTGGTAGCTGATGAGGCTCGATACAGAGGCAACGGCGTAGGGCAGCAATGTCATGTACGGCGATTCGGTACCCGCGAAATACCAGGCGATGCCACCGAGCAGTAGGGCATCGGTAATCCGGTCGATTGTGGAGTCGAAGAACGCTCCACGTTGACTGGCGGAATCCGACGCCTTTGCCAAGGCCCCGTCGAGCAGATCGGGTAACGCCGCGAGCACGACGAGAAATGCACCGAGGAGCAGCCTCCCGGAGCCGATTGCAACGGCCGCCGCGATACCAACGAGTAGTCCGAGGATCGTCAGATGATCGGGTGTCAGGCCTGTCTTGCGTAGAAGATTGCCTAGAGGTTTGACGGCCTTGTCGACGGGCGTCCGGAATTTGCCATCGAACATCGAGAGGACGCTACCCGACCTCGACGACGAGTTCCGGGTTGTCCTCGACCATGTGTTCAACAACGCTGCCGTCGATCGCGTCGACCAGGACGAGCCCCCTCTGCCGCGGCGGCTCTTCAGCGGAGTAGCAGAGCACCCTCCATGTAGGTCGACTACGCAGACCGCGCCAAACTTGTTGCACCGACGCGTGGCCAACTCCGAAGCCGAGAGCTGACTGCGCTGCTACCAGAGCCTCTTTCTCGTCGACGTTCATCCGCCAGCCCGAGGTGATCGAAAAGATTCCCACCACCGAGAGCACGGCCGCAGCCACAAGAAAGCCCTCGTTGACAATCGCAGAATCGGTTGCGGCGAAATACACGCCCACGCAAAGTGCGGCGATGACCAGATATATCACTCCGGGCCAGCGGCGACGGCTGTTGTCGGGAAACCGGTAGGGGCCGATGAACCCGGCCGAATTCAGATCTTCGGGCAGCTCGTCGCGTAGGTCGTCGGTCATCGAGAACAGGCTAGGCCCACGCGTCACGGATCTTGGCGGCCGTGTCAACCAGTGATTCGGGAAGCGTTTGAGTGTTCGCAATCGCCGCCATGAAGTTCGAGTCACCCGTCCAGCGTGGAACCAAGTGAACGTGCAGGTGCTCAGGGATCGACCCGCCAGCGGGGCGGCCGAGATTCAGGCCGATATTCAGCCCATCAGGGTGATACGCCTTACGGAGGACGGTCGCCGCGGCCGTCACAGTGGCCCACAGGTCGCTCGTCTCGTCAGCCGTCAGCTGATCGAGGTCGGCTACTTCGCGATAGGGAACGACCAACAGGTGGCCTGACGTGTAGGGAAATAGGTTCACGATGGCGAAACATGTTCGACCGCGGTGAACAATGTGGGTCTCGGTGTCGGGGGCACCAGATCTGAGGATCTGGGTGAACACGCTTCCGGCCTCGGCATCTGACGAACCTGCCCCGGCGCGCAGCGGCGATTCGGAGACGTAGGCAAATCGCCAACCGGACCAGATTCGTTCGAGCATCGGTGACTCTTCCTACCGCTTCAGGCTTCGAGTGCTGCCAGTTCGGCGTCGGCGACTTCCCGGCGAAATTGCTCGATGAAGGCGCCGAGCGGAACATCGCGCTCGACCTCTCCCCCGCGAGGGTTCACACCGACCGTCTTGGCCTCCAAATCGTCGTCGCCGACGACCAGAATATAGGGCAGTTTCTCGAGCTTGGCGTTGCGGATTCTCTTTCCCAGGCCGTCATCTGCCTTGGCGTAGTCGACGCGGGCGCCGACCTCTTCAAGCCTCGCCACAACCTCAGCGGCATACTCCTCGTGCGGCGTTGCAACGGGCAGTACCCGGACCTGTACAGGCGCGAGCCAGGTTGGGAAGGCACCCGCGTAATGCTCAATGAGCACACCGAAGAATCTCTCAATCGATCCGAACAGCGCCCTGTGCAACATGATCGGGCGATGTCGTTGATTGTCTGAGCCCACGTACTCGAGCCCGAATCGCTCCGGCAGACTGAAGTCGGCCTGGATGGTCGAAAGCTGCCACGACCTCCCGATCGCATCGCGTACATCGATGTCGATTTTGGGACCGTAGAACGCGGCGTCACCCTCCTTGATCGAGTACTCGAGGCCGTGGCGGTCAAGCGCCTCGCGCAGCGCCTCGGTCGCCTCGACCCAGATCTCGTCGCTACCGACGAACTTGTCGGGATCTTTGGTTGACAGATTGAACGTGAAGTCCTCGAAACTGAAGGCGCGCAGTACAGACAGCACGAAATCAAGCAGGCCGGCAATCTCGTCGGCGAGCTGGTCCCTGGCACAGAAAATGTGACTGTCGTCCATTGTGAAGCCGCGAATGCGCATGAGCCCGTGCAGCGTTCCAGCGCGTTCGTACCGGTATACGGTTCCGAGCTCGAACAAGCGAAGAGGGAGCTCGCGATAGCTGCGCTGTCGACTGGCATAGATCAAGCAGTGCATCGGGCAGTTCATGGGCTTCGGGTAGTACGTGCCGTTGTCCATCTCCATCGGCGGATACATGCCGTCGGCGTAGAAGTCGAGGTGCCCAGATGTTTCGAATAGCCGCGCATTGGCCAGATGCGGCGTGTAGACGAACTCGTAGCCGCCCTTCTCGTGACGCAGGCGGCTGTAGTCCTCCATCAACTTGCGGATGATGCCCCCCTTGGGGTGCCAGACCGCGAGGCCGCCTCCGAGTTCGCTCGGAAAACTCAGAAGATCCAATTCGGTCGCAAGTTTTCGATGGTCACGCTTGGCAGCTTCTTCAAGTTGATGCAGGTGAGCAGCCAACGCCTGCTTCGACTCCCAGGCGGTGCCGTAGATGCGTTGGAGCATCGGGCCCCTCTCGTCGCCGCGCCAATACGCGCCAGCAACCTTCTGCAACTTGAAGAAACCCAGCTTGCCGGTGGACGGCACGTGCGGACCCACACACATGTCAACGAAGGCGTCGGTGTTCCGGTACGCACTGATCGAACCGCCATCGCCGACCTCGCCTGAGTCTTCGGCATCGGCATCCGCCGACTCGACCCGCTCGATGATCTCGACTTTGTACGGCTGGTCGGAGAACAGCTCCTTGGCTTCGTCAACGGACATCTCGGAGCGCTCGAACGGCTGGTTCGCCTTGATGATATCTCTCATCTTCGCTTCGATGCGCCCGAGGTCGTCGTCGCTGAACGTCGCGCCGCCGGGAAGCTCGAAATCGTAATAGAACCCGTTCTCTATTGCCGGACCAATCGAGAACTTCGCCCCGGGAAACAGCAAAGTCACGGCCTGCGCCATGACATGCGCCGTCGAGTGCCGAAGCACATGACGGCCCTCGTCCGTGCTGTTCGTGATGATCGCCACCTCGGCCCCGTCCGGGAGAGGAACCGTCAGATCCACCTCCGCCCCATCGACAACGGCGGCAACAGCCGCCTTCCTCAGGCCTGACCCGATAGTGGCGGCCAAATCGAGAGCCGTCGATTCGCCTGGCAATTCACGGTTGGAACCGTCGGGAAGCGAGATGGTGATGTTCGACATGCGAATCCAGGATAGGAGTCAGCTACGAAAGCGAGGTGATGGATTTCGGTCGACAGAACAATCAGTTGCCAGCAACGACCGCGAGTTCGCGCTCGAGCGCACCCGCATCGGGCTGGCTGCGATGTTCAGCGTCGGTCACGGTGCCGACTTGCCCCTCGATCGTCGGCTCGGTCTCGGCCTTCTCCCCGGCATACCTGTTCACATAGTTCTGGCCGGTCAACTCGCGGATCTCGTACATCACTTCATCAGTCATCGAACGCCACGCAATGTGCTCGGCACCACGATCGCGATACCGCTCCGGTTTGATCGCACGACCGATCTTGATCTCACACGAGGCGAAGAACTTCGGCACAACCGCATCCGGTGGCTGGATCTGCGCCGTGCCGACGATGCCCACTGGGAAGATCGGGCACCCAATCTTCATCGCCAGCCGCGCTGCGCCGGTTCGCCCCTTGTAGAGATCGCCGCTACGGCTACGCGTGCCCTCGGGAAAGATTCCGAACAACTCTCCTCGTTCGAGCACTTCCGCGGCTGCGTCCAGTGCCGCCGTACTCTTGTTTCCACCGGTGCGATCAATCGGGATCATACCCATCGCCGGAAATAGGTATTTCGTCTTCCACGAGTCCATGTACTCGGCCTTGCCGACGAAAGAGATGTTCCGCGAAACAGACAACAGCAGGAACGCCGAGTCGATGAAGCTGACGTGATTTGGGCACAGAATTGCGGGGCCGTCCGTAGGAAGGCGTTCGAATCCGCTCAACTTGACATTCCATAGTCTGGACGCGACCGGGCCCCCGAATTTCCGGACCTTGTCCTGGGTCGCACCCGCTCCTGGGCCGCTACTCATGCGCTGCACATTAGGCGATCAGAAACCCTCCTGTGAAGCGCACCCCGTGAACTTCGTGTTAACGGTTAGTTGCGTGCCAAGAAAACTGCGTCTAGCCGAGATCGACACCGAGCAGTGCGGCGGCCTCTCTGACTCCCTGCCCCGCCGAAGCTGCCGCATCGATAGCGGCCACCGCTCCGGGAGTATCGAGGTCATCATCGAGGCAGCCCCTGACCTCGTCGAGAAGATCCAAGTTCGAGCGCGAGTTGGCGTTCCACAATTCGAGACGTGCGGCATTTCGCGGCATAAGTTCGTCATCCCATTCCCACGGCACGCGGTAGTTGTGCTCGATGATCCCGAGACGAATAGCCCGTGCATCCCAGGTCTTGCGCAGTTCATCAACGAAGACCAGATTGCCAAGACTTTTTGACATCTTCTCACCGTTCATCGAGATCAGAGCGGTGTGCATCCAGTGCTTGACGAACTGTTCGCCGGTAGCAGCCTCAGATTGCGCCATCTCGCATTCGTGGTGCGGGAAGATCAGGTCGGCTCCGCCTCCGTGCAGGTCGATCGTCGTGCCGAGTTCACGGAGCGCGAGAGCGGAGCACTCGACGTGCCACCCCGGACGGCCAGGCCCCCACATGGTCTCCCATGAGGGCTCATCACCGGCCGACGGATGCCAGAGAACGAAGTCGAGTGGTGATCGCTTGTGTGGATCGTCGATATTGCCCCCGCGCTCCTTGGCGAGTTCCAACATTTCGGCGACGGTGTAGTGACTCAACGATCCGAACGAATCAAACCTGGACACGTCGAAGTAGACGGATCCGCCTGACTCGTACGCGAACCCTCGATCGAGCACCATCCCGATGAATCCGCGAATGTCAGGTATCGCAGACGATGCCCGCGGGGTCGCAGCGACAGGCAACGCATTGAGCGCTTCCATATCTCGCTCGAAGCGAGCTTCTTCACCGGCTGCTAGATCGAGGTAGTGAACACCAAGCTCACGAGCCTTCGCGAACAGCGGGTCATCGACGTCGGTGACATTGCGGATGCATCGAACTGTGTGCCCCATGTCAATAAGGCGCCGCTGCAGCACGTCGTAGGCAATGAACGTCGCCGCGTGGCCGAGGTGCGTCGCGTCATATGGAGTGATTCCGCACGTGTACATCAAGACGTTGTCGTTTGGTTCGAAGGAAACGATGGCGCGCCGTGCGGTGTCGTAGAGCTGCATCGTCAAGCATCAACACCGTGGGGGTCCCGTTTGATTCCCGTGAGCCTCGGCGCAACGCGCGTTTTGTAGCGCACATTGAGCTGCAAGAGCACCGCAGTGAACGCTTCGATCGCGGTCGCATTGGACAACTCACCGGCATCGAGTGGGCGACAGCCAGGAATCGCGGCGATGATTTCGGCCACTTCGCCGACGGCGGCTGGATCATCGCTACAGATGAGGACATCGGAATCAATCGGCTCTTCAATGTTGCCGAGTTCCGTAGCTGGGAGATGGTGGAATGCGGCAACCACCCGACAACGAGGGACTGCAGCCTGGACGTGAGCGGCAACACTCCCCCGCGGCGGGACGAGAGGTTGGAACTCTTTGTTCACACGAACGAGAGCATTCGCCATCGAGATGAGAATCTTTCCCGCAAGTAGCTCTTCATTCTCCTGTGCTGTGCCGGCCGCCGAATCCCAAGGCGTGGCGAGCACGACAAGTTCACAGCCGGCCGCAGCGGCGTTGTCTCCGAAGGAGAGCAAGTCAGCCAGGTCAGGCCATTTGTTGACGAGCTGATCACGAGCTTCCATCGCCCGATATTTGGATCGAGACCCAATAACTATGGGATATCCGATGCTCGCCAAGCGTGCCGCGAGGCCGCTGCCGGCAGGTCCAGTACCACCGAGGATTCCAATACGCATCCAGACAGCGTGACACATCCACCGCGTTGACCACCAAGAGACAGGCCAAGATCCTCTACGGTCGCACCTATGGGTCTCCTCGACGGCAAGAACATCGTGATCACCGGCGTCCTCACTGACGCCTCTCTGGCGTACGGCGTAGCCCGGATCGCTCGCGAGGAGGGCGCCAACATCGTCCTCACTGGCGCCGGGCGGGGCATCAAGTTGACGCAACGCACTGCCCGCAAACTCGGCGACGACGTCGACGTCTATGAACTCGACGTGACCGTTCCGGAGCACGGCGTCGCCGTCCGCGAACAACTCGCGGAAAAGTGGGGCCATGTCGACGGAGTTCTCCACGCCATCGGCTTCGCCCCCCAAGTCTGCCTCGGCGATAACTTCCTGGAGGCCACCTGGGACGACGTAGCGATAGCGATGCACATCTCGACGTACTCGCTCAAGGCGCTAGCCGATGCATTCGTTCCCCTGATGAGTGAGGGCGGATCATTCGTCGGACTCGACTTCGACAATCAACAAGCGTGGCCCGCATACAACTGGATGGGCGTCGCCAAGTCGGCCCTACAGAGCGTTTCGCGCTATCTCGCCAAAGAACTCGGACCGCGCGGCATCCGCTCAAATCTGATCGCCGGTGGACCGGTGAAGACGATGGCTGCAAAGTCGATACCGGGGTTCAAAATCTTTGAAGACAGTTGGGACGGCCGGGCCCCACTCGGATGGGACGTCACCGACTCCGAACCGATTGCCCGTGGCTGCGTCGCATTGTTTTCCGACTGGTTCCCCGCAACCACCGGCGAGATCATCCACGTCGACGGCGGCTTCCACGCCATGGGCGCCTAGCACGTCGATGCGGTCGGTACGGTCGGTCGTATGAATCGTCTGGCCGCCGAAACTTCGCCCTACCTGCGCCAACACCGCGACAACCCAGTCGACTGGTACCCGTGGGGGCCTGACGCATTCGCAGCAGCGAAGGAACGCAACGTTCCGATACTGCTCTCGGTCGGCTACTCGGCCTGCCACTGGTGCCACGTGATGGCCCACGAGTGCTTCGAGGACAACGAAGTCGCCGAACAGATGAACAAACTGTTCGTCAACATCAAGGTCGACCGCGAGGAACGCCCGGACGTCGACGCCGTCTACATGGACGCCGTCCAGGCCATGACCGGACGCGGTGGCTGGCCGATGACCGTGTTCATGACCCCTGATGCGGAGCCGTTCTATGGCGGCACGTACTTCCCGAAAGATGCCTTCCTGAAGCTCATGGACGCCATCGACGACGTCTACCGAACCCGCCCAGACGACATTCGCCAGAATGTCGCCGCACTGGTCGAAGCGATCGACTCCTCCTCAAAGATCGAACCGGCGGATGACCTTCCCGGAGTCGAGGATCTGAACAAAGCAGTTCAGGCACTCGGCGGCGCCTTCGACGAGGAGTGGGGTGGATTCGGCCAGGCGCCGAAATTCCCCTCGACCTTCAACCTCGAGTTGATGCTGCGCGCGTGCCTCTCGACTTCAGGTGACGCCCCGAAACAGATCGTCGGTACTTCTCTCGACGCAATGGCCTCCGGCGGCATGTACGACCACATCGGTGGCGGCTTTGCCAGGTACTCCGTCGACCGCGAGTGGCTCGTGCCGCACTTCGAGAAGATGCTCTACGACCAGGCCCTGCTGTGCGGTATCTATCTGCATGCACTGATCGTGCTCGGCCAGACACAATGGCGCCAGGTACTCGAAGAGACAATCGACTACGTACTGACAGAACTCCGACATCCTGACGGCGGCTTCTACTCGGCAGAGGACGCCGATTCTCCAGACGAGCAAGGACACGGTGTCGAGGGCCTGTTCTACACGTGGACTCCCGACGAGGTTCGTGCCGCACTTCCTGACACCGATCCGGAGACCGTCGAGGTGCTTCTGGACTGGTACGACATCACCGATGCCGGAAACTTCGAAGGCCGGTCAATCCCCAACCGCATGTCGGCAAGGGGCCAGTTGGCCCGCACCCCTGAACTTGACTCCGCTAGAAGCCAACTGCACGCGGCTCGCGCTCGCCGTGAGCGACCCGGCCTCGATGACAAGGTCCTGACCGAATGGAACGCCCTCTTCCTGTCAACTCTCACCCAAGCCGCGAGCGTGTCGGGACGACAAGACTGGCTCGACGCCGCGGTCGCCAACGGCGAATTCCTCCTTCGCGAACTTCGCAACGACAACGGCCGCTGGCACCGTAGCTGGCAGGCCGACGGAGACCCGAAGGCCAGGCATGACGCTCTTGCTGCTGATCACGCCGCACTGATCGACGCGTTCACCCGCCTCGGCGAGGCCACTGGCCAAGCTCGCTGGATCGAAGAAGCAACGCGCACTGCCGACACGATGCTCGAATGGTTCTGGGATCCTCAACAAGGCGGCCTCTATACCACCGCCGAAGACGCCGAGAAACTTGTCGTAAGACAGAAGGACCTTTCCGACAACGCCACGCCATCGGCGAACTCCTCGGCGGCGATCGCCCTCTATCGCCTGGCGGCGCTCACCGGCGAACAGCGATACGCAAACCATGCCGACCGCATTCTGCAACTCGTGGGTGGCCTGATCGGCAAAGCCCCTGGAATGTTCTCCAATGCGTTGGTCGCCACAGACCTACGCCGACGCGGAGCGACTGAGATCGCAGTAATCGGCGATCGACCGGATCTTGTTCGACTCGCACAGTCGATCTGGCGGCCTGACACCGTGCTCGCCTGGGGCGAACCCTACGACTCGCCGCTTTGGGCCGACCGCAAGGACGGATTCGCATATGTCTGCCGTGAGTACGCATGCGAAGCGCCACAGGACACTCTGGAAGGCTTTGCGGAACTCCTGATGGGGCACCCGGTCACGATCAAACGAATCGTCACCAACGGCCACGATGAATGATCTGTGCCGGCTTACGCCGCGATCTCCCCGAACTACGCGCCGGCACTGACGATCCATCGGAAGGCGCCCTCGGGTATCCCAGAGCGACCGCACCGAGAAGTTCTAGTTCCGCCGGGATTCCCAGCACCTGACGAAGTTCACGTTCGCCACGAAAGAAGTGTCGATCGTCCAATAGGGAACAGGCCACGCCGAACGGCCTGCACCCAAACCGGTCTGGACTTTGTCGGGTTCGGCGTATCTATCGGTGTAGGCCTTTGCGTCTGCAAGCGGCAGCGCAATAACGGGGGCGCTGAGGAGATACTTCCACCGAAACGACTCTCTCCGAACCGCTGGCATTGTGGCATCCCAAAAACTCGACGTCTGTTGCCCTTCGAGAACAACAAGGTGCCAACCCTGCGTCTTGCCGGCGCTCGGAGCGCGAGCCGACAGATCGACAAGTTCGTCGAGGGTCGCGCTATCGATCGGAGTGGTCTCGAATGCCCTGGTCATTCGCCGATTGCGAACGACCTCGGCGAACTCGGTCATCTGCTGGCTGGCTACCGCTTGCCGAGCTTCAGCAGGTCCTCAGCCATGGTCCAACCATAGACAATCATGACACCGCCCCTGTTTGCCGGCACGGGCTCGAACATGCTCACCACTTCTGTATCGATCCGCTCAGGCTTCGACGACTCGTGATCGAGATAGCCGCTCTGAGCTCCGGATTTGGAGATGAACGTTTTCGCGTCGTACTTGGCATCGACTCCGAAACGCTTGGCCAGACGCCGGCCCCAAGCCCGCTCTTCACCAACTGCATTCGAGTCAGGCGATGGCGTGACCTCGCGCAGGTCCTTGAACGCCTCGAGCCCGTCAGCATTCACAAAGCGAGATCCGACCACCACGTCTTCGTCGGGGAAGGCCATGAGCGCTCGGTGATACGCCTCGCCGATCAGGCCGCGAAGTACCTGGTCGCGCTTTGAGGAACGCCTGACAGACATCAGCCCGAGCAATACACACGGTGTACCCCCGATGCGCTCCAGCGTGGAAAACGTGTACCCGTGCAGCTTGTCGCCAAAGCGCGCCGTGGTGATCAACACCCATTCTTCTTGGGCTTTGGAAAGATGCCCAGCGCTGAACGCGTCCTCCATCAAAGCCAGTTCATCGAGATCGGTGTCGGACAGAGCCGCAGCGTCGTTGGTCGAAACGTCGAGTGCCATCGTCTCTATTCTGCCACCGAAACCGGGAAACGATCCAAACCGAAGGCGTCACCCCAGGTCACAGCAGGACTGCGTCGTGGCCGAAGGCCATGCGAAGTTCGCCGACGGACCGATCGAGATCAACACGAAACTCATCAGCCAGTTTCAAAACCTGGCCCTGCCCGATGTCGACCATCACGATCGACTCGCCAGGATGCTCTCGAAGAATCCGCTTCAAACGCTGAATTTTCAACTCGTCCAGCGCCGCTGAGGGAAGCCGAAGCCGTAGCGGGCTCGCCGGTCCATCGCCAAGGCCCGACAGGACGGTGACCGTTTGGCCGATGAGCCCGTACCTCGACTCATCACGCCGATCGAGTCGTCCCCTGACAGAGACGATCAGGTCATCTTCGAGTTTGTGACCCTGCTCGGCGAGTGTTCGCGGAAAGATCGTCACTTCGATCGACGCGTCGAGATCCTCCAGCACGAATACCGCCATCTGATCGCCCTTCTTGGTGAACTTGCGAGCCAGGTTGGTAATCACTCCACCAACGACCACTGGGGTGCCGTCGTCCATGGTCTGTAGATCGAGAAGCGAATGCTGGACTTTTCGTTTGAGAGCCGATTCGATCC
>JADWMG010000270.1 GCA_015767405.1 Actinomycetota bacterium
ATCGGACATCGCCATCATCGGACAGTGGGGGTCGGTGTTGACACTGAGGATGTGGTCGGGGTGGCCCAGGCCGCTTGTGTGTTGGACCGCTCCGCTCACGCCGAACGACAGATAGAGATCGGGGTCGACCACAACTCCTGTTGTTCCTATCTGCCGGTCATGGTGCACCCAGGTGCGGTCTGTGACGACCCGCGTTGCTCCCATCACTCCGCCTATTGCCGTGGCGAAATGTTCGAGTTGCCTGAACTTGTCTTCCGCGTTCAATCCGGCTCCGCCACCGACAATGCGGTGGGCTTCAGAGAGGTCCATGGTCTGGACATCGGCTGGCAATACGGCGACAACGGATGAGTCGATGACGGCATCGGGTTGGGTCACCTCGATATGTGCGACGACAGGCCCTGAGTCCAGGGCAAGAACTCCGCGAACCCCGGGCTCGAGAGTGGCCACGAACGGGCCTGTCGGTCGCTGTTCGTGCAGTTCTAGGCCGCCGCGCCGCGCCACACGCACTCGATCGTCGGTGATCTCTGTCGCCGCTGCGAACAACGGCCGATCGAGGGCAACCGCGAGTCGTGGTGCGAGATCGCGGCCATCTGGAGAGTTTGGCAGCACGACGATATCGGCGTCGTCGAGCTCGTCGATGACTGGTGCAATCGCGCCAGCCCAGCGGCCAGGTTCGTATGTGCCGACCTCGACGAGATGAGCGAAGGTGGCGAGACCGTCCAGCTCAGCATCGCTTGTGGCTGACCCCGCGATGATCACACGCCCACCACACTCGGCGATCGCTTCAACCGCTCCGGCCGGGAGAACCCCATCGCGGACCGGCACCAGCGCAATCATTGTCCGTCAGCGTAGGGGGTCATGGGAGTGCGCAGAGCAATCACCTCTTCCGGCTGTCGCGCAGCCAGCGGATCAGCTCGACAATCGCGGTGATGCCCAGCGCTGTGCCGAACGCGAACCAGAAGGCCAGAGCGTGATTGTCCTCGAATGCCTGCCCGAAGAGGAACCCCAATACTGCTGCATAAGTCGCCCAGATGACTGCGGCGACTGCAACCCATCGCGCGAACCAACCATGTGGCTGGTGCGTAATGCCTGACGAAATGGTCAAGATCGTGCGTCCGCCAGGGATGAATCGCGCCGTGATCAGGAGCATCCCTCCTCGTTTACGAATCTGAAGCCCGGCCGCCTCCAAACGCAATGCTCGTTGAGGCCTACGCTCGGCCCACGCGCGAACGCGGCCTTCGAACCGGCTACCTATCCAATAGGCCAGATTGTCACCGAGGAACGCGCCGACAGCGCCGAACAGGATCACCAGGGCCAGAGACTGGTTTCCAGTACCTGCGGCGACGCCGCCGGCAATCACCGTTGTCTCGCCTGGGACGATCGGTAGCACCGAGTCGAGCAGCGCAACGGCGAAGATGATGAGCAGGAACCACCAGTTGGATGAGAACTCGCCAAACCGTTCGGTGAGGTCGGTGACAGCGCCATAGGCCCCGCTGAACCAGTCCGCTGTGTCATTGAAGATGTTGGTGAGCATTTCAGGTGTTCATGTCAGTCGATCGTTATTCGGATGCGAAGGCGCTCGACTTCAGCTGACTCGGCCAGGACGATGTCGTATTCACCCGGCTCGACGATCCACTTGCCTGATGCCGTATCCCAATGATGGAATGCATCGGGTCCGAACGTCAGCTCGATCTGCTCGGTTGCGCCGGCTGGCACCGTCGCCTTGGCCCACGCACGCAGCTCCTTTGGCGGCCTCGTGGCCGCGGGCGCCACCGGTGCCACATAGCCCTGAACGACAACAGTTGCAGCACGGTCTGGGCTGGCGGTGATCGGTACGCCCACATCGACCTGGCCGTCTCTCTCGATCGTCGTTGCCGAAACCACCGGATCGCCCCACTCGCAGGTGCCGTAGCTGAGTCCGTGCCCGAATGGGAATCGCGTGGGAAGCGAGCGGGCGTCGTAGGACCGATAGCCGACGAACAGCCCCTCGCCGTAGCTCTGGGTTCCCCCGCCCGAACTGTCGTGATCTGGCCTGTGGTGCAGGAGCGCCGGATGATCTTCCAGGCGCACTGGAATCGTGATCGGCAGCCGCCCGCCGGGGTCGGCGACTCCCAAGAGAATGTCGGTCAGTGCTTCGGCCTGCTCCTGGCCGGCGAAGAAGGGTGTAAGCACCGCCGGTGCCGCGCCGGGGCCTGAGGCCCAGTCCATCGTCACGGGTGATCCGGCATTGACGATGACTGCGGTGCGCGGATTGGCGGCAACGACTCGCCGTACGAGTTCGTCTTGGCGGCCCGGCAGGTCCATCGTGGTCCGGTCGAAGCCCTCCGTCTCCCATTCATCGTTCGTGCCTACCATCACGACTGCAACGTCTGATCGTTCAGCGGCGGCAACTGCGCGATCGAGGAGGTCACGAGGCTCGGGGGAACGGATCCCAACTCGAATCGCGGCGAAACCGTTTCCGGTCGCTGACGACCACTTGATCGACAGCGGTATCGGCGTTCCCGCGGTGCATTCGATGGGGGCCGTCGCCTCGATGCTGCCGTATCCGAAGAACTCTTCGCTACGGGGCAGTTCCATGAGCGGATCGGAGACGAGCGATGTCATGCCGGCCCCGGTATCTGCTTCGACGAGTACTGGCCCGGTGCTGACGACTCCTACTAGGTGTGGTCCGTCAGTGTCTGGAACGAAGGTCCCTTCGATGCGTGCCGAGAACGCCCGTGGATTGATCCCTTCTGGTGTGGACCCGAAGAAGCGCACAAGCGAGGACGGTGACGATTGCTCAATCACCGTGTCACCGTCCCAGTCGGTTCCGTTGACGTAGGAGACTTGGAGGCCTGGCTCACCGTTCGGCTGGCGCAGTTGCCCCTTACGAACAATCGGGGTCAGGCGATCGATACGTACTCCCGGTTCGTAAGAGATCTCGGCATCCGTGGCGGTTCCCGGGCCTACGCGTGCGGTTATCGCTGCCAGGAGTGCCTTGTGAGCAAACGGCGTGAGGCTTGCCGAGCCGCCACCCATCGACCTGTCCAACGCAGCATTGGGGCCGATGACTGCAATGCTCGAGATGGTCGAAGCATCTAGGGGAAGCAGGGCTGCACCGTTGACCGGTTCGTTGCGTAGCAAAACGGTTCCCGCGATCGCCGCTCGTCGCGTAAGCGCCCGTTCGGCCGGCGCGTCGACGGACTCCTCGTCAGCGTCAGCTGAGCGTTCGTCTGCCTTGACTCGATTCGCCAACCTGAGCAGGTCACGCACCAGCCTGTCCACTTGCTCCTCGGTCACGGTGCCCTGTTCGACGGCCTCGACGAGTCGTTCGCCGTAGACCCGTGCTGGGCCTGGCATCTCGAGGCTGAGTCCGCCCGTCGCCGCCCCGATCGTGTCGCGTACCCCGTACCAATCGGAGAC
>JADWMG010000271.1 GCA_015767405.1 Actinomycetota bacterium
GTGCACGGCGGTGTCAGCCTCGCGGTGCTCGATGAGGCAATGGCATGGGCCACGATCGCTGTTGGCGGGGCGTTCGCCCTCACCAAGGAGACGACGAGCCGATTTCATCAGCCGGTAACGGTCGGACAGGTTCATCATGTACGGGCATGGATCAGCGGGACGGATGGCAGTCGCATCTTGACCGAGGCTGAGATCATGAACGATGACGGTCAGGTCTGCGTCAGCTCACATGCAACATTTGCCATCCTTGACCTCGACAAAGCAAGTGAAGCCGCCGGTTCGCGCCTGGATGGCAACGACCTCGATTTCATCTCGACGCCCGTGTCAGCCGGCTAATTCACGTTTGTACGCAATTTTTTGGCCGTATGTGACCAAGAAATTACCTACAAACGGTGTTTTCCAGCGGGAGGGAGCCCAGCGGTGAAGTCGGCGACCAGATCTGCAACTTCGCTTGCGTGGGATGATTCGTGCATCGAGTGGCCCCCGCCGTCGACGACGACGAGACGAGCATCGGGCATCTTTCGTTCGAGATACTCGCCAGCCCCGATGTATTCCGGCCGGTCGTCGCCACCGGCGAGCACGAGTGTCGGTGTCTGCATCTCCGCCAACCGGTCCATCACAACGGAGTCTTCCTGGAGGTTCATGGTCGTGACCTGCTCGGGTACACCGAAGCGGTGGGCGTTGCGACGCGACCGTTCATTCCACGCCTCGCGCTTCTCCGGATCGCGGTAGCCGGGGCCGGTGTTGATGATGACGATTCCTCGCGTTGCGTCGGGCCTGGTCGCCGCGTGGGCGAGGGCCAGATAGCCGCCAAGTGAGTGCCCGACAAGCACAGCTGGTTCGTCCAGTTCGGCGAGCAACTCATCGAGGTCGGCAAGCGTGCGGTCGCGTGTGTATTCGTCTGGGTCGTCGAGCACGGGGGACTCGCCGTGTCCGAGCAAGTCGGGGGCGACGACCAGGTATCGATCGGCGAGCAGCGACATGCACGAGTCCCAACCCGCGGCGGACGTACCCATTCCGTGGATGAATACGATCGGTGAGCCGGATCCCTTGGTGACAGTGTGGAGTCGCACGGCCACGACCGTAGTGGGCGCGGTGTTCGCAAGCATTCTCGGGATTTGTCCTCAAGTCGGTTCGCAGCTGCGCCGATAACCCACGCGTGGGACGCGGTGAATCGACGATGCTGGAGCGGGCTAGGCAAGGTGAGCGCGAGGGGCTGGCCGAGCTCTGGAGGTCATTTCAGGCCCCGCTCCTCAGGTACTTGACTACGAAGCGCATGCAGTCGCCCGAAGATGTCGCGTCCCGAGTATGGATCGACGTCGCCTCTTCAATCGATCGATTCGAAGGCGATGAGGATGACTTTCGCCGCTGGTTCTTCACCATCGCCCACCGAAGATGCGTCGATGAGATTCGGCGTTCGATTCGCCACGACAAGTTGTTCAATGCGGTGGATGATGTCGCGACAGCGGATGGAGCGGACGATGACTACGACTCTGCGACAGCGTTGAACCGGGCCTTGGCGTTGCTCAGTTCGCTTCCACCGGACCAGGCTGAGGCGATCATGCTCAAAGTCGTCAACGACATGCCTGTCTGCGATGTTGCGAGCGTCATGTCGACATCGGAGGGCAACGTCCGTGTTCTCGTGCATCGGGGGCTCGCAAGGCTTCGCCGAAAGAATGTTGTAACGAAGTCGCACCCTGCAACGATGAAACTTGTGTCATGAGCAATTCAGACGACTTGGACGACGTATTCGGACCTCTTCGCAGCAGCGCGACGACGCCCGAGCTCGCCAACGAGGCCACGACGGTTGACGCCATGGCCCATGCACACAACGCTTCGAAAGGGCGCATCACAATGTTGAACTCACGCAAGGCACGAGTGGCGACCCTGATTGCCGCAGGGATCATCGGATTCGGCGGCGTTGCCGCGGCAGGCGCGGGAGGACTCCAGAGTCTCGAGCTGCCGGAAGCCGTCCCGGTCGAAACGACAATTGCGACCACGGTGCCCGATGAACCCGAAGAGCCGGAAGTGCCTGAGGTCGATGAGGAGCCGGCGCCGCCGGCGCCTGAAGAAGCGGTTGTCCTCGTTGAGGAGGATCCGCCGCCACCGCCAGATGACGATGAAGAGCCACTGGCGCCAGAAGAAGCTCAGGCTGACAGTGACGTTCTCGAGGAGCAAGATGCCGCGGTCGCCTTCGTTGAAGCGAACTGCGTCGAAGTCGATGGCGTCGAAGGCAACCATGGCAAGACAGTCAGTGCCGTTGCACACGGCGACGATTTGTCTGAGGATTCTGTGGCAGAGGCGGAAGCAGATGTCGAGGTCCGCGATGCGGCGCACTCGAACTGCGGAAAGAATGATGCTGAGGACAGCGAAGAGACCGAGGCGGAACACGTCGACGCTGAGAAGGACGACGATGACGACGAGTCCGATGATGACGACTCGAATCATGACGACGATTCGGACGATGACTCGGACGACGACGACGAGAACGTCGAGAAGCCGGCCAAGAAGAGCGGCAACTCGGCGAGCAAGGACAAGGGCGGGAACGGCCGAGGCCAGAACAAGAAGGGCGACTGAGCGCCCCACGTCGTGCAAGGCAGCGCCTCTGAGAACAGCGGGATTCACCTCATCGAGTTGGAACCAGACGGCACCATCTCCGGATCAGCCGACCCCCGCCGCGAAGGAACTTTCGTCAAACTCCCCTGAAAACAAAACCCGAAACATGCCCGGATTCATGCGCTGGGTGAATGTTCTGAGGCACATTTCGGAATTTAGGCGTCTCGGTAGACGGGGTTCCAGGTTGTTTCGTCGATGCGTGCTTCCAGTTCGGCGTCATCGAGGGGTGCCGCGAGCCCTTCGTCGATCGCGGTACGGGCCACGGCAATCGCGACGTGTCTCGCGACGGCTCGACTCTCGGTGATGGGTGGGAGGATTCCTCCGTCGCTGTTTGCGGCCGCGAGCTGCCCGATGGCCGTGGCAGCTGCGGTGAACATGTTGTCGGAAACGGCTCGGGCCTGAACGGCGACGACACCCAGCCCGACACCTGGGAAGACGTGGACGTTGTTCACCTGAGCAATCGGAATCGATTGTCCGTTCAGCGTGACAGGACCGAACGGACTCCCCGTTCCGACGAGGGCGGCGCCGTCGGTCCAGGTGAGTACATCGGCGGGGATTGCCTCTGCCCTCGGGGTCGGATTCGAGAGCGGTAACACGATCGGCCGTGGAACCCCGGCGGCTTGAGACTTGACAACAGCCTCGGTGAAGAGCCCCGGCTGGCCGGTAACTCCGACGAGCGCATGCGGGGCGGCACGGCTGACGACCTCGAGTAATTCGACCACGCCGTCGTTGTTGTCGTCCCAGCTCGAGATCTCTTCCCATGGTCGAGCGAACGGCTGCTGGAA
>JADWMG010000076.1 GCA_015767405.1 Actinomycetota bacterium
AGGCTCGACCTCGCCGAAGTCGCCGCCACGAACCGGCATTGCGGTGAGGAGCCAGACGGCGATAACCGTGACGACGATGATCCCGCCGGCAGTGCGCAAGAAGCCACGCAGTCGCACCCAGGTGAGGTCGAAGAGCATCTTCGGAAGTGGCGCCTGGTAGAGCGGCAGGTCGATGAAGAGTGGATCATCCGGAAGGGCCCCGATCGCGGTCGCCTTGGGCAACAACCCAATGCCGATCACAAGAAGGATCGACACCAAGTACATCAAGAACACGACAGTGCAGGCAGCTGACCCGAAGAAGGTTGTCGCGACCAGGACGTAGACCGCCATGCGAGCACTGCACGACGTATACGGAACCAGTAGCGAAACGGGCAACCGCTGGCGGGCATAAGGCAAGACCCTCGCAGCGCTGATTGCCGGAACGTTGCACCCGAAGCCGACCACGAGCGGCAGGAATGCCCGACCCGGCAGGCCGAGCAGTCGCATCATCCGGTCGGTGACCACGGCACCGCGCGCTAGGAAACCGGAGTTCTCGAGCGCCGCTAGACACAGGAACACCATCGCCATCACCGGCACGAAAGTGAGCAGCATTCCCACGCCGGCAATGAGCCCATCGACGATGAATCCCTCGATGACTCCTCCACCAAGACCGATCAGGCCGAGCAGATTCGATGCGTAGTCGGAAAGGGGGCCCGCTGCCATGCGATCGAGGGCATCCTGCATGGGCGCTGCGACGGTGGTGGTGAGCTGAAAGACACCCCACATGACCGCGAGGAAAAGCAACGGACCGACAACCGGGGCCAGCGCAACCCGATCGAAGCGGTCGGAAAATGTTGGGCGCGGTTGCGCCCTAGGCACCGTGGCGGCGTCGACGACTCGACTCACCCAGGCGAATCGTTCGTCGAGGAGTTCGAGAGCCGACATCTCCCCCAGCGCCCCAGATTCAGGGCGCGGGCTCGGAATCGGCGCATCGAGTTCTTTCACGATGGCCGTGATGAGGTCCTGGACTCCGTGCCGGCGCCGCGCATCGATGGGTACCACAGTGGCACCGGCAACTTCCGCAAGCGCATCGACATCGACACCAATTCCGGCAGATGTGGCGAGATCCACCATCGACAGCGCCACTATTATCCGTAGGGGAAGCTCACGGAGCTGCGCCAGTAAGTACAGACTCCGCGTCAGGTTTGGCGCGTCAGCGATGAGCACCACAACATCAGGAAGTTCGTGCGTGGCTCTGCCGACTACGAGATCACGCGTCAGAGCTTCGTCTGGTGAACTCGGGTCGAGGCTGTACGCGCCGGGAAGATCGAGCACCGTGAGATCGGGAGCAGCGCCAGCGGTGTCGGTGTTGCTATCGGACGCGCACCCTGCCAGGCGACCTGCCCGACTTCAACTGTGGTTCCGGGCCAGTTCCAGATCGAGCAGGTTCACAAGGCCACACCCCTGCCTGCAGCGACTTGGTGTATCTCAACGTCGATCATGGTCAGCGCGGCTCTATCGAGCGCCAGTCTGGCGTTTCCGACCTGGACCATTCGTCCGCCGCCCGAGCATCGCTGGCGGCTCATCACCACAACGCCTGGGCGAATACCGAACTCGACCAACCGCGTGCGGAGTGCATCCTTCGCGTGAACTTCGACCACAACCGCTGACTGGCCGGATGGCAGGTCAACCAATCTCATCGGCATCATTCTAACTGAGCGGTAATTGAACGCTGGGAGTCCGAATTCCGCAAGATTTCGGGTTTTTCGGGTTTGGGGCCGAGTTAGTTGGCGTACTTCTGGAGTACTGGGCGGGCAGCACCGGCGGTGTAGAGACTCCCGGTTGCCAACACGGCATCGTCACCGTCGGCATACTCCATGGCTCGAACGCACGCCTCCTCGACTGAGTCGAACGTCGCGACATCGTCGCATCCGAGCTGCTTCGCAGCGGCCGCCACATCGATGGCTTGGACACCGCGAGGCGACGGAGCGGTACAGGCAAACACGAGATCGAACTCATCGGCTCGGAATGCCGCCAGCATCTCGGCCGGGTCCCGCAGAGTGCCAACGATCAACAAACGCCGACCATCGGGCTGGAAATCGTCGAAGAAGACCTGCGCACAGTTGTCGGCCCCAGCAGGGTTGTGTGCTCCGTCGACGATCGTGAGCGGCTGGTGACCGAGAACTTCGAAACGACCGGGCATCCTCACTTCTGCGAACCCCTCGTTCACGACGTCCTCAGGGAGCGGCGCCGCGAAGAATGTTTCGACGGCCGTGAGGGCTATGGCAGCATTTCGACCCTGATGGGCCCCGTGCAACGGGAGGTAGACGTCGGGGTAGATGGTCGTAGGCGTCCGTAGATCGAGCAGCCGGCCGCCGACCGCTAGGGCATTGCTCGTTGCCTCGAAATCCTTTCCGCGAACAAAAGTCGTCGCCGCACCGGCCTCTTCGAAGATCGCCACCAAATCCTCGCGCCGTTCTCCGATCACCGCCGCTGATCCGGGCTTGATGATGCCCGCCTTCTCGCGAGCAATGTCCTCCAGCGTCGGGCCAGCGAATTCGTTGTGGTCCATGCCGATATTGGTGACAACGGCAACGATCGAGTCGACAACATTCGTGGCGTCCCAACGACCGAGAATCCCGACCTCGATCACTATGACATCGACGGCAATGTCGGCAAACCACCGGAACGCAGCAGCGGTAACGATCTCGAAGTAGCTGGGGCGGAGCCCGACAAGGCCTTCGAGTTCGGCGATGGCAGCGACCTGTTCGGCGAACTCCTCGTCGGCAATCAACTCACCGTTGCAGCTGATCCGTTCGTTTACCCTCTCGAGGTGTGGGCTCGCATATGTGCCTACGGTGAGCCCCGTTGCGGTCAGCAGTTGCGAAATCATCTGCGCCGTCGAACCCTTCCCGTTCGTCCCGGTCACGTGGATCGCTGGAGCCGCCCGCTGAGGGTCGCCCATTGCTTCGCAGAACACCTCGATCACATGCAGCGACGGCGAATCGATTCGCCCCGTCTTCAGATATGACGCGTGTTCATCGAGATATTTGAGTGCGGCGTAGTAGTCCATCAGATTGATCAGTAGGAGATGACCGGGCGAAGTGCCGGTTCGGGGCTCTTAACCTACAGGCCCTGCGGGCGTCAGGACGCGGCCTTGCGTTGACGCGCCGCCGACCGAGGGATGAGTGTCGGGTTGACCTTGTCGACGACAGTCTCAGCGTCGATCAGAACCTTGCCGATGTCGGTGCGCCCGGGGAGGTCATACATCGTGTCGAGGAGCACTTCTTCCATGATCGCCCTGAGGCCCCGGGCCCCGGTACCGCGCAAAAGAGCGAGATCAGCGACGGCCTCGAGGCCGTCTTCGGCGAATTCGAGCTCGACGTCTTCGAAGCCGAACACCTTCTCATACTGCTTGACCAGGCTGTTCTTAGGTTCGGTGAGAATTTTCACGAGTGCTTCTCTGTCGAGACTTCCGACGGCGCCGATCATCGGCAGACGACCTATGAACTCGGGGATCATGCCGAACTTGACCAAATCTTCTGGGAGTACCTGGGCGAACAGTTCACCGGGGTCACGATCGACATGTGATCGCACAGTGCTGTTGAACCCAACTCCCTTGTGCCCGATGCGGCTCTCGATGATCTCTTCAAGACCGGCGAAAGCGCCGCCCAGGATGAACAACACGTTGGTTGTGTCGATCTGGATGAACTCTTGGTGCGGATGCTTCCGACCACCCTGCGGTGGCACGGACGCTTCGGTGCCCTCGAGGATTTTGAGCAGCGCCTGCTGCACACCTTCGCCCGAGACATCGCGGGTGATGGATGGGTTCTCACTCTTGCGCGCGACCTTGTCGATCTCGTCGATGTAGATGATCCCGGTTTCGGCGCGCTTCACATCGAAGTCGGCAGCTTGGATCAGCTTGAGCAAGATGTTCTCGACATCCTCGCCGACGTAGCCGGCTTCCGTCAGCGCAGTGGCATCGGCAACTGCGAACGGAACGTTCAACTGGCGGGCCAGCGTTTGAGCAAGATGTGTCTTGCCGCAGCCGGTTGGCCCGAGCAGCAGGATGTTCGACTTCGCGAGTTCAACTTCGTCGCGGCGACCGACAGTGCTCGCCTGATTCTGATTCTGATACTGGATTCGCCGGTAGTGGTTGTACACCGCGACCGACAGGATCTTCTTGGCATCGTCTTGGCCGACCACGTAGTCGTCCAGGAACGCCCGGACCTCACGCGGGTTGGGCAGTTCGTCAAAGCTCAGCTCAGCTGTTTCGGTGAGCTCTTCTTCGATGATCTCGTTACAGAGGTCGATGCACTCGTCACAGATATACACGCCCGGCCCGGCAATCAACTTCTTGACCTGCTTCTGCGACTTGCCACAGAACGAGCACTTCAGTAGTTCGCCGGTGTCACCAAATTTGGCCACTGTCGATACCCCTCAGTCTCGTTCCTACGTACTCCGTGTGGATGAAGTCTGACAGTTTGCCGCATCGCCCACGACCATTCGTGGACCCACTGACATCCGTCAGGCCCGAGACCTCTTCTCGATCAGCGAATCGGACCGGTGCGGTCCACTGCGTCGCGAGACGAGATCACAGTGTCGATGATGCCATATTCGAGCGCCTCGTTCGCTTCCATTACGAAATCGCGGTCGGTGTCGTTGTGGATTCGCTCAATCGGCTGGCCCGTGTGATCGGACAGAATTTCATCGATCAGCTCGCGCATCCGCATGATCTCCTTGGCCGCCAACTCGAGATCAGTGACCTGGCCGTACCCGACCTGGCCGCTCGGCTGGTGGAGCAGTACACGGCTGTGAGGCAGCGCCATACGCTTGCCTTTCGTGCCCGCAGCGAGCAGCACTGCTGCTGCAGAGGCTGCTTGACCGAGGCAGATTGTTGCGATGTCGTTCTTGATGAACTGCATCGTGTCGTAGATGGCGAACAGTGCTGTGATGTCGCCGCCCGGGCTGTTGATGTAGATGTTGATGTCCTTGTCGGGATTCTCCGACTCGAGGTGGATCAGCTGCGCGCACATGAGGCTGGCAATCTGGTCGTCGACAGGCGTCTGCAAGAAGATGATGTTCTCCTTGAGCAACTTGCTGTAAAGGTCGTAGGCCCGCTCGCCACGACTCGTCTGTTCGACGACATTCGGTACGAGATAGTTAACGGCATCGAGATTCATGATTCTGATTCCTCCTCGGCTTCCGTGCTGGTCGGTCGACCGTCGATGATTTCAATCTGCTGATCGGGCTCATCTTCGGCTTCATCGATGTGGTTCCCGTCCTCATCGTGGCTGTGCCCGAGAAGTGCGTCGCGATCGATGGCCGTGCCCGCCTCGTCGACGAATTCGACGTTGTGGATCAACCAGTCGAGCGCCTTCGACTTCCGGATCTGGGCCTCGAGGTCGGGCACGGCATCGTTCTGTTCGTATGCCTTGCGGATGTCTTTCGACTTCTGCTGATGCTGCATCGCCATGCGGGCATATTCCATTTCGAGATCGTTGCCTTCGACCTCGACCGACTCGGCCTCGGCAACCGCGCGAAGTGCAAGGTCGACTTTGACGGCCTCTTCGGAGTCGCCCCTCATCGACTCGACAAACTGGTCGGGCTCTTGACCTGTGGAAGACAACCACTCGCCGAGATCAATGCCCTGCGCCTGGAACTGCTGCATCGTTCCCTGTACACGCTGGTTGAGTTCGCTGTTGACCATCGCTTCGGGGGACTCGACGTCAACGAGGGCGGCGAGAGCCGTCGTGATCGAGCTGACGAGTTGCTGTCGTGCGGCGTTCAACTTCGTTTCTGCCAAGGTCTCTTTGAGTGATGCGTCCCACTCTTCGACCGTGTCGAACTCGCCCAGATTCTCAGAGACCCAGTCATCAGTGAGTTCAGGAGTATTCATCTCCTGCACAGCGGTGACCTTGACGGTGAAGTCAGCCTCGTCTTCGGTGCTCTTTGGAGTGGAAACAAAGGAGAGATCGTCGCCAGCGGATGCGCCAGTTAGTTGCTCGTCGAAATCGTCGGTGACCCAACCTTGACCGATCTCATAGGACCAGTCTTCGGTATTGAGGCCTGTGACTTCTTCACCATCGCGAGTAGCGGCAAGATCGAGGGTGACGAAGTCACCTGACTCGGCGGGCCGATCGGCATCGACCAACTCGCCCCCGCGGCGCAACTCGGCTTCGCGCGCGTCTGAGAGATCGTCGTCGTCGACTTCGATCGAAGACAACTCGATACTGAGTTCGCCGTAGCCGGGAACGGTTACGACCGGACGGATTTCGCAGGTCGCATCGAACTCGACGGGACCAGACTCTTCGCCATCGGTGATTTCGACCTCGGGGGTGGCGATGAGGTCGACGTTGAGTTCGCGGACCGCTTTGGCGAGGTACTGGGGAACAGCATCCCTCAGCGCCTGCTCGCGGGCCGGGGCCAGGCCAACGCGGGCCTCAAGAACCTTGCGCGGAACCTTGCCGGCGCGGAAGCCCGGCAACCGAACCTCTTTGCCAATGACTCGGAATGCTCTGTCGATGTCGTGTTCGAACTCATCTTCTTCGACTTCGACGTACAGCTTGACTTTGTTGCCCTCGAGGGCTTCCAACGAACTCTTCACAGAGGCCCGAGTGTACCGGTAGGGCATCGTTTCAGAACCGAGAGACGGGAGCACCTCGCAACGACCAGGCGACCTCGAAGCGAGCAAATGACACGAATGGGGTCTGACCCCATTCGTGTCATTTGCGGCGTCGCGCTGGTCTTCGGGCACAATGGAGTGTGATGGAGTATTGGAAACCGCACAGCCTCGCCACACCTCATGCCGACCAGCTCACGCTCAGGATGGGCGACAAGGTACGCACGATCACAGAAATGCACGGTGTGCCGGTGGGCACCGAAGGCAAGGTCATCCTCGCCAATGGCTTCAACTGGCTGCGGTATCGAGTGCTCTTCAACAACGGTGCCGAGATCGGCGACCTCGACAGCCGCCAGATCGAGCCGATCGGCCGCGCTGCGAAACGCCTCGCCAAGAAGAAGTAGCGCGCCGGGAGGCCCGCCGGCCAGATCAGGCCGGAACAACTGCAGGAGGTATGAGACGTGTTCGAAGATCGCGTTGATGCAGGCCGACAACTTGCTGCACGGCTGGAGAAGTTTCGCGACGACGATGTAGTTGTTGTCGGATTGCCGCGCGGCGGGGTGCCAGTCGCCCGCGAAGTCGCTCTGTCGCTACAAGCCCCGCTTGACGTGATTCTCGTGCGCAAGCTCGGGATCCCCCTCCAGCCCGAGTATGCAATGGGTGCCATTGGAGAAGGCGACGCGCGTGTCCTCAACGAACAGGCCATACGCAGCTTCGCCATATCCGCCGACGAGATGGCCGAAGTCGAGCGAAGGGAACGTGTCGAACTCGACCGGCGGGCCCAGGCGTACCGAGCCGTAAAAGAGCGGACCCCACTCGCCGGACGAGTCGTGCTCGTTGTCGACGACGGCATAGCGACTGGCTCAACTGCTCGGGCGGCGTGCCAGGTTGCCCGCGCGAGCGGTGCCGAACGCGTCGTGCTTGCTGTACCGGTAGCTCCTGCCGGATGGGATGAAGTTGCCCGCGAGGTTGCCGATGAATTCATCGCCGTGACGATGCCGCGGTGGTTTCAAGCGGTCGGCCAGTTCTATCGAGACTTCGACCCGACGACCGATCACGATGTCATCGCCTGCCTCGAATCGATACCGGATCTGAGCCAAGCGAGCCAGACTCACGACGCTCGAAGCAACCCGCGGAACCTGGACATCGAGATCCCGATCGGGTCAGTGGTGCTCCCGGGTCGGTTGGTTGTCCCCGACAACGCACGGGGCATTGTCGTGTTTGCACACGGCAGCGGCAGCAGCCGCCACAGCCCTCGCAACCAATTCGCCGCAACCATCTTGAACGATGCCGGTCTGGCGACACTGCTGTTCGACCTGCTCACACCCGATGAAGAGGCCCTCCGCAGCAATGTGTTCGACATCGATTTGCTCGGTCAACGCCTCGATGCCGCGGCCCGCCATCTGCGCAGCTACGACGATCTAGCCAAACTCGACCTTGGGTTCTTCGGCGCTAGTACCGGTGCCGCAGCCGCTCTCTATGCAGCCGCGCAGCCCGCGTCCGACGTGGCGGCCGTCGTGTCACGCGGAGGACGGCCCGACCTCGCGGGAGACCGACTCGCAGCGGTAGAGGCTCCGACACTCCTCATTGTCGGCGACCGCGATCACCAGGTACTCGAACTCAATCGACTCGCCCAGTCGAGAATGCACTGCCCGACCCAGCTGCAGACCGTGCCTGGCGCAACCCACCTATTCGAGGAGCCGGGCACGTTGAGAATCGCGGCCGACCTCGCGGCCAAGTGGTTCGTGGCGTACCTAGGTCCACCGAAGTGATCCGACTCGGCTGCGTCGCCTGGCACGACCTCCACCGCTTCGGGCGCTGCTGATGCCAGCGCCGCTCAAGGACAACTTCGATCGCCAAACAGTTGAACTGTTGGCCGATCAGTTCGCTCGGCAGTACGACGGCTTCGATCCGGATGCGTTTACCGAAGCGCTGCTCGACGAGTTCCCGACACTGGAACTCAAAGACAGGATCAATCTGATCGCCGACCGACTGGCAAGCGACTTGCCGGCCGACTACGAGAGCGCTCTGGCAATGGTTGTTCAGGTTGCCGAGGATGGAGTCGACGGATGGGCAGCGTGGCCGCTCTGTTCGTTTGTGGAACGACACGGAGTTGAGTCACCGGTTGCGTCGCTCGATGCGATGGCTCCGCTGACCAAACGTTGGAGCTGCGAGTTCGCCATCCGCCCTTTCCTTCAGACCCACCTAGAGCTGACACGGGACTATCTGCGCGAGTGGGTACTCGATCCCGACGAGGCGGTTCGACGACTTCCCTCTGAGGGAACGCGTCCTCTGCTCCCCTGGGGTCCGAAGGTGCCGGCCCTTCTAGATGACCCTGAGATTGGGCTCGAGCTGCTCCGCGCTCTGCGCCACGATGAATCTGCAACCGTGCGCCGCTCGGTGGCGAACCATCTCAACGACGTCGCGAAGTCCGAGCCTGACCTTGTCATCGACGTGCTGACTCAGTGGTCCAGCGAGCCGGAGCCGGTGGACGAACGGATGGTTCGCCACGCGTTGCGCACACTCATCAAGAAGGGCAACCCCGGAGCGTTGGCCCTGCTCGGGTTCACGACAGAGCCCGATGTCACGGTCAACCAGTTCACCTGTCAGCCAGGCCAGATCTCACTGGGCGAGGACATCGACCTGACCGCAGAGTTGACTTCGACCTCTCAGCAGGAGCAACTACTCGTCATCGACTTCATCATTCATCACGTGCGCGCAACTGGAGCCACTTCACCGAAGGTGTTCAAGTGGACAACAGAACGACTTGCCCCAGCCGACATGGTTCGTCTGTCCAAACGACGCCGGATCCAGACTGCCTCAACGCGCCGCTACCACGCCGGCGAACACCGCGTCGACCTCCAGATCGCAGGCGAAGTGGTGGCGTCAACACACTTCAACCTCGACGAGAGTTCTTGAACGTCAAGCCACCGCGTTCTCGTGAACTATTGCCGACGACACGTCGGCAATAGTTCACGAGTTCCGAGGCGCAGCCCGACTATCACCGAATGGGGGGAACCTCCACCACGTCGTCCTAAGGTTGGCCGGTGTCTCTGTCGTTCTCGTCGCCGACCACAGCGCGGGATCGGGAATACCGGCTCGGTCGAACCGAACTCCTCGCGCTGATCTCGGCGATCATGGCGCTCACAGCTGTCGCTATCGACCTGATGCTTCCGGCGTTCGACGACATCCGAGACACCTTCGGCCTCGCGGATGGTTCCGCCGACACCGGCCAGATCGTCACCGTCTACTTCTTCGGCCTCGCCATCGCCCAGGTGTTCTATGGGCCACTCGCGGACCGATTCGGCCGCAAGCCAACCCTGTATCTCGGCATCGGCATCTACATCGTTGGCGCGATGGGATCGGCGCTCGCCCCGACCTTTGGGCTACTGCTTCTCGGGCGCTTCGTCTGGGGCGCCGGAGCGGCGGGAACAAGAGTCGTGGCGATGGCGATCGTTCGCGACAGGTTCGAAGGCGACGCGATGGCAAAGGCAATGTCGCAGGTCATGGTGGTCTTCATGCTGGTGCCCATCGTGGCGCCAGCAGTCGGATCGGCGATCGTCTCCGTGGTGCCCTGGCCAGGCCTGTTCTGGCTGTGCGTGGCTTGGGCCTTGATGGTGCTCTTGTGGAGCTTCAGATTGATGGAGACGCTCAACCCCGCCAATCGTCGCCCACTCAACCCAAAAGCCACATTCAGTGGCTTTGCGGAGGTATGTCGCACTCCGGTCACGGCGGGTTACACCATCTCAGCGTTGTTTCTCCAGGCAGTTTTCACTGCATACCTCGCAACTAGCGAAGTGATCATCAGCGACATCTTCGACCGTCGGGAACAGTTCGCCTTGATATTCGGCTCGGTCGCCGTCCTCTTCGCCATCACTGTTTTCATGAACGGGCGGGCCGTGGATCGCTTCGGCATCGAACGCGTCGTAACGGGGGCCTTCAGTGTCATCCTCCCGCTCTGCGCACTACTGGTGGCCCTCGCGATCGTCGGCGACGGCGTTCCGAACATCTGGCTCTTCATGCCTACTCTCGGCCTGATTCTTGCGTCTTTCATGTTCCTACTGCCAAATCTCAACTCCGCCGCGATGACACCGGTAGGTGACATCGCCGGCACCGCCTCCGCGCTGACCGGGGCAGTGCGCATCGCGGGAGGCGCTGCTCTCGGAGCGCTCATCAGCAGCCAGGTGACCGACTCCGTTACGCCTTTCGCCGTAGGCGTGGCGGCAATGTGCTTAGGTGCGGCCACCTCGGTTTGGGTGGTTCGATATCGGGCGAGTCGGCGGCTGTCGGTAGCAGTCGAAGCGAACCCCTCGAGTTCACCCCTCTCACCTGCAGCTTCGGCGGACTGACCGCCTACAACCCCTTCATCAGAATTGCGGTCACGCAACCCCACCAAGGCAGCGAGCAAGTTCGCGAAGATCCGCGCGAGGAACACCTAGGAGAACGATGACTGATACCGCCGCGGCCCGGAGGCATCGGCTGACCTGATCATCCAGCCCTGGCCCAGCACCGAAAGGAACCCAATGAGTCAGAAACTCGCCAATGCCACCGCCCTCTACCTCGAGGGGATCCGGGACGGAAACGTCCGCGCCGCCGTTGAGGCATACACCGGAGCCCGCTACACACAACACAGCACCGGAGTGGCTGACGGGGTCGAGGGCTTCGTCGAGTTCATGGAGGGCCCGGGCAAGGCCGTGATCTACAAAAACGTCTTCAAGCTCATCGGGCAAGGTGACCTCATCGTGTCGTACAGCCTCGTCAACGTCGATGGATACGACATGGCCAGATTCGATCTGTTCCGCGTCGCAGACGGACTCATAGTCGAGCATTGGGACAACTCCGAGCCGGTCCCCGATGGCCCCCAGCCCAATACCGGCAAGTTCTGACGACGGGCCGTCGAGAAGATGATGCAACTGGTCTGGTCCAATTGTCTCATAGGCGTGGTGGCATTGCTCCAATAATTGCGCGATGATCGACCCACCAGATAAGCCGTCAGATTCGGGGGAATCGTTATGGGATATGTGCAGATCATCGAGTTCAGGACGAAGCGCTTCGACGAGTTCGAGACGCTGCACGAGAAGTGGCTAGCCGAGTCCGCCGGCGTGCGAACCACATTGTCGGAACACATCTGTCGGGACCGGGACGAACCTGACACGTACGTGCTGATCGTGGAGTTCCCGTCGTACGAGGAGGCG
>JADWMG010000272.1 GCA_015767405.1 Actinomycetota bacterium
CACCCATCTCGCTGAGCGTAGCCATCGGTCGTAGGTCAAGACCACGCCTATCACCTTGCCGCATACCCGCATACCATGTCGGTATCCCGGAGGGCACCCGCGGGAGGGACGATGTACTCGACCGACCTCACCTCAATCAGCCTCGGCGCATTCGAGGAGACGATCCTCACCATCGATCTCCTACCGAGCCGGAAGCTGCTCGCCGAGGGGATCACAGGCGTTGTGGCGGAGCTCAGGCGGATGGGCATCGACAACCTCGAAGACCTCCAGGGTCTGCTCCGAGACAAGGAGCGATACGCCGAGTTGGCGGCCAGTCTGAGCGTCAACGAGATGTACCTCACCGTGCTGAAGCGCGAAGTCAACTCGTACGTGTCCAAGCCGGTTTCGCTCTCCCAACTCGACGTTTTCGAAGAGCCGGAACTCGAACGTCTGCGCATGGCCCGGATCCGGTCTACCAAGGACCTCTATGAACGATGCGCCCTGCCCTCGGAACGTCGGGCGATTGCCGTCGAGCACGACCTGGACGGCAAACGGCTCGCTCGCGCCCTCGAACTCTCCGACTTGGTCAGGATCAATGGGGTCGGCCCTGCGTTCGCCCACTTCCTGAGCGGCCTCGGCGTCCAGGGTCCGCGCGACTTCAATTCGACCGATCCTCTGGAGATTCTCGAACGCTACCGGCACTCTGTCGACGAAGGGGCCGCAGCGGGACCACAACTTCGTCTCGAAGACCTCGAGTATTGCGGACGGTTCAGCTTGCATCTCAGTAACGACATCGAGCGGTAGCGCAGATCCCGTACCCAGGGTTCTCCACCACGTTCGGCGCCGTCAGCCCGCGGAATGGGCGCCCATCAATATCGGTGGGCAATCGGCCAGGTCAGCCTCAGCCGAGCGGCTGCACGCCAACGACCACGGAATAGCCCTGTGCCGCTGCCGCGTCACTCGACATCACGGTTCGTCCAAACGGCACGAGCGCCGCCCCGGCGAGCTTGACATTCGCAACAGCGAATGGAATGCCGATAATCGTGATCGCCAGCAGCAGAGCCCAGAAGAGGTGAGCGATCGCCAGCCAGATCCCGGCGAGAACGATCCAGATGATGTTTCCGACCGTGTTGAGACACCCGCCCGTGCCGGGGATCTCGACCATGACTCGCCCAAACGGCCAAAGCGCGAATCCAGCGAGTTTGAATGCCTGAACCCCAAAGGGGATGGTGATAATCAGCACAAACATAACCACGCCGGCAGCGGCATAGGCGAACGCCATCGGTAGTCCGCCGAGAACCAACCACAGGATGTTGCCGAGAGTCCGCATCGTGGAGCCAACGCTACCGGCGGCGAGGCTTCACCGGGAGATCAGGTCAGGTGCGGCATCACCTGATCGGCGAACAGCTCAAGGCCGCGACGATCGGTCCCGGCTTCCTGGAAGTAGACGATGGCGTAGCCCAGCCCCGCCGCCTGCCATTCGGCGATACGTTCGACGATCTGCTCGGGGGTGCCTGCGATCCCACCGCCGTTCACGTAGTTGTTGGCGAACATCTTGTCGACCTTGTCTTCTCCGACGATCGGGGCGAAGTGCGCCTTGATCGCCGCCGTCCGCTCAGCGACCTCGGCCTCGGTCTCGCCGATGACGATGTTGAAGTTCGTGGTTCGCACGATGTCGTCGAAGTCGCGTCCGACTCGTTCGCAGTGGTCGGCAAGGATCTCGCTCTTCTGCTTGAACTCGTCAAAGGTGTATCCGAAGTTGGTGTAGTCCGCGTAGCGGGCGGCGACGTTGAGGGTGAGCTTGGGTCCACCCCCCGCGATCCACATAGGAATCATGGGGTCCTGGACCGGCTTCGGCTGACAGAGCGCACCCTTGAGGTTGTAGTAGGTGCCGTCGAAGTCAACGACGTCCTCCGTCCACATGCGACGCATGATCTCTACGCCTTCGCGCAGCATGCCGATCCGGACTGACGGCTTGGCGAATTCGTAGCCGTAGCCGTCGTACTCGTGTTCATACCAGCCGGCGCCGATACCCATCTCGAGGCGGCCGCCCGAGATCGCATCGATCGACGTTGCGACCTTCGCCAGGTACGAGGGCGGACGATACGAGTTGCAGGTGCACATCTGACCGAGCCGAACGCTGTTGGTGGTGGCCGCAAGCGCGGCCATCAGCGTCCATGCCTCGTAGACCGGTTCCTGATCCGGCTCCGGTACCGGGTGGAAATGGTCGTAGACCCAGACCGATTCGAACCCGAGGTCTTCGATCACCTTCGCGGTGGAGAGAATCGTTGGCCATTGCTGATCGACCGGCACACCGACGAGATCGTGGCGCCAGCCCTGAGGGGTGAATGCTCCAAAACGCATACATGGAAACTAGCGGCGCAACACGGCGTGTGAGTCATCCGGCGAGTTCTAGGTGAGGAGTTCGAGGTAGATGCCCTCGACCCGTCCGGCGATCCGAAGCCAATCGTATTCCTCCACGACCGTGAGCCTGGCGTTGCGTCCGCGTTCGGCTCGAACTGGCATGTCGACCGCTGCCTCGATCATCGCACGCGCGAGAGCGTCGGTATCGTCGGGAGCGACGAGCCAACCGTTGAGCCGAGCCGGGTCGGTGTTCACGAACGACGGCGGGCCGCCCGTGGTAGTGGCGATCACCGGCATGCCACACGACATCGCCTCCAAGTAGACCTGCCCGAATGGTTCCTCAACCGAGGGTGCGACGAACACGTCGGCGCAATTGAATCCAGTAGCGAGTTCGTCGTGCCCGTGCCAACCGACGAAGAACACCCCATCGACACCCAGCGCTGTAGCGACGGAATGCGGATGTTCGCCCTCCCACTCCCCCGGGTAGCCGCCCCAGATGACGAGCGGGGGCGCTTCGTACCCGAGTGCGCTCCGAACCTCGGCGTAGGCGCGGATGAGAAGAGGCACACGTTTGAAGTCGAGGAACCGACCCACGTACAACAAGGTGGGACGCAGCTCACCGGTCGTCGCATCAACGAAGAAGCGGTCGATGTCGTCGTCTGTGTACCGGATCGTTCCCGGCAATCCGCTCTCGTCCCAACCTTGCGGATCTTCGACCAGCCACCGATGCCAGAGATCCAGCCGCCGGTCTGCGGATAGACCGAGCGGCACGAAGGAGCTGGTATCGACACCATTCGGCACAATGTCAATCCGGGCCGGATCAATTTCGAGGAGTTCGATCGCGAGATCCCAGTCTGTCTTCGAGATGACGATGACGCGGTCGGCGCGATGTGCGGCCGCGACCAGGCGTTGGTCCCACGCCGCGGCCTGCGCCCATTGCTCCGCCCCTCCGCCTCGAATCTGCTCCAGCATCTTGAGTTCGGTGCCATGGAGGTGCGCGATCGTTGGCCGAGCGGCCAAACGGTCGATCGC
>JADWMG010000077.1 GCA_015767405.1 Actinomycetota bacterium
CCCTCGAGGTAGCCGTCGGGCGGGACGAGGATACCGTTCGTGCCGACGACGGTTTCGAGCACTATCGCGGCGATCTTGTCTCCGCCCTCGAACACGATGGTGTCGCGCAGGTGCGCCAGTGCCCGGTCGCATTCCTGCTCGGCCGTCTCCGAGTGGAATGCCGACCGGTACGGGTAAGGGCCCCAGAACTTGACGAGACCCGGCATTCCTGGCTCGTTCGCCAGTCGTCGTGGCTCACCCGTGAGGCTGATGGCCATTGCCGTGCCGCCGTGGTAGCTGCGATACATGGACAGCACCTTCAAGCGGCCCGTGTAACCCTTGGCGAGCCGAACAGCGTTCTCCACTGCTTCAGCGCCGGCGTTCGTGAAGAAGACCTTCTCGAAGTGACCATCGGGCCTCGCCGCGCCAGAACTGTCGCGGTTCGCTCGTTCGACGATCAGTCGGGCGGCCTCGCTGCGCTGGTCGTTGGCGAACCCCGGGCTGACCATGCACAAAACTTCGGCTTGGTCTTTGATCGCCTGGATCATCTTCGGGTGCTGATGCCCGAGGTTCATGTTGACCAGTTGGCTCGTGAAGTCGATCCAGGTATTGCCGTCAGCGTCCCACATCTTCGAGCCGAGGGCGCCCGCCATCACCACCGGATCGAGTGCTCCTTGAGCGGACCACGAATGGAAGACGCGGGCACGGTCGTTGGCGTAGGCGCTTTCGAGGAGCGGCGAAGGGTTTGTCTCGAGCTGGGTCATATCGCCATCGTAAACGACACAGGCAGTTGCGAACAGAGGGCACTCTGTAACCGCACAAAGTGTTCGGCCATCGGCAATCGGTAGCCCATCGTCTACCGTGATGACATGGCAGAAACAGTCACATTTCCCAGTAATGGAACCGATGCGTCGGGATACCTGGCGCTTCCCGAGAGCGGAAGCGGACCCGGCGTGATCGTCGTCCAGGAGTGGTGGGGGCTCGACTCCGGGATCAAAGAGATGGCAGACCGGTTGGCCGTGGCCGGATTCGTCGCGTTGGCTCCTGATCTATATCGCGGGGAGCTTGCGGGACATACGGAAATGGACAAGGCCGGCGAGCTGATGACCTCGCTGCCGCCCGACCGAGCGGCGCGTGACATGAGCGGCGCGGTCGATTTCCTTGCCGACCTCGAGGCAACGACCGGCGACGGCATCGGAGTGGTGGGGTTCTGTATGGGGGGGTTGTTCACCTTCGTGTTGGCTGCTCTGCGCCCCGACAAGATCAAGGCGGCGGTGCCCTTCTACGGATTCCCGCAGGGTGACGATCAACCGGACTACTCCAAGATCGAGGCCTCGATCCAAGGGCACATGGCCGAGAATGACGACTTCTTTCCGCCGGCCGCGGCGCGGGAGTTGGAAGCGCATTTGCATGAGCTTGGCAAGGACGTAACCCTCACCGTGTATCCGGGAAGTGGGCATGCTTTCATGGCGCCCCACAATGCAATGGGCACTCGCGACGACGAACTCGCATCCCGGATCTGGCCAGAGGCAACGGCCTTCCTGCACGAACAACTCGGCTGATCAGCATTGAGCTCCATGACCCGCTTCGACGCGGTTCTGTTCGACGCTGGCGGCGTTCTCGTGTTACCGGACCCGCTGGTGATCGGCCCACTCCTCGCGTACTACGGCGGCGATGAGTCGATCGACGCCCATCGGCGAGCGCACTACGCGGGAATGAGAGCGAAGTCGCAGGCTGGGGCGGTAGAGGTCAGTTGGTCGGTTTACAACGTTGCGTACGTCGAGGCAGTCGGCGTCGGAGTCGGCGAAGTCGATGAAGCGGCCGAGGTGCTCGATGGCACGCGGCATGCTCCGGTATGGCGGTGGATGATCCCCGAGACTCGCGTGGCGCTCGAATTGTTGGAGCGAGCACAGATTCCGATGGGTGTGGTGTCCAACGCGAGCGGGCAGATCGAGGGGACGCTGCGACGCGAGACATGCCAGGTCGGAGTCGGAGAGCATGTCGAAATGCGCTGCATCATCGACAGCCACGTAGTAGGCGTGGCCAAACCTGATCCGGCCATCTTCGATCACGCCTTGCCCCACTTCGCCGAGTTCGAGCGCTCCCGGATCGCCTATGTCGGTGACTCGGTCACGATGGACATCGCGGCCGCCCACGGTGCAGGTCTTCACGCAATCCTGCTCGACCCCTACGACGACCATGCTGGCGCCGAGTTCGAACGCATCGGATCGGTGGCCGAGCTAGCAGCCGAACTCGCCGGACCCACCACCAACGCGTGAACTTCTTGCGCTGATAGTGCGCAACTTGTTCACGCGTTCGGGTTTATGCGGTGGTGTTGGCGGCGATCAGCTGGCGGGCGATGACCTTGAGGCACAGCGTTTCGTCGGCTCCTTCGAAGATTGACAGCACTCGCGCGTCGACGAACAGTCGGCTCACGGGGAACTCCTCGGCGTAGCCCATCCCGCCGTGGATCTGCATTGCCTCGCGGCTGACCCACTCGGCGGCTTTACATACGTAGGCCTTCACCATCGATGCCTCGGTCGCTCCTTCGCCCTTGGCCATCAGGGTGGCCACCGCATAGGCAAACTGACGTCCGGCCTGAATGAGCATGGCCATTCGGCCGAGCTTGGCCCGGGTCAGCTGATATTCGAGGATCGATTGCCCGAACACCATCCGATTCTCTGCGTAGTCGAGCGCCGCATCGTAGGAGGCTTGCATGACCCCGACTGCCCTTGCAGCGGTCTGCAGCCGGCCGTTCTCGAAGCCGGCCATCTGGAAGTAGAAGCCCTTTCCGAGGCCATCTTCGCCGCCGACCTGATTCTCGGCCGGCACCCACCAGTCTTCCAGTGCAACCTCGTATGAGTGCATACCGCGATAGCCGATGGTGTCGATCGGGCGACCCTCCATCTTGCCGATCCGCTCTGCCCCGTCGACGACGGGGCCCGGCTGGGTGAACTCGAAGCCGTGGCTATCGCCCCGAGGCTTCGGAACGATGAACAACGACAGGCCGCGGTGCGTCTTGGAACGATCGGGATCTGTCCGTGCGAGCAGAGTCAACGCGTCGGCGCGAGCACCAAACGTGCACCACGTCTTGACGCCGTTGATGATCCAACCGTCTTCGCCGTCCGGCCCCGGGGCTGGCGTGGCCGTGACCTTGATGCCAGCCACATCGCTGCCGTAGTCAGGTTCTGTGACTGCCACGGCGGGCATGACTTCGGCTGTCGCCAACTTTGGCAGCCAGTGATGCTTCTGTTCCTCGGTACCACCCTTGATGAGCGCTCTCGTGAGAATCTCCGGTCGGGTGATCAAAGAGCCACCGATTCCGAGGCTGGCTCTCGAGAGTTCTTCCGTCGCCGCGACCATCGCGATGTATTCCGAGTCACCACCTTCGCTGTAGCCGCCGTATTCGGCAGGGACGCTGAGCCCGAAGGCACCGAGTTCGGCGAGCCCGGTCACGATCTCCTCTGGCACGTCGGCGTTCGTGCGGTGAACGTGCTCGGCGTGCGGGGCGATGACGTTGTCGGCAAATGCCCCGAACGTGTCGGCGACCATCTCCATGTCGCTGTCGAGGTGGCGAGGACCAGGTTGCTCGGCCAACGAAGCCAGGAACTGGGGCGTCCGGAAGTCGCTGATGAAGCCGTGGGCATTGGCAAGCGGGTCGATCCCCACGCCCCAGAGGTCTTCACGACCGAGGACCTTGCCGGCCAGGTCATGAAGCATGTCAGCCGCGAACGCGCAAGTGATCTTCGCCTCGATATCGCCCTTGGCGCCGTAGTCGAGAAGTGACCGGGCGGTGGCGACAGCGGAGGCCGCATGGGCGATGTCGTATGCGAGGACCTGTTCAGCGTCAGGGCCACCTGAATCGGCCAGCTGTCGAACTGCCTTGCCGACCACGCCATCGGCGAGGTTGATTGCGTCGGCAGCGGCTTGTAGGTCGGGAGCGGCGATCGGCGCGTTCATGCTGTTGACGCTACTGGCCGACCTGTCCTGGTGCCCCATGCGCATCGAGCGCTATACGGTGGCCAGGCTTGGTCGGCTGACGGCATCAGAGATCCGGCGAGCAGTAGCGTCGTGCTGTGCATCGAATAACCATCGCAATCGCGACGCTGGGCGTTGTGGTGTTGGCCGCGTGTTCGAGCACCGACGTCACCGCCGTCGAGGCGAACATTCTCACCGCATCAGATGATCCCCAAGTCGAAGTTGATGCCGCGATCGATAACGGGACTCTCGAATGGGGGCCTTGTATCGACGTCGGGAGTGCCCTGGTCGACATCGAGTGCGCCACGCTCATGGTGCCCCTCGATCATGAGCAGCCGGAGAGCACACTGATCGAGATCGCTCTTGCTCGCGTTCCGACTACCGATCCGGGGGAGCGCATCGGGTCACTGGTGTTCAATCCCGGAGGTCCTGGCGGGTCGGGCATCGACTTTCTGGCGAATGCGGCGGTTCTGGTACCAGACGAAGTTGCTGACCGGTTCGATCTGGTGAGTTTCGACCCGCGAGGCGTTGGGACAAGTACCGCTGTCGAATGCGACGATGACCTAGACGACCAGGTGCCTCTGCTCGCTTCCGAGGACGACGAGGGGTGGGCCAATTTGGTTGCTGATGCTGCTGGCTTCACAGAGACCTGTACGGACGAATCCCTCGACCTCGCGGTGCACGTCGGTACGAACAACGCCGCCCGCGACCTCGACCTCATCCGCGACGCTCTCGGTGATGACGAGTTGTCGTATGTCGGGTTCTCCTACGGAACTCGGCTGGGCGCAACGTACGCGGAGCTGTTCCCCGACAATGTCCGTGCGCTCGTTCTGGATGGTGGTGTCAAGCCGACCGACGATCTTGCTGAGCTCGATGGTGAACAGGGCGAGGGATTCGACGCCGCCCTGGAGAGTTTCGCGGGTGCCTGTGATTCCGACGATGACTGTGTGCTCGGTGACGTCGGCCCTGCGCTCGGGGTGTACACGGGTTTGGTCGAAGAGATTGCCGCGGCAGGCAGCTTCATGACCGACGATGCTGATCGGGTCCTCACGCCTGGCGAGCTACAGCTCGGAGTCGCTGCTGCGCTCTACAGCAAACAGACATGGCCGGTACTCGCCGATGCGTTGTATGTCGCCGAAACTGATTCGGACGGAACGCTTCTGCAGGCGCTCGTCGATTCATACGCTGGTCGCGCTCCGGATGGCACCTACTCGAATTCGCAGGTGGCCAATGGCTTCATCAATTGCGCAGACGATCCACGGCGCCCACCAGTGGATGAGGTGCGAGCCGAGGTAGATGCGGCCGCGTCCAAATCGGCGTACTTCGATGAGTTCCTGCGTGCCAGCACGTCCTGTATCGGGGTTTCGGGGGCTCTTGATCCATTGGTCATCGGACCGGCCGAGGGTGCGCCCGCCATCCTCGTAGTCGGCAACACGGGTGACCCGGCGACCCCGTATGAGTGGTCGGTCGAGTTGGCCGACTCTTTGACGTCGGGCGTGCTCTACACGGTCGAGGCCGAGGGGCACACGGCATATCTCTCCATTCCTTGCGCAGAGTCGGTCGTCAACTCCTATCTCATCGATCTCGAGGTCCCGGTCGTCGGAGCATCGTGTTCCGACAACGACGGCGCCGACTTCTTCCCGCCGCCGGGGGAAAGTGAGATCGACGCGCTCGTAGCGCTGTTCGACTGCCTCCGAGAAAATGGCGCTGACATACCCGAGTTTTCGGTTGCCGATCTCATTGCCGATCCGAGTGGCGAACTCCTGCTCGAGGCGCTCGACCCATCAGACCCGAATTTCCTCGAGGCCCTACTCGCCTGCGAAGACCTGCTCGGCGAGCTCTAGCTGTAGTAGCGGGTCCGGGCGGCCCTACCCACAACGAGCACACAGGAAACTCGGGGTTGTCCCCAGGGATTCGGCTCGAACTCACACCTAGTTGGGACTGACGATCCACAGGTTTGTTCGTTCATTATGGGCACATGGTCCAGCGATCCTCGACGAGCGTCCGCCGCCAGCGCCAACACGGTGCGGTACTCCAGCAGGTAGATCGACGCGATCTTGAACGGGCCGGATGGCGCACGACGCTGGAATTCCGCGAGAACAACATCCGCGGCCGCGACGGAACGCTGCTCCAGGTGGAGACGATCTGGCACGCCGAAGCCGAGCGTGACCCGGCCGATCGCAGGCGCGCGTCACGACATGCGGAGCAACGCGTGAAACGTGGCGTCGATTTCATCTACGCGACGGCCGAAACGGTCGACGCGGTGTGGTCGAGGTTGCACATCGAGGCAGAACTGGCCGATGTCCGACGCGTCGAAGACGTCCAAGCACCAGCGTGCTGACCCTTTATCGGGTAACTGTTGACACCTTCGTAGTTTCACTGCTGTAATTACGAACCCGTGACCACGACATGTGGTGTCGGGGTTGGTAACTGAGCACGACATCTGGTGGTCTCACGGACCTTTTCGAAGACGACTACAAGAGCGCAATACGAGTGAAATTCGGCCGAATCTGGTTGATGACGAGGGAATAAGGGAGCGATTGGTGACATTGATCGAAGACAACGTTGGGGCGAATGCGGACGCGAACGGAAACGACCAGGCAGTACCAACACTGACTGACGCCGCGAAGGCCGACCCGACGAACACCGATGCCAGTTCGGCGCCGCTCGTGGCAGGTGGCATGCGAGTCATGAAGCGCAGCGGTGCACTCGAACCTGTAGACGTCAACAAAATTGTCAACGCTATTGCTAGGGCCTCCGAAGGTTTGCTGGGTGTCGATCCCATGCGTGTCGCCACCCGAACGATCTCGTCGTTGGCCGATGGTGCCAGCACTCGCGAGCTCGACGAACTCTCGATCCGTACTGCAGCCGGGCTAATCGTCGAGGAGCCGAACTATTCCAAGCTGGCATCACGCCTGCTGGCAACGGTGGTCGACAAGGAAGTTCGGAATCAGAACATCCCGTGGTTTTCCGAGTCGATCAAGGTCGGCAACGACGAGGGCCTCGTGGCCGACAGCGTTCTCGAGTTCGTCGAGGCCAATGCTCCCGCGCTCAACGCCGCAATCAACAGCGACAGTGACCGGCTCTTCGAGTTCTTTGGTTTGCGCACCGTCTACGATCGCTACCTTCTTCGCCACCCCGAACGCCGCGATGTCATCGAGACACCGCAGTACTTCTTCCTCCGTGTCGCTTGTGGACTCTCTACTGACATCGAAGAAGTCGTCAAGTTCTACGACCTCATGTCGTCGCTCGCGTATCTGCCATCCAGCCCGACGCTGTTCAACTCAGGTACGGCACACAGCCAGATGTCGAGCTGCTACCTCCTTGATTCACCCGAAGACAGCCTCGAGGGCATCTACAAGCGTTACACCGATATCGCCAAGCTGTCGAAGTTCGCCGGCGGCATCGGCGTTGCGTGGCATCGCGTGCGTTCCAAGGGAAGCTTGATCCAGGGCACCAACGGGCTCTCGAACGGCATCGTGCCCTGGCTGCGCACCCTTGACTCATCGGTTGCTGCAGTCAACCAGGGCGGGCGACGCAAGGGCGCAGCGTGTGTATACCTCGAGTCGTGGCACGCGGACATCGAAGACTTCCTCGAATTGCGTGACAACACGGGCGATCACGCTCGCCGGACTCACAATCTGAACATCGCCAACTGGATCCCCGATCTCTTCATGGAGCGCGTTGAGAAAGATTGGCAGTGGTCGTTGTTCGACCCCAAGAATGTGCCGCACCTCACCGACCTGTTCGGTGATGAGTTCGAGCGCGCTTATCTAGCCGCAGAAGAAGCAGGTCTCTACGAAAAGCAGGTATCTGCTCGGCAGCTCTACTCGCGAATGATGCGCACTTTGGCGCAGACAGGTAACGGCTGGGTCACCTTCAAAGACGCATCCAACGAGAAGTGCAACCAGACCGGAAGCACCAACGGCGATGGGAGCGCACGAGTTGTGCACCTCTCCAACCTGTGCACCGAGATCATCGAGGTGACTGATCAGGAAAATACCGCCGTCTGTAACCTCGGCTCACTCAACCTTGGGTCGTACGTCGACTCGAATGGCGATTTCGAGTTTGCCCGTCTCGGAGAAGTCGTCCGTCAGGTCGTGCCGTTCCTCGATCGAGTGATCGACATCAACTACTACCCGACATCGGAAGCCGAGTTCTCGAACCACAAGTGGCGCCCAATCGGCCTCGGCCTGATGGGGTTGCAAGATGTCTTCTTCAAGAAGGGCCTCGCATTCGATTCTGCTGACGCCAAAGAGCTGAGTCAGAAGATCAGTGCTCACATCTATTTTCATGCGCTGTGGGCGTCAACGGAGCTCGCTGAGGCCAACGGGCCACACGAGGCCTATGACGGAACACGCGCCGCGGCCGGCAACCTCCAGTTCGACCTCTGGGATGTTCAGAACGGTGGCGTCACGCCTCCCGCCGAACTGGCGTGGGACGACCTACGCACCCGCATCTCCGAGTACGGGCTTCGCAACAGCCTCTTGATCGCTATTGCGCCGACGGCGACGATCGCCTCGATCGCCGGATGCTACGAGTGCATCGAGCCTCAGGTCTCCAACCTCTTCAAACGCGAAACGCTGTCGGGCGAGTTCATGCAGATCAATCGTTATCTCGTGCGTGAACTTCAAGCGCGAGGCCTGTGGGATGAGCAGATGATCGCCGACATCAAGAAGTCGGAAGGATCAGTTCAGGACGTCGACCGCATACCGGACGAACTCAAAGAGACGTTCCGCACGGCGTGGGAGATCCCACAGCGAGCCCTGATCGACATGGCCGCCGAGCGCGGTGCATTCATCGACCAGAGCCAGTCGCTCAACTTGTTCATGGAGACTCCCACCATCGGCAAGCTCAGCTCGATGTATCTCCATGCATGGAAAGCGGGGCTCAAGACCACCTACTACTTGCGCAGCAGACCGGCAACACGGATCAACCAAACAACGTCCGGTGCCGCACCATCAGGTTCGACACCGTCCGGTGGAGGGCCGACTGGTGGCGGTGAGCCGGCCCCTGCGAAAACCTTCACTGAAGAAGAGGCGATCGCCTGCAGCCTGGAAAATCCCGAGTCGTGCGAGGCCTGCGACTGATGGCCCTCATCGACCCGATCACCGACTATTCCCAGACCGACCCGAACAAACGGTTCGACGAAGAATCCAATGTGGCTTCTCCCGTCGGCGCGCCGCGCTCGACGAACATCCTCGACCCCGGTTTCGACCTCACACTGCGGCCGATGCGGTATCCCGTGTTCTACGAGATGTATCGAGACGCGATCAAGAACACCTGGACCGTCGACGAGATCGACTTCTCGGATGACATTGTCGACCTCGATCGCCGTCTCATGCCTGCCGAGCGGCACCTCGTGTCACGGCTGGTGGCATTCTTCGCCACTGGTGACTCGATCGTCTCGAACAACCTCGTACTGAACCTGTATCAGCACATCAATGCTCCTGAAGCTCGGATGTACCTGTCGCGCCAGCTGTACGAAGAGGCATTGCACGTCCAGTTCTACTTGACGTTGCTCGACAACTACATCCCCGACATGAAAGAGCGCGAAGCGGCATTTTCCGCGGTCGAGAACATCCCATCGATCAAAGCGAAGGCCGAATTCTGTTTCAAGTGGATCGATTCAATTCAGGGCCTCCAGAAGATCGAGACGCCTGACCAGCGCAGGCAGTTCCTACTCAACCTGATCTGCTTTGCTACGTGCATCGAGGGCCTGTTCTTCTTCGCGGCATTCGCGTACGTGTACTTTCTGCGCTCGAAGGGCCTACTCAACGGCCTTGCTGACGGCACCAACTGGGTGTTCCGTGACGAGAGCTGTCACATGAACTTCGCCTTCGAAGTGGTCGACACTGTCCGTAGGGAACAACCTGAGCTCTTCGACGAGCAACTCGAGGCCGACGTTCGCGCAATGATGAACGAAGCTATCGAATGTGAGCATCTATTCGCCGAGGATGTGCTGGGCGAGGGTGTGCCGGGGATGAGCCTCGCTGACACCCGCACCTACCTAGAGTTCGTTGCCGACCAACGCTTGGTACAGCTTGGCTACGCCCCGGAGTTCGGTTCGAAGAACCCGTTCGACTTCATGGAGCTGCAAGATGTGCAGGGCCTCTCGAACTTCTTCGAGCGCACCGTCTCGTCATATCAAGTCGGCGTAGAGGGCGACGTCGCCTTCGACGAAGACTTCTAACCAAATAGCACGAAAGGGGTCTGACCCCGTTCGTGCTATTTAGCA
>JADWMG010000078.1 GCA_015767405.1 Actinomycetota bacterium
CGCCGCATACGGAACAAGATCGAGAATGATCCTGAGCACCCTCGCTGGATCACCACGGTGTGGGGTGTTGGCTACCGGTTCGAGCCGTGACCACCACGACCGAAGCTGGCCAACGTCCTAGCTCATCGAATAGCCGCGGGATGAACCGCCTGGCCGGCCGGTTCCTCGGCGCCAATCTGGCCGTCTTGGGTGTGGCCATATTGATGATCGCCATCGCTGCGCAGTCGATGTTCATCAACGACCACGACCTCGGCTTACTGATGTGGGTATTGGTGCCGGCTGTGCTGGGCGCCGCAATGGTGGCCGTCTTGTTGGCCCGCCCGCTTGCTCGCGACGCGAAACGTATCTGTGACGCAGCCATGCGAGTGACCGAGGGCGACTTGACCGCACGAACTGGCGTCACCCGCAACGACGAACTCGGCGAGGCTGCTGCGGCCTTCGACATCATGGTTGCTCGGCTCGACGCTGTTGAACAGGAACGGTCGTTGATGCTGTCATCGATCTCCCACGACCTGCGAACACCGCTCGCAGCGCTACGTGCGGCCGTTGAAGCCATTCGTGACGGAGTGGCGACCGATCCTGACATGTATCTCACCGGGATGGAACGCCAGGTCATGGCACTGTCATCACTCGTCGACGACCTGCAACTGCACAGCCGGCTCGTCAGTGGCACCATCGACCTGCGTCGGGTCCGGCTCGATCTCACCGAACTCGCTGACGAGGCGATGGAGACCGTTCGTCCGCTCGCAGAAACTCGCAATGTCAAGCTTCTGCTCGAGGCGAAGCGCCGGATCACTATCGAAGCCGATGGTTCGCAGCTGGGCCGGGTGATCCGCAATCTTCTCGACAATGCCATCCGCCACGCCCCCTCTGACTCGGTCGTGCTGGTGCAAGTTGAGCAAGTCGGTGATCGAGCAGTGTTGCGCGTCATCGATCAAGGCGATGGCTTTCCGCCGGAGTTTCGCGAGCGGGCCTTCGAACCGTTCACGCGGGCCGACCCCGCACGCGACACCCGAACTGGCACGGCCGGCCTGGGCCTTTCAATCGCCCGCGGGATCGTTATGGCCCACGACGGCACGGTCGGCTTGGGCGATGGCCCCCACCACATCGGGCTTGATCCACGGACGCGCGGCGGCAGCTCAATTTGAACGCCCGAGTCGCGCGGCAAGTTGACCGGGTTGTCCCGATGTAGCCCGCGTAGCTGTGATGGAATCGTCTCGAGATCGGTGCGGATGTCGTAGGCCGGGAGCACCTCGCGGAGAGTGTCGGCAACGTGCTCCGCGAACTGCCGGTTCTGCCCACCGAGGAGTAGCGAGGTGAACAGACCTTGCCGCCCGAAACCGTGCACGGTAACAACGATGTCGACGTGACCGAGGAACTCAGCCAGACGCGGAGATTCCGCCGGACGAACCTTCGTCGACGAAAGGTGGTCGATCATGCCATCCGGCATCAGGACGGCATAGAAGGAGGCGCCGGCTCGATCCGCCGCCCTGCTCGCGATCACATCGGTCATCACTTCGAGAGCACCGCCGTGGTACGCCATGAATCCAACTCTGCTGCGAAGCTCGGAAACCTCGACGACTCCGGGCTGGGCCAGGAGCGTTGCGAAGGCGTTCACATGCAACATGATGCCTCTACGATGGCGCCAATGCTCGTTTGGATGGACCTCGAAATGACCGGACTCGATCACACGTCCGATGTGATCGTCGAGATCGCGACCTTGATCACTGACGACAACCTCGAGATCGTCGCTGAGGGGCCCGATCTCGTGGTGCACCAGCCCGACGATGTTCTGGCCCGGATGGACCCTTTCGTCGTCGAGATGCACACGCGTTCAGGGCTTCTCGAGTTAATCAAGTCGTCCGATATCACTCTCGAACAAGCCGGGGCAGCGACACTTGACTTCATCAAGCTTCACGTTCCCGAGGCCATGACGGTCCCGCTCTGCGGTAACTCGATCGGAACCGATCGCCGATTTCTAGCGGCATACCTACCTGACATCGAGAACTATCTCCACTATCGCTCGATCGACGTGTCGAGTGTGAAGGAGCTGGTCAAGCGTTGGTATCCCGGTGTAGATGAGAGCCGACCTCGCGGCCACGGGTCCCACCGGGCATTGGATGACATCCGTGAGTCGATCCGCGAGATGGTGTTCTACCGCGACCATGTTTTTGTCGACCCCGCCACTGTCGCAGATGGCGTGCCCGTAGCCGATGATGAGACAGACGCCGACGATGTCCCGGCTGACGTCACTGGCTGACCTGTAGTGAAAGCGCGTGGTGTTGCCGCTCTGCTGATGTTGGCTGGAGTGGCAGGTACTGCTTGCGGTGCGTCCGAGGACGTCGTGTACCAGGCGAGTGAGGTTCGTACACCAACGACACCGCCACCGACCACAACGACATCGACCACGACGACACTCCCGACCACCTCCACGCCGGCTACGACCATCCCTCAGACCCCGATCGTGATTGAGCGGCTCTGGAGTCCGGCCAACGCACTCGCGGAGCTGACCGGTACAGGTGCCACTACTGACGACCCGATCACCGTTGATGGTGAGAGTGCCACCGTTGTGTCGTTCGACAGCGAAGATGACGGATCGTTCACAGCGACGGTGCGGATCGACGAAGAGGGTGCCCACACCGTGTGCGTTCGCGAGGAGTGCGAACGGGTTTATGTACTCGATGCCGACGCTGAAACAATCGAGCAGGCCGAGGAAAAGATCAGTGAAGCCATTCCCCTGGCAAAGGAACAGTTCGATTTCGAAACCGAGTTCCCAGATTGGTCGATCGAGACCGCTGGCCCACTTTCCGGAACCGGTGGTTCAACCGACGCCGAGAATCGCGCGGTGATTATCTACGCCAACCGGAATCGCGAGCTCGACGAGTTTGTGACCACGATCCTCCATGAGTGGGGTCACGCCATCGATGCCGAACGTCTCACCGACGAGGAACGGGCCCAGTACCGCGTACTTCGTGGTATCGACCCGGAAACCCCGTGGAGAAGCCAGGAAGCGCACTCGATCGAGGAGTGGGGGCTCCAGCCGAGTGAGGACTTCGCCGAGGTGATGGTTGCCTTGTGGACCGATGGCAAGATCGTGCCGCGTACGAGCCAGATTGCACCGGCGCCCGATGCTGACACGCTTGCTGCGGTTGCGTTGCTGGTCGAACGCTGACTTTGGCCCGGCCAACAACGAATCAGCGCAAGGCGGATGGTGCAGCCACGAGCGGGTAGGTTCCGGCTATGCGCGCTGTAGTTCTTCGCTCTCATGGTGGCCCTGAAGTTCTCACGATCGAGGAGGTAGCCGACCCCACTCCTGGGCCCGACGAGATCGTCGTCGACGTTGAGCACACAGCCATCAATCGTGCCGACGTGCTGCAGCGGATGGGGCTCTACCCCGATCCTCGTAATCGGGAAATCGAGATTCCCGGCCTCGAATACTCCGGTGTCGTATCCACAGTCGGGGCCGAGGTAACGCAGTGGTCGATAGGTGACCGAGTGATGGGTATCGAGGCCGGCGGTTGCTACGCCGAGAAGATCGTCACTCACAGCCGCCAAGCCCTGCCGGTGCCATCGTCGGTCGCCTCTGAGGACGCTGCGGCAATTTCCGAAGTCTTTCTGACGGCTTGGGATGCGCTCGTCGTTCAGGGAGGTCTGACAAGCGGCCGCTGGGCGCTCGTGCACGCTGGCGCATCGGGCGTCGGTACGGCAGCTATTCAGATTGCCAAAGCAATTGGCGCACGGATCGCGGTTACGTGCTCAGCCGGTAAGGCCGACGCATGTCGTGAACTCGGCGCTGACGTCGTTCTCGAACGCAGCCCATCGGATTGGCTGGGAGCCCTTCGAGACCTCGTGCCGGGTGGTGTCGACGTGATCCTCGACGTGATCGGCGGCGAGGAAACAGATCGCAACCTGAAGGCCGTTCGCACCGATGGGGTGATAATCCAGGTCGGGTTGATGGGCGGGGCTTCGGCGACCGTCAATCTCGGGCTAATCCTGTCCAAGCGAATAACGTGGATTGGCACCACGCTCCGTGCTCGTCCACTCGAACGGAAACTGGCGCTGTGTCAGCGCTTCATCGACGAAATGATCCCGCTATTCGAGAGCGGCGAGTTGCGCCCGGTGATCGACTCTCGATTCCCGTTTGAAGAGATCGCTGATGCTCACAGGCACATCGAGTCAAACGCCAACGTCGGAAAGATCATCGTCGACTTCTGACCCATTCCCCGATTGGTCAGCGGCCGTCTGGTTGCGGTGAAGTTTGTAACTCCACGCGGTACCTATCGCCAAGATGATGATCATCGGGATCGCGAACAGCAACCAATTGACACTGCCCGCGCCGCCACCCGCTGATCCGTAGGTGAACGACACGGCTCCTACCAAGAAGTGCTGATCGACGGTGGCGGTAGTGAGATAGCGAACGATGTACATCCCCTCTTCCTCGACCGGATCGAACTCGATCTTGGCGGCGGTCGGCGAGAGGATGGTCGTTGTGGTGCCTTCGATGAGGTTGTCGTCGCCGGGGCCGAAGAGCGCCAGCTCGACGTCGTCGTTCACGGCAACACCGAACTCGATCGTGACTTCGGTGATCGGCTCATCGACAACTGTTCCGGACTCAGGATCTGAACCAACGATGTCGTCGTGCGCCTGTACAGGCGTGACGGCGAAGAGAACGCTTGCTCCGAGGACGACTACCGATGCCGCGAATCGTCGAGTTCTGGTTGTCATAGGCCACATTCAATCAGCTCGATCGGGCCCTCATTCCAAGGGACGGCAGGGAGCATTTCGGAAACTCCCTTGACCCGCGCCCGGGAAACGTGGTTGTCTAGCTGAACTGCGCGGAACACCCGCGCGGGGTAACCGACACCGAACAACGAGAGAAGGGAACAGCGATGAGCCAAGTGCCGACATTTGCATCGCACGTGGCTGTTCCGCGCCCGTTGTTCTGTGCAATTGGTCTCGCTTCAGCAGTTACCACCACGAATATGCATAAGCGGGCCATTCCCGGCCACCTCGGAGGAGGGTTGACGTAAATCAAACGTCAGATCACCTCTTACGAGGCCGCCGGGTTCAAGGACCCGGCGGCCTTTTTGGTTTTTCGGCCTCACTTCCGCTCACTCCACAACAACCACATCACAAGAAGGAACAGAACATGACTCTCACATTCGATTCCGGCGACCTCGTCACGGATACCCCTTTCAATATCTCACCCGCAGCTCTGAAGCGCTCTCTCACTGATCAGGAACAATCGATGAAATCCATTGCCCCCACACTCCGAACCGTTGGATCAGATGATCCACGATCATCGGTGCTCGTCGAACCGCTCGAGCCGGACAGTCCGAGCCCGCCCGGCACCAGCGAAGAAAGAACACCTGCCGCTCGCTGTGCCGATGGAAACGGCACGATGACTGGACTCTTCTTCTCCGACAATGTCATCGACATTGCTCGGGCCAAGGCAATGTGCGGCCTATGCCCACTCCAAGCGTCGTGCCTCTCCGAGGCCATCGAACGCCAGGAGCCATGGGGCGTGTGGGGTGGAGAGCTGATTTCCGGCGGCCGCATCGTCCTCAATAAGCGTGCTTGCGGACGTCCACCCAAGCACCCACGCCCCGAGGTCGTCATCGACGAACTCGGTCCCGTCGGCGTCGTCGCCTAACCAGTTCGCCTTCCGGTGTTGGTCCCCCACCACCACCGGAAGGCAGGGTGCCCTGACCCGCAAGAACGACAACCCCTCAGTAGCCTGAGCGTCGTGAGTGTTCCCCGTCCGCGCCTTCTCGCATGGTCGCTTGTCGCGGCAGTCCCAACGATGGCCTCGGCAACCAAGAAGTGGAAGGCGATCTCTTCCCGAACGCCACGTTCCTCGATCGCAACGACAACGAGATCTCCTCGGCCGAACTTCTCGGTAATCCACTCGTCGTAAACCTGTGGTTCAGCACATGCGCACCGTGCGCGAAGGAGCTCCCGGATTTTGCAGAGGTACATGCCGAAGTCGGTGAGGAGGTCCGTTTCGTGGGTGTCAATACGATTGACTCGGTTGAAGTCATGGAACGATTCGCGGGGGAACGAGGCGTGCAGTACGAGCTGTTGCGCGATCAGTACGCCGAGTTGGCGAACGGGATCGGCGCGGTTGCATTCCCGATCACGCTGTTTGTGACGTCGGAAGGCGTGATCGTCGAACAAACTGGTGTGCTCGATGCCGATGAGCTTCGCGAGAGAGTTGCCGACCTGATAGCGGTTGATCAGGGCGCCTGATGAGCCTGTCCTTCATCCGTGGCATGGTGGCGGCGGTTAATCCGTGTGGGTTCATTCTCCTGCCGACCTACTTGATGTATTTCCTTGGTCTCCAGGGAAATATGCCCGGGTCGCAGCGCGCCTCCTTGCGGAGGGCGTTGCTGGTCAGTGCCGCGCTCTCCGCCGGATTCATCGCTGTGTTTCTGGTCGCCGGAGTCGTTTCGTACAACTTCACGAATTGGATCAACGAGAACGCGAAGTACGCCACAGGCGCAATCGGTGTGGGCCTGCTCGTGCTGGGCGTTGCGATGCTCTTCGGCTACAAGCTGCCCTTCATGACGCCGACAATCGACACCGGTGACGGCACCCCGGAGAAGACCATCAGGGCGATGTTCGTGTTCGGTATTGCTTACGCGGTTGCATCCATTGGCTGCACCATCGGGCTCTTCATCGCTACCGTCTTCAGCACAACGACGCGAGAAGGTGTCGTGGCCGGCGTCGGCAACGTGGTCTCCTATGGCGCGGGTATGGCACTGCTTGTGAGCGCGCTGACCGTTGCACTCGCTTTCGCGAACACAAGCCTGCTGAAGTTCCTCAGAGGCGGACTGAAATACGTCGACCGAATCGCCGCAGGCTTCGTCGTACTCTCCGGCATGTACCTGATCTGGTACTTCTACTGGGTTGACATCAAAGAAGAGGGCGACCCGATCACCGACTGGGCGCTGGAGCAGCAGGCACAGGCGACAGCCTTCCTGAGCACCAACTGGCAAACGGTTGCGATCGTGTTCGTGGTTGTTGTCGGAGCGGCGGCCGCCTACGTATTCATCAAACCCGCTGACAAGGACTCGACCCTCGGCGAAGGGTCAGAAGACGAACCCGTTCCGATTGACGAGCCGGCTCAGAGGTAACCGATCAACCGCGCCTTTTCAGTCAAGGATTCGCGGTGATCAGGGTGGGCAATCGCGATCAACTCTCTGGTCCGTTCGCGGATCGAGCGACCACGGAGTTCTGCGACTCCCCACTCGGTGACAATCTTGTCGATGGTGTTCTTGGGCGTGGTCACCACATCGCCAACGGAGAGTTGGGGGACGATACGTGACATCCCGTGTGAGGTCGTCGAGTGCAGAACGACGAACCCCTGCCCTCCCTCGGAGTACATGGCACCGCGGGCGAAGTCGTTCTGGCCGCCCGATGACGAGTAGTACGTGCCGTCGATCGTTTCAGATGCGCACTGGCCAAGGAAGTCGACCGTGAGTGTCGCATTGATTGATACGAAATTTCTTTCGTTGGCGATGATCCGTGGGTCGTTGACGTAGCGGACGGCGTGCAGCTCTACCGCTGTGTTCTCATGCAGAAAGTTGTGGAGGCGATGCGTACCTAGCGCGAATGTCGCAACAGTTTTCGTGCGGTTGAGCCGTTTGCGCACACCAGTGACGACACCTGACTCGATGAGGTCGACGACGCCGTCGGACAGCAATTCGGTATGGACTCCGAGGTCCTTGTGGCCAGTGAGCGCAGTCATGATTGCGTTCGGGATGGCCCCGATTCCAGTCTGAATTGTTGCGCCATCGGGGATTCGTTCCGCGACGAGATCGGCGATTCTGCGATCGGTACTTCCCGAAGCTGTGGGCATGATCTCGACAAGTGGGCGGTCACTCTGGCACCAACCGACAACCTGTGAGACGTGGATCTGATTGCGCCCGAACGTGCGGGGCATGGCGTCAGTCACTTCGAGGAAGAATCGGCCGCGTCCGATGAAGCTGGAGGTGTAGTCGGCCGATACTCCTAGTGAGAAATAGCCATGCTGATCAGGCGGCGAGGCGGCAGCGATGACGAGAGGGTCTTCCGCTCTCATCCGCATCAGGCTGTACACCTCTGAGAAGTGCGCGGGCACGAGCCCAATTGTTCCGTCTGCAAAGGGCTGTCGCGTCACGTGGGAAAGAAAATACGAGATGTGCTTCAGGTGGGTGCCGAACTCTCCATGGAGGTATGGCCGGTCGTGGATCGCGTGCATCTGATGGACGCGAACTTCGTCGAAGCGGTCGGCATCTTCCGCTGCGGCAGCTTCGATCGCGTCGAGTACGGCGGTCGGCTCACCGTTGGCCAGTGGGATAATCAACTGCTCCCGCGGTCCGATGTGTTTCAGGACATCACTCGGGACGTTCGGTGCGTTCGATGGTGCCGTTTGCATCCTGCAAACCTAGACCCGTCAAGCCGCGACCCGATGGCCCAAGTCCCCATCGCGTCCTTCAATTCGGTACCGTCGGCCGGGCATGAGTGAGCACACTTCCGACAGATTCGACCCAGCCCTCGTTCCGGTCAGCCCCGCCGCCACCGTGATGTTGGTACGCGATGCCATTGACGGCCCGGCTGGGACTGAGGTGTTCATGATGCGGCGCACCGCGAAGGCATCTTTTGGTGCCGGTATGTACGTGTTTCCTGGTGGGCGTGTCGATGTAGAGGACGGTGCGACCGACATCGCGCCTTATTGTCAGGGGCTGGACGATGCCGAGGCGTCAGCGAAGCTAGGGATCGACAGCGGGGGGCTTGCCTACTGGGTTGCCGCGATCCGAGAATGCTTTGAAGAAGCCGGGGTGCTGCTTGCCCAGTCGCGCTTGGGCGGTGCTCTGCAGCTTCGTAACGAGGACCGGCACGCTGTGCACGACGGCTCACTCTCAGTCGTCGAACTATGCCGCCGCGACGATCTGGTACTCGACCTGTCGACGACACACTACGTAGATCATTGGATTACTCCGATGGGGGAGCGCAGGCGATTCGACACCCGGTTCTTCCTCACCGAAGCGCCGGCTGATCAAGAGCCTCTCCACGACGACAAAGAAACTGTCGACAGTCTTTGGGTTCGGCCTGCGGATGCTCTTCGGATGCAGCAGGAGGGCGAGTTGATGATGATGCCACCGACGATTGCCAACCTGCGCTTCCTGCTCCCCCACGATTCAACCGATGCGGCTCTCGCCGCCGGCGCTGGCGTTGAGAACCCCGTCTGTGTCCTGCCGAAGCTCCGCCGGAACGAAGACGGCAGAATCATCGGTGTTGCAATGCCGGGCGATCCCGATTACGACGATCTGGCCTGATCTGATCCGGCTCGATCGTTGCCACGGCCTCGGTGTTTTCCGATAGGTCAGCCCTCGGCGTCAATCTTGGCGAAGGCATCGTTCACTGTGTCGAACAGACGAGCAGAGCACCCTGCCATGTCGATGTCTTCGACGGACACTGGAGGCGAGATTTCGTCGATGATCCGGTCGGCGATGGCCCGGAAAACGACGGCCGCAGCACCGTCGCCATCGAGCGATACGGGATTGCCCGAGTCTCCACCGGCCGAAACGGCTGGCTCGAGTGGCACTCTCCCGAGAAGTGGTGCATCGATGGATTCGGCCAGCGCTGTACCGCCACCCTCACCGAACAGCGCGTAGGACTCACCGTGGTCGCACGTGAACGTGCTCATGTTTTCGACTACGCCCACAACTTTCAGAAAGCTTCGTCTGGCCATGTCTGCAGCGCGTTGAGCGACCTTCTGAGCGGCACGTGCCGGTGTGGTTACGACGATGAGATCTGTGCGGGGCAGCATCCGCGCGAGCCCCATTTGCACATCTCCGGTGCCCGGTGGCATGTCGATGAGGAGGTAGTCGAGATCGCCCCACTGCACATCGCGTAGAAATTGTTCGACGGCTTTGGTGAGCATCAATCCGCGCCACATGAGCGCTGTGTCTTCGTCGACCAAGAAACCAGTCGATACGACTTTCAGCATGCCGCTTCCGACTGCGCGCTCATGCGGAATTATCTTCGGCTTGTCGGAGCCTTCGACTGTGCGCGCCTCCATTCGATCGGCAATGCCGAGCAGACGGGGAACGGAGAAGCCCCATATGTCGGCGTCGAGCACGCCGACGATGTGCCCCTTGGCTGCCAGCGCTGCGGCAAGGTTGACCGTGACTGAGCTTTTGCCGACGCCCCCCTTTCCGCTTGCAATCGCCAGCACTCGACAGGAGAGGGGAACCTCGGTGTCTGGTGCGTTCTCGCGCGCGTTCCAGCGAGCTTTGGTCATCACCGCGCTGCGCTCTTCGTCGTTCATCTCCCCCCAGGAGATCTCGACATCTGTGACTCCGGGATGCAGTGAGACGCGGCTCTCGATCTCTTGCTTGATCTCCGCACGGAGCGGGCAGCCTCTGATGGTCAGCTTGACGCCAACGGTGACCACGCCGTTCTCAGCGACTTCGACAGACGGCACCATTCCGAGGGAGACGATGTCGGTTCCGAGCTCGGGATCGATCACCGAGCGAAGTACAGCCATCACTTCATCCACTGTGGGTGGAGCGGCAGTGGCGGTCATGGCGCGCATTTTACCGGCGAAGTCCGTGTAATCTTCGGGTGTGGATTGTGATCTCGGCGGTGGAGCGCCTCTTCGGCTCGACGTGTTGAAGGCACTTGGCGACAATACGCGCTACGCGATCTACCTCGATCTGGCGCGGTCTCCCCGAGCACTTACTACATCTGATATCGCTGAATCACTCGGTCTCCATCAGAACACGGTGCGTCCGCACCTGGACAGAATGCGCGAAATCGGCCTTATCGATGTCGAGGTCAGTGGGCGCGGCGATGTGGGCCGTCCACAACACAGATATTCGATTGCCCCCGATGCGCCGTCACTCGGTCTCGAACCGCCGACCATGCCCGTACTGGCACGGATGGTGCTGGATATGGCAGCAAGGCTTCAGGCGAGCGCCGATGATGCCGAGGCCGTTGGTCGCACGGAGGGCGCCACTCGAGCTGTGCCGTTCGAAAACGCCCGGTCGACACTCGGAGCACTGGTGGCTGATCTCGATCGCCTCGGCTTCGACCCCTTTGTCGCGGATGGTCGGGATGGTATCGGTGCGGTCGACAGTGCAGATGTTCCCAGTGACGCCGCCGCAATCGTTGCCTTTGCGAACTGCCCATTCGTCGAAATGGCCGAAGAACACCCTGAACTCGTTTGCGGGCTTCACCGCGGCCTGATCGCGGGTTTCGTTGCCGAAATGGGCGACGCCGAGGTCAGCGAGTTCTGCACACTCACCAATCACACGCCGTGCCGGGTCACGGTCTCGTCCCGCTAATCTGTTCATCCGAAACCAGGAGGTTCCATGATCACACTCACCGATTCCGCCGCCGTCAAGGTCCGTCAACTGCTATCTGACGAAGGTGCCGAAGATCTGGCGCTGCGCGTCGCTGTTCGCCCTGGTGGCTGCAGTGGATTCTCCTACGAGATGTTCTTCGATGGCGACATCGCCGCTGACGACACTCGGCAGTCCTACGGCGATGCCGGCGACGTAAGGGTGGTCGTCGACCAGGCCTCAGCTCAGCTGCTCGAAGGTGCCACGCTCGACTACAAAGATGGTCTCCAAGACGCGGGGTTCGCGATCACGAATCCGAACGCCACGCGTACCTGCGGCTGCGGCGACAGCTTTTCCTGACGCTCCGGTTGCCTCAGGCGGAGGCGTTGGTAAGCACTTCGACGAGTTCGGTCTCGTCCCACACGGCATCGAGCCGCTCTACTACCACTCCGGCGGCGTCGGTGACGAACAACACGGGTTCGTAGGTAAGGCCCGCAGCGTCCACGGCAGGGGCCACGACGGTCGCGGTGTCGTCGGTGTATACCTCGGCGTGCACGAACGTGAACGCATCGCCGAACTGGTCTTGGACGTCGATTAGCGACTCCAGAGCTGGAGCGCAGCTCCCGGTAGAGCAGAAGGCCGGGGTCCCGACGAGGTAGACGACGGGTTTGCCTGCGGCTAGAGCCTCGGTGAGCGTTACCTCATGGAACGGGCACGGCTCAGGCTCGCGCGTGCAGATTGGGTCGACTCCGGCAGGTTCATCGAATGTCGGAGTATCGAATGGTGGCATCTCTTGGCCGGGTAACGGAACAGGCACCGCTGCGGGGTCACTTATTTCGAAAGTCGCCCCGTCGACTGGGCCACCCTCGACTCGCAATTGGTAGAAGCCGATCTCGTCCATCACGGGGCGGAAGTCGTAGTAGGCCCCTGGCTCTACGTCGCGTCGACCAGCCGAGATCGGGCTGCCGATTGCGTTGCCGTCGAGGTCGGTGACCTGGGCGGTCAGCGTCGTCGGCCCGTCACTGATGATCTGTGCCGAACCCGTCGACAGGCTGATCGGCAGCCGGGTCGGTCCGGGGATCTGCACATTCTGGGGGAAGCGCTGAATCAGCGTGTAGATCTGCTCGCCGGTGTCAAAATCGCCCGAATTGGCTGCCACCGAGTCGGCGGCGCTCCCAGCGACGGTGTCAGCTGTATCCGCAGCCGAGCCTCCGCTATCAGAGCCGCAGGCGGCCAGCGCGCCTGTGGCAAGAGCTCCGGCGAGGAATCCACGTCGAGAGACTCGACCGTTGAAGACTGAGATATCAGGGAGTTTCGTCATGTTGATCGCATCTGAGAATACTGGCGACGAGGTACGAGGCGTGGCGCGGGCGCCCGTTTAGTGACCTTCGCCTCGCTCAGATCCTCCCCAAGCCAAGATTTGTGTCAGCACTTACTGGTGCTCCACAGGTTTCTGCTGACACAAACTTTGGGGATGGGCTGGGCCGTAGGTTTGTGTCGGCACCTACGGCTGCGCCACCGGTTTGTGCTGACACAAACTTGTGGAACATGCTGTGGCGTGATCGAGTTTGAGCTGAACGGTGAGAACGTCGCGGTGCGCGATGATGGCGCCTCGCTTCTCGAAGTGCTGCGCGATCGACTGCGGGTGCTTTCGCCGAAGGACGGCTGCAGTCCGCAGGGACAATGCGGCTGCTGCACCGTGTGGATCGATGGCAAGGCGCGCGTGGCCTGCGTTACCCCGGTGAAACGTGTGCACGGGCGCAGTGTCACGACAGTTGAGGGCCTGCCAGAGGCTGACTCCTGGGCTGAATCGTTCTGCGCCGCTGGTGCCAGCCAGTGTGGGTTCTGCACTCCCGGCATCGTCATGCGCCTCGCCGCACTACCTGAGCAATCTCAGGTCGATGCCAGTGCTGTCGACAAGGCGTTGGTCGCCCACCTTTGCCGCTGCACAGGCTGGAAGTCAGTCGTCGACGCGTGTGTCGATCGTCGTGAACTTGCCGCCGGCACCGACAGCCGGGACTATGCAGCTGCATCCAAACGGGCGGAACTCGAAGGCGGCGACCCCCAGGCTGTTGGACCGGAAGTTGCGTTGGGGCAAGGGGGCTTCGCTGATGATCTCGCTCCCGAGGGAGCGTTGGTCGCAATGCTCGGCGAAGGTGGCACCTGGGTCGTCGCCGAGACACTGAGCGGGGCTCGCATCGCGGCGGGCAAGATTCAGGGCCGTCGCACCACCGCGTCAATCACGTGGCCGATCGAGCCACCCCCAGGTGAGTGGGTGAGAACACTTCAGACAACCTGGGTCGAGCCCGCGTACCTCGAGCCGGACGCGGCATGGTGCGAACCTGGCGGAGATCCCGTGTCGCCCCTGGGTAACGGAGGAGCATTCGGTGGCAAACGTGATTCGCGCGTGGCAGAAGTCGCCCGACAATTGGCGGACACCCATGGTCGGCCAGTTCGCGTGATCATGACGCGGGAAGACACCGTGCGTCTGGGGCCGAAACGATCGCCCATCGGCGCCGGGATCCGCGCCGATGGGTCGGGAATCATCCGCCTCGCGCGCCCTGGTTCGGACAGCGCGGTGGATCACATTCGGAAGACCATCAAGGCGGCGGCCCCACTCCTCGAGGTTGAGTTCGTTGATGTGGCTGGGCCGCCGATCTCAGGCTCTCTACGTGCGGTTGGATGGGCTGAGGCGCTGATCCTGTTGAGTGGCCTCAACGGGAGTACGGATCGTGTTGCGGCTCCGAACGGGGCGACGGCAGAGGCATCGATTAGTGAGCAGAGCGGCGAGGATGTTGTCTCGGTGTCTGTTCGCTGTGGTGAGATACTCGACGAAGTCGTTCTCCGCTCCTATTGCATCGGTGCAGCACACATGGCACTCGGCTGGGTCCGTTCGGAAGCGCTGGCCGTCGACATTGACGGGACTCCACTCGATCTCACCATTCGATCGTTCGGAATTCTGCGGGCGCCCGAGACACCACGAATCGAGATCACGCTCGAGCCCGACGAGGGTGCGCCCCTCAACGGTAGCGATGCGGTGTTCGCTGCGGTGGCCGCTGCCGCGTGGCGTGTCGACGGTTACCCCCCGAGATGGCCGGCCACCGCCGCGGCCAACGAGTTCTGACTCTGACAGGCGCCAAGCCTGACGTACTAACGTCGAGCCCATGAGCAAGCCACTTGGTCCATATAGCCCCGTCGTGCGCGCCGGCGACTTCATCATTGTCTCCGGTCAAGGCGGCATGGCCGACGGCAAGGTGGTCGAGGGCGGCGTCGCCGCTGAAACCACGCAGACGATGAAGAACGTTGCCATGCAACTCGAATCGATGGGCGCAAGCCTGACTGACATCGTCAAGACCACCTGTTTCCTGACAGACATGGAGAACTTCGCCGTTTTCAACGAGGCCTACTCAGAGGCACTCGGGAACCATCGGCCGAGTCGCTCGACGGTTGCTGTGGCTGGCCTTCCGGCCGGATTTCTAGTTGAAGTCGAGGCGTGGGCCTACAAGCCTCAGTGACCCAACGCTGCGACTGGGCACTGGGCGGCGGCGCCAATATTGGCACTGCCTACATTGATTATCACGATGAGGTGTGGGGCGTTCCCCAACACGATCCAACCGTGCTTTTCGAGTTTCTGATTCTGGAGGGCGCGCAGGCCGGCCTGTCGTGGTCGACCATCCTCCGCAAGGTGGGTGGTTACCGGGTGGCGTTTGCCGACTTCGATGCCCGAGTGGTCGCGGCGTTCGACGAGGCCGACGTGGAGCGCTGCATGGCTGACACCGGGATCGTTCGCAACCGAGCCAAGATCAACGCGGCAATTGGCAATGCGCGCGCCTGGCTCGAATTGGATGATCCGGTCGAGTATCTGTGGAGTTTCACGGATGGTGTCACCATCCAGAACAACTGGGACTCGATGGATGAAGTGCCTGCTGAAACGGAGGCTTCGCGGGCGATGAGCAAAGATCTCAAGAGACTCGGATTCAGATTTGTCGGGCCAACGATCTGCTACGCGTTCATGCAGGCGACCGGCATGGTCAACGATCATGTCTCCACCTGCTTTCGGCACCGGGAGTGTCGGGCACTAGCCTGACCATCATGGCCGGAGCTGTCCTCATCACCGTGACCCTGCTGGTGTTCCCGGTCGTGGTCATCATGAGCGGCGCACTCGCTTCTGCAATTCTCGGCGAGTCGCTGTACCGCAATGGTCGGGCCAGCAACGAGGGCAGCGAGCTTCTCGATCTCGACGACTGACACGTCGAGAACTCGCTTCCGAACCTACGCCCCAACGCGGCACCCTGCGGCCTGGCAAACTTGCCGACATGCATCGCCACGACAACTCGACCGAGGTGTTGACGCAAGCGATCGTCAGGTATGCCATCGACCGAATTCGACTTGACCCGCCACCGCTCGATGGTCCCCGCACTCCGAGTGAGCTCAGGGCGATGGCGGGCCGAAC
>JADWMG010000273.1 GCA_015767405.1 Actinomycetota bacterium
TCGATGCACATGGGCCACGTATTCAGCTACACGCACACCGACATCATTGCCCGATTCCAACGCATGCTCGGAAAGTCGGTGTTCTACCCGATCGGCTGGGACGACAATGGCCTGCCCACAGAGCGCCGCGTGCAGAACTTCTACGGCGTTCGGTGCGATCCGAGCCAGCACTACACCGAGGGATTCGAGCCCCCCTTCCGCGGCGACCCGCCCAAGAAGCACCGTGCAGTGCCGATCTCCCGACCGAACTTCCTCGAACTCTGCGACGAACTCGTCGAGGTCGACGAGAAGGTGTTCGAAGAGCAGTGGCGGCGGCTCGGCCTCTCGGTCGACTGGTCCCAGAACTACGCCACGATCGACGAGCGGGCTCAGCGCGCGAGCCAGCGCGCCTTCCTCCGCAATATCGAACGAGGCGAGGCCTACAGCCAGGAAGCGCCAACACTCTGGGACATCGATTTTCGCACCGCTGTCGCGCAAGCCGAGATGGAAGATCGGGAACGTCCGGGCGCGTACCACAAGATCCCGTTTGCTCGCTCGGACGGTGACGGCGCAATCGACATCGACACGACCCGCCCGGAGCTGATCGCGGCCTGCGTCGCTCTGGTCGCCCACCCCGACGACGAGCGTTATCAACCACACTTCGGCACCACTGTGACAACGCCGCTCTACGGCGTCGAGGTGCCGGTGCTCGCACATGAACTGGCGCAGCCTGAAAAGGGCACCGGAATTGCCATGATCTGCACCTTCGGCGATACGACGGACGTCACCTGGTGGCGCGAGTTGAACTTGCCGATGCGCGCAATCCTTGGTCGCGACGGACGGTTGCTGGCCGATGCTCCGGACGACGTCGATGCCGACGCCTACGCCACGATTTCCGGACTCACCGTCAAGCAGGCGCAAAAGGCCGTCGTAGAGCAACTCATCGCTGACGATCTCCTGATCGGAGAGCCGCGGCCTGTACAACACCCGGTGAAGTTCTACGAGCGTGGCGAGCGACCCCTGGAGATCGTCACGTCACGCCAGTGGTACATCCGCAACGGAGGGCGTGATGCTGACCTGCGCGACGCCTTGGTCAAGCTTGGTGCGGAAGTTGCCTGGCACCCCAGTCACATGCAGCATCGCTACGACAACTGGGTCGAAGGTCTCAACGGCGATTGGCTCGTGAGCCGACAGCGCTTCTTCGGGGTTCCAATTCCGGTGTGGTATCCGCTCGACGATCAGGGCGAGCCGATTTACGAGAAGTTGATCACGCCCGACGAGTCCGAACTTCCGATCGATCCATCCACACAGGTACCGAACGGTTACGCCGAAGACCAGCGCGGCAAGCCCGGCGGGTTCATGGGCGACCCCGACATCTTCGACACCTGGGCAACATCTTCTCTCACTCCCGAGATCGCGGGTAAGTGGGAGGAAGACTCCGACCTGTTCGACCGCGTCTTCCCTATGGACCTGCGGCCGCAAGGTCACGACATCATCCGGACATGGTTGTTCTCGACGATGACGCGGAGCTACCACGAGTTCGGCTGTGCTCCCTGGAAGAACGCTGCGCTCTCAGGCTGGATCCTCGACCCCGATCGCAAGAAGATGTCGAAGTCAAAGGGCAACGTGGTAACTCCGATGGATCTGTTCGAAACGTACGGAACAGATGCGGTCCGCTACTGGGCCGGCTCGGCCAGACCTGGAGTCGACACGGCGTTCAGCGAAGACCAAATGAAGGTCGGCCGCAAGCTCGCCAACAAGTTGCTGAACGTATCCAAATTTGTTCTCCAGTTCGGCGCCCCGTCCGATGAGCTCACGTTGGCAGACGGGATCACCGATCCGATCGATCGGTCGATGTTGGCAAAGCTCGATGAGGTCATTTCCGAGGCAACGATCGCATTCGAGTCGTTCGACTACGCACGAGCCCTCGAACGAACCGAGGCGTTCTTCTGGTGGTTCTGCGACAATTACGTCGAGTTGGTGAAGGGCCGCACCTACAACGAGCAGCGGCCGGAGGCCGCCGACTCCGCCAAGCGCGCTCTGCGGACCGCTCTCGCAGCGTTGCAAGGACTCTTTGCACCCACCTTGCCGTTCGCAACAGAGGACGCCTGGAGCTGGTGGCATACGACGAGTATCCACAGCTCCACCTGGCCGACACCCAGCAACCTCGGCGGCGATGCCACGTTGATCGACCCGACCATCGAAGTCCTCACCCAGGTCCGCAGGGCTAAGACCGAGGCCAAGCAGAGCCAACGCGCCAAGGTCGAGTCGCTACTCATCAGCGCTCCAAGCGAGCTGCACGAAGAACTCGCGCTCGGACAGACCGACCTGGTCGATGCCGGTTCAGTTCTGAGTCTCGAAATCGCCACCGGCGCGGCGTTGACGACCGATGTGACACTGGCACCGCCCGACTGACTCCCACAAGCGCCATTGCGATGTGACCCATGTCACATCATTTCCCCGATAATGTTGATGCGATGCTTGCGAAGTTGGGATTGCTCGCGGCGGCTACTGCCTCCGTACTCACATTGAGTACGACCGCTTTAGCCGACGACACGACCCCGTCATCCACTGACACCAGTATCGACGCCGCGCTCGAAGACACGCCGTCGGAAACGCCCATCACCGAGTCCACAGAACCGGTTACGACGCCGCCATTCGGTCCCGCCGAGACCCCTGGCGAAACGCCGCGACGCGGAACGCAAGTACAGCTCGAGCCACCTCCACCACCTCCAACAACGCAGGCACCATGGGACCCGTTCCGGCTTCCGGCAAATTCAGGGTCAGGTCGCCGAGCCGTCTATTCGAAGTCCCAGCAGACTGTGTGGGCAATCGACGGCAACAACCAGATCATCAAGGCCCACAGGGTTTCAGGCAAGCAGACCCCCCTCGATCCGCGGCCGGGCACCTACCAGGTGTTCTCACGCTCGAGATACACCTACTCGATCAACAACCCATCGATCACCTGGGGTTACATGGTCCGTTTCGCTCATGGAGCGCAAGGCGGCAACATTGGATTCCACGAGATTCCATTCCAATATGGCAGCCCAGTGCAGTCGTGGTCCCAACTCGGTCAACCTCTGTCGGGTGGCTGCGTACGCCAGGCACTGCCAGATGCAATCTGGATGTGGAACTGGGCCCAGATCGGTACGCAGGTCGTCGTTCTGCCCTGATCCTCGTGCGGCGCGTCGACATCTATATCGAGGCGCGCTGACGTCTCCCTATTAGAGCGGTAGCGTCGGGCAGAGATGTCCGACGACAACTCCACCCCTGCGGACCCTACGGAGACCGAACGGGTACCGCGCACCTGGGCCCAGCGACTCACAATCGTCGCCGCATTCGCATGCGCGCTGGCATCATTCGCTGGTGCAGGAGTGCTGTATGCGGGT
>JADWMG010000274.1 GCA_015767405.1 Actinomycetota bacterium
GCAACTCACCAACGAACGACGGGTGAGCGCCGCCTCAACCGCGCCGTCAACGGCCGCGTAGAGCGAGGGCGACTGCTTCGACGATGACCCGTTCGAGACTGACCTCCCTCATCGAGTTCATAACTGCCCATATCGGCAGAGAGATCATCGACCAAGCCTGACCTCGCGGAGGTCGCCGTGGGTAGACCTGTGACCACCGACCCTGGTCGGGCCGCTGGCCGTGCGAGACGATGATCTCGAGGAGGTCGCCATGTGTACCCGACGGATTCTGTCGGTCATCGTCGCCGTACTACTCACGTCGTCGTGCTCGGGCGACGAGCCCAGCCCGGCGACGGCCCCCACCGTGCCCGCGCAACGCTGGGAGTACGCCCAGATCGACAACATCAGCTCCACATTCCTCGACACGTGGGAACGCGGCATCTCCCGTCCCGACGGGTACGACGCCACTGGCGTTGAACTCTGGAACAGCTATCGCGACGCCAAGCTGGCCATCCGCGCCCCGTCGTCGCAGGATGATGAACTCGAAAATGAGGAACAGGTCACCGAACTCATCGAAGCGACGAAGGCGCTCTTCGTCTACGCGTACTCCACCGGGATCGCCGACGAAATGATTGCCCGCAGTATGGAGGAAGGGGCGTACGGGATCGCCGTGGAGAGCGCGACGGTTACCTTTGAGGATGGGCGCCCCGCCGCCATCGGCGAACTCGACCTGGTGCTACAGCGTGACGGTTGCGACGAGATCAGGGGCGAATACCACGTGTGGCTCGGCCAGACGAACATCGACGAGATCTCCGGGCGTGCAAGCGCGTTCGCCCGGTACGCGCTTGATCAGGCGGCAGCCGCCGGATGCGATTGGGCCATCATCGAACTCGTAGGCCAGGCCCTGAACATCAGCAGCCTCCACAATTGAACTCGTAGGCCGACCCGGAAAATCAGCGGCCAAGACCGAGGAGGGTCGTCCGCCTCGAGGCCGACTAGACCGACGGGACGCCCCAATCCGATTCGTACCCGAACACCTCGCGGGACGAGGTAGCGCCGAACCGGTCGTCTACTACGTCGATGTGATCGAGTGTCACCAGCGAGGGGTGTTCTACACCGCACGCACGGCTGAGGGCGAGCAGTTCCTTGCGGAGCGTGATGACGTAACTCGCAAGCCGCTCGGACTTCAGCTCCGGATCCAAGCCGCGCACAAACCACGGATTCTGCGTCGCTACGCCGGTCGGGCACTTGCCGTTGTGGCAGCGCTGCGCCTGGATACACCCGATCGAGATCATCGCCTCACGCGCAACGTTCACCAGGTCGCAACCGAGAGCGAAGGCGAACAGCGCGTCGTCGGGGAAGCCGAGTTTGCCCGACCCGGCGAACACAATCCGATCGGTGATTCCCCGCTGGGCAAACTCGCGATACACACTGGCGAATCCGACCTTGAATGGAAGTGACACCTGGTCGATGAATACGAGCGGCCCCGCTCCGGTTCCGCCCTCGCCACCGTCGATCGTGATGAAGTCGACGCCGCGATCCTCAGATGCCATTCTTTCAGCAAGTTCGCTCCACATCGCTGCTTCCCCGACCGCCGATTTGATGCCAACCGGAAGTCCGGTCGCGTCCGCAATCCGTTCCACGAATTCGAGCAGCGAGTCGACATCGTGGAACTCGGGGTGCGCGGCAGGGCTGATGCAATCAGCACCCATCGGAACTCCGCGGATTCTGCTGATCTCCGGAGTGATCTTTGCCGCAGGGAGCACTCCCCCGAGCCCCGGCTTGGCCCCCTGGCTGAGTTTGATCTCGATCGCGCGAACCGGATTCTCTTCGACAGCATCGCACAGCCGGGCAAGATCGAACCGGCCTTGTTCATCACGCGCCCCGAAGTAGCTGCTGCCGAGCTGCCACACCAACTCACCGCCCTGGCGGTGGTAGTCCGAGATGCCACCCTCGCCTGTGTTGTGCAGACAACCGGCGGCCAGCGCCCCGCGATTGAGCGCCATGATCGCATTTGATGACAGCGCGCCGAAACTCATGCCCGAAATGTTCACCACCGACGACGGCCTGAAACTGTGCCGTCTACCCCTCGCCGCGCCCATCACTTTCGCTGCCGCTATCTGGTGCTGCGCGTCATAGTCGGGGTCACCGACAACCGGCGAGCTGATCGGGAACGGCGAGTGCTTGATGATCGGATAGCTCGGTGAAGTCTCGAGGTCCTGCACCGTGCCGAACGCGAAGTAGTTGTTCTCGTGCTTGGCCGACGCGTAGATCCAGCGCCGATGATCGCGATCGAACGGTTTCTCCTCCGTGTTGCTAGTGACGATGTACTGCCGGAGCTCGGGCCCGACCTCCTCGAGCGCATACCGAAGGTGCCCAAACAACGGAAAGTTGCGTAGCACTGCGTGCCGACGTTGCGTCAGGTCGTAGCCAACCACAGCCGCAGCGGCCGCCAAACCCATCGCAAGTGCCGTGCTCCGACCCATGACTCAATCGTACGACTCGGTGTGAACGGCAATGAGAGGCTTCAGTCCCAAACCATTCACATCCATTCGGAGTTGCTATTCTCCGACAATATTCGAGCGGGTGCAGCGAATCGAAGAATTAGACGAAGTCTTCGAGTCGACCGTTGAATCGCCAATTGCAGCCACCCGGATCAGCGCTCGCTATGTAGTGGGCGACGCGAACGACGTGGCGGAACACCGGGCCGACACTGTTGCCGATCGTGGGATGGCAACGCTGCAACAACGCCGAGCATCCAACGCACCATCCATGCCCACCTCCGCCGAAGGGACGCGGATCAGACGGTCTGTTGCCACAGCCGCAGTTGGACAATCTGGTGGCGAAGTGGACCAGGCCATGTCGTCCGAACTCGACAGTGCAATTGGGCGGGGCCGATCCTTCGAACCGACTGTTCAACGCGCCGTCGAACAAGCCACCGGCCAAGAGGTCGGTGACGTGCGTATCCACACCGACGCTCATGCCGATCGGATGGCTCACCGCATCCAGGCAAACGCGTTCACCGTAAACCGAAATGTCTTCTTCGCCGCGGGCCAATACCGCCCCGATACTTCTGACAGAATGCACCAGGTACTGCACGAATCCGCGCACCTGATGGAGGGCGGCGGCCCTTTGCGTCGCAAGACCATTCGGCGTCAGATTTCGGTGACGACGAATGATCTCGACGGCTCGTTCAAACACCGGACCGGAGTTGCTGGGCTGCGTGCATCGATGAGCGGTGCCGAGATCCCGAAGACCCGCGACGGCCTTAAGTCCTACCACTCTGCGAAGGGCAAGGGATCCGAAAAGAAGAAGATGGCGGCATTGCAATCGTTGGTCAAGCACACTGATTCGTGGCTCGCACAACATTCTCG
>JADWMG010000079.1 GCA_015767405.1 Actinomycetota bacterium
GCGTACTTGCGTGCAACTAGGTCACGGGCGTTTGCTCGTAGCGTCGCGGCGAGATCATTGTCGGTCAGAACTTGCTCGATCTTGTCTGCCAGATCATCCGGATTCCCCGGCTCGAACGTGAGTCCGGCATCGGTTCCCGCGATCAATTCCGCGAGGCCTCCGGTATCGGCCACGATCAGAGGCGCACCGGCCGCCAGCGCCTCGAGCGCGACGATCCCGAACGGTTCGTAGAGCGAGGGAATCACGACACAGTTTGCTCGGTGCACGAGATTGCGAAGCTCGTTGTCACGGAGGAATCCTGGAAGAGCGATGATGTCGCTCACACCCTCCACGTCGATCTGGGTCTGGAGCTCGGGGAGGTACGTGCCCCGCCCGGCGATCACGCTGCGCACTTCGGGAATGCGACCGCGTAGCCCATGCATGGCGCGCGCCAGAACTTGAAAGCCCTTCTCGTACTTGACTTGACCCCACGAAACCACGAGCGGAGCTCCGTCTGCGGCCACTGGACCGGCGCCGTCATCGTCGGTCGGAGCGGGCCCCCAAAGTTCAGGATCGATGCCGTTCGGGATGTGCACCACATGGTCTTCTGACAGTTCGAATCCGGTCACCAACTGCTCGACCATAAATCGCGTTGGGGTGATCATTCTGTCGGCCTGGAATGCGAGCCACCATTCGATCGAGCTGATGTCGGTTGGCGCGCCCGGTGGGAGCTGCCCACCATGTCGAACACGTTCGGTGCCGTGCATGGTGAGTACCGGAAGATCGACGAGCGTTCGGATGACCCGAATGGATTCGGGCTGCTTCGCTTCCAGCTCCGCCGGCTTGGCGGCGATCGTGATGACTACCACTTCGTGTCCGGCGCGAGAAAAACCTTCACTCAGACCGGCAACATGGGCCGCCGTGCCGCCGGTAGTTCGAGGTGGGAAGTCCCACGACAACATCATCACGCGCACGAGCGCGCACCCTACTCGCGCGCCCGGGGCCGGTTCGGGAGGGGCCGTTCAGGCTGGGGCGGAAACCGAGCGCAGTGCGTCGCACGCCTGCTCGGGTGGCACGATGTTGATCATCACGCCGGTCCCACGCTCGAACCCGGCTTGGGTAACGAGGTTCGGCCAGACGTGCGCGTGCCAGTGGTACTGGCCGGTGTGCTGGTGAGGCGCGGTGTGAATACCGATGTTGAACGCCACATCACCGAGTGCCGCATTGAGGTGCCCAATCGCGTGGGGTTCATGCTGGCGTGGGATGATCAGCAGCTCATAGGGGGCTCCGCTCCAGAAGGGGCACAGCACAACGACTTCGTCGTTCGCGAACACGACTCGCTCGTCGGCCGCGATCTCGGCCTCGGCAGTGGTGCAGAGCACGCAGCCGCCGGCAAAACGAGCGAAGGCCCGTTCCTCGTCGAGGATCCCGCCCGGAACGAACGGCAACCCGAGTATCTGACCGTGAGGGTGTGCGACCGATGCGCCAGCCTCGCGGCCATGGTTGACGATTGCCTGTGTATAGCGAACATTTGGAGTCGCTGCATGTTCCGCGAATCGCCGCTTGAGGACCTGCATCATCTGGGCCGCGTGATCATCATCGAGCAAGTGGAGGCCCGACTCGTGGTCGGGGGTGTAGACGAATACCTCGTGGATACCGCTGGCCTCGGCCATCACAAAAACCGGACCCAGATTGTGCACTGAGAAAGCGGCATCGCCCTCGAACGCCGGGTAGCGATTGGAAACAACACGCATCGACCAGGTGCCATCGGCCTCGATCGTTTCGATGGCCGGCGGAGTTTCTTCTTCGTTGCCGGGGCAGAACGGGCACGCAAGATTTGGGTCGTTCTCGACCGATTGGTGGCGCGCCACAAAAGCGCTTGGCCGCTTTGCTCGTTCGGCGACGATCGTCACCCACCGTCCATTGAGAGGATTCAGGCGCATCTGACTCATTGTTTGCCAAGGTTACGGCTCATTGCACCGCCACGCATGGCACTTCGGCCACTCGGCAGAATTGTCTTCACCAGCGTCACTCGATCGGCGGCGAGTCTGAGTGGTTCGGCGGTGCGTTCGGATTGGCCTTGAGCATGGTCGCATCTACAGGTTCGGGCTCGGTGGCGTCGACTTCATTGGCCTCGAGCTCGGCTGCGGGTCGCTCGCCCGCAACAGCGAGGAGTTGGACATGGTGACGGTCGAGTCGTTCTTGGTTCCAGCGATGAAAACCCCACCCGATGATTGCTCCGACACCGAATGCGAGCAGCCCTCCTACTCCGTCGAGCCAGAAGTGGTTGGCGGTAACGACGATGCAGAACAGCGTGAGTGCTGGGTACAGGAGAACTGCAACCTTGGTCCACCGCCGCCGCAACAGGGGCCAGACGGCAATGGCGCACCAGGTTGACCACCCGATGTGCAAGCTGGGCATCGCTGCATATTGATTGGAGATCGAGGCCATCGCTTCGGAGTCGAACGACCAGGGCCCGCCGTACTCGGCGAGGGTGTCGACGAAGCCAAAGCCACCCGGCGGTCGCAACGAACTTTCGATGCATGCTCCGCCGTAGTTCGACGGGTCGGTTACTGGGCACGGATCGTCGAGTAACCGAGGTGGCATCAGTGGGAACCACGCGAAGCCGATGATTGCCAGACCGGTCATTGCCGCGAGCGTGTTGCGCCATTGGGGAAACACGTCGGTGCGCTTGATGTACAGCAGTATGAACACGCCGAGGGTGACGACGAAATGTGCCGTGCCGTAGTAGACGTTCCAGAACTGGATGAACCACCGGTAGGGCAGGAACCAACTCTGGATTGTCTGTTCGTGGAATGTGCCGAGCCATATCTCGATGTCGATGATCCGCTCGGCGTTGGTGAATGCCTGGTCCGGGATGCCATCGGCGGCGATCTTGTTGGAGCCGAAAAGGTTGCGCGTCCATGAGTAGATCGCATAGAAGACAGCGACAATGAGCGCCTCCTTCCACCAGTAAACGCGGTGTTGCCGCGCCGGCGCGGTTGCTTCCTCGGCAACGTGCATCAGGCAAGTACCTTACGCGCGTATTACGGTCCCGTGACATGGAAAAGATCGAAGGACACGCGGGCGAACAGGCGATTGCCGCAATTTCGGCATATGGAACGGACGTGATGTTCACCTTGAACGGGGGACATATCTGGCCGCTCTACGACGCTGCGCGCAATCAGGGGATGCGCGTTGTCGACACCCGCCACGAACAAGCTGCAACGTTCGCCGCCGAGGCCTATGCCAAGCTCACGCGTCGTCCGGGCTTCGCCGCGCTCACCGCGGGCCCCGGTATCACCAATGGGGTGTCGGCCGTGACATCGGCGTATTTCAACGGCTCGCCACTCGTCGTTATGGGTGGCCGCGCTCCGCAAGGGCGTTGGGGGGCTGGTTCACTGCAGGAACTCGATCACGTACCCATCATGCAGTCGGTCACGAAGCTCGCCGCCACCGTGACCGATCCTGAGCAGGCCGGGCAAATGGTGCACGAAGCGGTCCGAGTTGCGATCGAACCACACCGGGGTCCGACGTTTCTCGATTTCCCTCTCGATGTGTTTGGCCCCTCTTCCGGCGAGGTGCCAGATGTTGGCCCCCGCGACGGTCGCGGCGTCGACCCCGACGAGGACGCGGTCGCGGAGCTGGCGAGCCTCATTGCGCAGGCCGAACGACCCGCGTTCTTGGTTGGCTCTGACGCCTACTGGGATGGCGCGTGGGACGAATTGGCCGCCGCCGCGGCGAATTTGGGTGTGCCTTGTTTCTTCAATGGGCTCGGCCGAGGGATGCTCCCTGCCGATCACGAGCTGGCATTTCTCCGCACGCGGGGTCTGCTCAAACAGCGTGCCGACCTTGTTGTCGTGCTTGGCACTCCGCTCGATTTTCGACTCGGTTTCGGCAAGTTCGGATCGGCGACGGTGGCTCACGTTGTCGATTCGGAATCGCAGCGCGCTGATCACATCGGCGTACCCACCGTTGTCGGCGATATCAAGAGCGTGCTCGCGTTGCTTGCCGATGCTTCCGGCGATCGAGTGGATCACAGCGGATGGATCGCGGAGCTGAGTGAGGCTGAAACAGCGGCCAGGGCAGGCGAGATCGAGCTCATGGAGGCCGACGCGGATCCGATCAAGCCGAGCCGAATCTACGGTGAGCTGCGCCGCCGTCTCGAGCGTGACGCCGTGGTCATCTGTGATGGCGGTGACTTCGCTTCCTACGCAGGAAAATTCATCGAGGTCTTCGAGCCTGGGTGCTGGCTCGACACGGGACCATATGGATGCCTCGGCAATGGCCTCGGCTATGCGATCGCGGCGCGCGTCGTTCGGCCGTCGTCACAGATCGTCCTGCTGCTAGGCGACGGTGCTGCCGGCTTCAGCCTGATGGATGTCGATTCGCTGGTGCGCCACAATCTGCCGGTCGTGATGATTGTCGGAAACAACGGGATGTGGGGTCTCGAGAAGCATCCCATGCAGGCAATCTACGGTTGGGATATGGCGTGCGATCTGCAGCCGGGGTGTCGCTACGACGAGGTCGTGCGGTCACTTGGCGGCGGAGGGGAAACGGTGAGCTCGCCAGACGAAATCGGTCCGGCGCTCGATCGAGCCTTTGCCAGCGGCGTTCCGTACCTCGTGAACATCCTCACTGACCCAGGCGATATCTACCCCCGCTCCAGCAACCTCGCCTGACTATCTCGCACCCCTCACAATCGGGTTAACGACAGTCGGGGTGGTGTGAGCGATGTGCGCAACTAGCGCGTGAACCGCTCATCGGATTCGCGATTAACGGGGTGGTGTGAGCGATGTGCGCAACTAGCGCGTGAACCGCTCATCGGTCGCGAGGAATGTGGTTACGGCGTGCAGCACTTGGTCATGAACTTGTCGACGTCGACGAGTACACGGGTGATCTTGCCGGCTGCGACGAGCCCACCCGAATCACTTGCCGACACAGTGAACTGCAGGCGGCGTCCGTCGATCTTGTCGAGGATCGCCTCGGCAACCACCTCTGCACCGACGGGCGTTGGCTGAAGGTGATCGAACTGCACGCGCATGCCAACGGTGCTGGTGCCTTGGTCAAGGGCGTCGACGACAGCTGCACACGTGGCTTCTTCACACAGGGCAATCAACCGTGGAGAGCCGAGCACGTCGACCACTCCGGACCCGAGCGCACGAGCCGTGTCGGCATCAGACACGATCATTTTGGCGTCGCCGCGCATGCCCTTTTCAAGATTCACGGGAGCAAAGCTAGCGCCGTCGCGCTCCTACCAGACGTGTCGCGCCCGTAGGCTCGACGGCGTGATCGAACAAGACATTCTGGAACGGGTACTAGCTGGCGCCGTGAGCAGCGGTGCTGACTTCGCCGAGGTGTATGCCGAAGACAAGCGGTCGACGTCGGCGGGTCTCGACGATGGCCGCGTCGAGCAAGTGACAAGTGGCCGCGACCGTGGTGCCGGCATCCGCGTGGTGGCCGGCGATACGACAGGGTTTGCCTACACATCCGACCTCAGCGAGCATGGCCTAGAGTCGGCGGCAAGTGCCGCGGCAGCTGCCGCCAGTCAGGGCGGCGGCGGCGTTCGCACGGTGGCCCTGACGGCTTCTGCGCCGCACCGCCCAAACCGCGTTGAGCAAGATCCTGACACCGTTGCCAAGGCGACCAAGGTCGAGCTACTCAACCGGATGGATGATGCTGCCCGTTCGTACGGATCCGAGATCGTTCAGGTCTCGGCGGGATACGGCGACAGTCGCAAGAAGGTGCTGGTCGCGAACACCGACGGGGTGATGACCAACGACGAGATTGTTCGCACGTTGTTGCGGATCAGCGCGGTAGCTGACGGGGATACCGGCATGCAGACGGGTTATCAGTCCATGGGCCACACGATTGGCTTCGAGGTCTTCAACACTGTGGATGTCGAGGAGTTGGCCCGGGAGGCATCTCGCCAGGCGATCACCAAGCTCAGCGCTCGCCCGGCGCCGTCCGGTGCGATGCCGGTTGTCATCAAGCACGGAACCGGCGGTGTGCTGTTCCACGAGGCATGTGGTCACGGCCTCGAAGCTGACCTGATTGCCAAGGGGGCGAGCGTGTACGCGGGCAAGGTCGGCCAGCAGGTCGCCTCACCGCTGGTCACGCTCGTCGACGACGGAACGATGCCCGGCGAGTGGGGCACGCTCGGTTTCGACGATGAGGGTCACATCACGCAACGCAACGTTCTCATCGAGGACGGCATGCTCACCGACTACATGTGGGATTTCTTGCGAGCCCGCAAAGAGGGTCGGCCGCAGTCTGGGAACGGCCGGCGACAGAGCTACCAACACCTGCCGATGGTGCGCATGACGAATACGTTTGTGCTCGATGGCCCCGACGACGCCGACGACATCATCGCCTCGACTCCCAACGGTGTATATGTCTCGAAACTGGGTGGTGGCAGCGTGAACACGGCCACAGGCGACTTCGTGTTCGGAATGACCGAGGCCTATCTGATCGAGAACGGCGAGATCACCGAACCACTGCGCGATGGAAACCTGATCGGCAACGGCCCGAAGGTCTTGCAGGACATCGACATGTTGGCCAACGACTTCTCCATGGGCAGCCCCGGCACGTGCGGCAAGGACGGTCAAGGGGTTCCGGTGGGTGATGGCCAGCCGACGCTTCGAGTCAAGTCGCTGACGATCGGCGGCACGTCGTCATGAGCGCCTTCGAAAGCAAGTTGCAGATCGTTGCCGACAGCGTGATCGACCAGGCCCGACCGGACGAGCAGATCGAGGCGTTCGTCGCCCGCGGTGGCGAAACTGAGGTGCGCGTCTACGAAGGCGACGTCGAACACTTCGTTTCGGCGCAGAGTGAGGGCATCGGGATCCGCGTGATCGTCGACGGCCGCACGGGGTTTGCCTACGCGGGGACTCTCGACCAATCGGCGATCGCCGAGGTGCTGGCCGAGGCTCGCGACAATGTGCAGTTCGGGACGGTCGACGAGTGGGCGGCGCTGGCTGAGCCTGACGGGGCCGAGGTGACCGAACAGACTCTTTGGAACGAGGAACTGGCCGACTTCCCGACCGACCAGAAGATCGATCTTGCCAAGGAACTCGAGAAGCTGGCTTCGGGGGCCGACCCTCGCGTGCGTGTTGACGACTCGAACTACGCCGACGCGCACGGCGAATCCGCCGTGGCCTCAACGACAGGGATCCGGATGTCGGGTCGGGAGAACGGGTGCTATGTCTCGGTGTCGACGCTCGCCGACGAGGGAGAGGGCGATGACGCCGAGACCCAGACCGGGTTCGGGTTCTCCGTCGGCCGCTCACCGAGCGAGTTCGACCTCGACCGTGCGGCCCGCGAGGCGGCGGATCGCGCCACTCGACTGCTCGGTGCGACCCAGCCTTCGAGTAAGCGGCTGACTGTGGTGCTCGACCCTTTTGTGGCGGCCCAGTTCCTAGGAGTGATCTCCTCGACCCTGAATGGCGAAGCCGTTGTGAAGGGGCGCTCCTTGTTCCGTGACCGCCTTGGCGACGAGGTAGCGGCATCGATGGTCACGTTTGTCGACGACCCGACGAACCCGAAGGCCTACACGGCCACCGACGTCGATGGCGAAGGGCTTGCAGCTCGCCGCAATGTGCTGATCGAAGACGGCGTGCTCAAGAAGTTCGTGCACAACTCGTATTCGGCGCGTCGCGCAGGCACAGTGTCGACAGGCAATGCCACTCGGGGAGGGTTCGCCGGCACGCCAGGCGTCGGTTGTCTCGCACTTTCCCTCGTGCCGGGCGAACGAAGTCAGGAACAACTCATCGCGGACGTCGACGACGGGCTGCTGGTGCAGCAGATGCAGGGCCTGCATTCCGGAGTCAATCCGATCAGTGGCGACTTCTCGACCGGTGCCGCCGGGCTGCTGATCGAGAACGGTGTTGTCGGAGCCCCCGTTCGTGAGATCACGATTGCCTCGACGCTGCAGCGCATGCTGCTCGACATTGTCGAGGTCGGCGGTGACATCGACTGGCTCCCCATGAACGCGGCAGGGATGAGCCTGGTCATCAGCGACGTCACGATGTCAGGCGCCTGAAAGACACGTTCGGGGTCAGACCCCAAACGTGTCATTTGAGGCTGCCCGTTGTCACTCGTCGTACGAGGCAGCCACTGAGCGGCAGGTGAGTCCTAACCGTTGAGCCCTCGCGGTGTCGAGTACGACGTTGGCCGGGCGCGTCAGACCGGCTTCGGCGATCGTCGAGGTCATCAGGTCGTCAGCGCGGAGGCCGAGCCACCGGGCGGTTCGCCTCGCGAAGTCGGCGCGCGATATTCGTTCGGGTCCGGCAATGTGAATTGGCCCCGTCCTGTCGGGGATTCCGGCTAGAGCAACTAGCGCCGCAGCGACGTCGGTGACGTGGGCGGGGCAGCGGTATTCGTCTGTGAAGAATGTCATTGGCCGGTGGCCTGGCCCGCTCTCGAGTGCCTGTCGCACGTCGATCTGGAGAGGAGCGAGCGCCTCGGTGTCGTAGAGCAAAGACGTTCGTACGATCGCTGCTGACGGGAAGGCCGCGCACACGGCCTGCTCGGCCTCGAACTTGTATCGGCCGTAGTCGTTCGCCGGGTCGGGATTGTCGGCCTCGGCGTACGGTTCGAGCCGACCGCTGAACACAACATCTGTCGACATGTGAATGAGTTTGGATCCGGAGGCTGCCGCCGCTTCGGCTACATGTCGGCTGCCGTCAACGATGTTCGTCCGGTCGTCCTTGCGGTATGCGAGATGAACTACCGCGGTCGGCTTGAGCTCTCCGATGCTCGCAATCACCGCCTCTCGATCCCGAATGTCGAGCGCGCTCGATGAGGGTGCAGTGACCGGCCACCCCTCCTCTTGGGCGGTGGCAATAAGGGCTGACCCGAGAAAGCCAGACCCCCCCGTTACGAACAGCAAAGCTCACCCCTCTCTACCAAATGACACGTTTGGGGTCAGACCCCAAACGTGTCATTTGCCTGTACATGGTTGCTTCGTGCTGGCATCGGGACAGGGTATGCGGGCTGGGTATCGTTCTCCCGTGACCAAACCGTCGATCGAGGTAGTGGAGCGCCATCCGCATCTTGCTGTCCCCGTTGCCGACGGATACGTCCGCGTCGACATGCACACGCACACGATGTGGAGCGGCGATTCGACTACCACGCCGGACGAATTCACGGCATCGGTAGCTGAGAGCGGGCTCGAAGTGGTGTGCATCACAGACCACAACGACATCGCCGGAGCCGTAGAACTGGCCGACCGGCTCGAGTGTCGAGTGATTGTGGGGGAGGAGCTACGGACGCCCGCTGGCGAAATCATCGGATTGTTTCTGACCGACCGAATTCCTATGGGAGTGGGCCATATCGAGGCCGCCATGGCGATTCGCGATCAGGGGGGAGTGGTCTACATTCCGCACCCTTTCGACACGATGCGACGAAACCTCTCCGAGGCTGCGCTCTACGAGTTGGCTGAGGCCGAATTGATCGATGTCGTCGAGGTGCTGAACGCGAAGACATCGCTCGCCAGCCTCAATCGCCGTGCCGCCGAGTTTGCCGCCGAATTCGGAATCGCCGCCGGCGCCGGTAGCGACGCACATGTTCCCGCGGCCCTAGGCGCGGCCTACGTGGAGATGCCCGACTTCTCAAGTGCCGCCGATTTCTGCTCGGCGCTGCGCGCCGGCACGGTTGTGGGCCATCACTGGGACGAGCCACGGCCGTGGTCTCCTCGCATCGTGCCGTCCGTCAACCCCTCCTGACCCTCGGTAGTCCACGTTTGTAGGAAGTTTCTTGGTTGTATGTGCCGAAAAATTACCTACAAACGTCTGATGTCGGTGCCTGCCTACGGGATGTTTGGGGTGTAGCCGGTGACGTCGACGATGAGGTCGATGGGTTGGTTGGTGAAGATGCAGATGGTTCCTTGGGCGGAGAGTTTGATGGTGGCGCCGTTGGCGATGGGTGTTCCGGTGGCATTGCCGGCATCGCCGGCTGAGTTGTCGGTGATGGTCGCCGAACCCCTCCAGATCGCAATGCCGCCCCCTCGCCCACCTTGGGGGCCTTTCGGTGTCACTCCGCCGGCGCTCGAACGGTTGCCTTCCACGCTGACGTCGTTCAGGATGAGCGTTCCACCAACGCCGTCGGACAGAATCCCGCCGCCATGGGCGGAGAACGAATTGACATCAGTGAGGTCGCCGCCGGTGATGCGGACCCGCTCGAGCGTGAGAGCGCCTGTGCCTCTGTGGTGAATGACTCGATCGGTCGTACATTCTGGAGCGATCTCGATCGTGGCGCGTCCAGGACCAGCAAACGTGATCGTCAGGTTGTCACTCGACTCGTAATCGAGGGCTCCGTTCGCGTTGCCATCGGTGTTGTTGCCCCGGCCTCTGCCGAAAACCGCATTCATTTTTCTTTTAGCGAAACAGGGGTAACTTCTATTGGCTTTGATTCACTTGCCACCGCACGCGAGTCATTGGCGAAAGGAAAGATAACATCCCTGGTATATTATTCAGACGAAGAGAGGCCGATTCTTAACCTGATTCTGGCGGGTAGAAATCCGATAGTTGATCGGGAAGTTGCCGCACTGATGCTGCAGATAGCCGGTACGTTATCCGACCGCTACAGCGATACCGTCCGCGTAACGATGGAAAATGTGTGCTATACGCCCGAGCACATGACCACGTTTATGACCGCCAGCCTGATTCCTTTTCTGATTCTTTCCCTGGCGTATGTTAATTGCGGGATGTATTGGCTGCGCGAATGGGAACGGCGAACCGTATACACGTTTATGGCAACACCAGCCTACCGCAGCGCAATGATAATTTCGCGCGCATTGGCAGGAGGGATACTATCAACAATCGTTCTGGTCTGCTCGCTGGTGCTGTGCCGGCTGGTGGTTCCCTGGCAGCTGCCGGCAGAGCTGCTGCCCTGGGCGATACAAATAGGTATTCAAATGTGGGCTGCCTGCGGCTTGTTTTTCCTGATCGCCAGTATTTGCCGGTCTTCATTGATGCTCTTTGTTGATGTGGCGGGATTGGTAATATTCATATTTATGTTTGTCAGCGGTACCCTTTCACCCCTGGAAACGATGCCGGCCTGGGAACGCATGCTGGCATTCATGACGCCAATGACTTATGCTGTACGGGCGATGCGGTCGGTTATGCTGGGATTGGATCCGCTGATGCTGAAAGACTGTTTAATTATAGTTATCTGGGGCGCGTTTTCGTATGCCCTGGGCGGCGTGTTAATTTCGTCTCCG
>JADWMG010000275.1 GCA_015767405.1 Actinomycetota bacterium
CGATGCCGAGTCGATGGGCGCACGCGAGTCGGAATACCGGACCGAGGAACGACATGCTGTCGCCCACTTGAAGGCTCTCCATATACGCACGTTCCGGCTCATTGCGATGGATGGCTGCGATGCATGGCACGAGGTGCCAGTACGCAGGGAGATCCGGATTCAGCTCGACGGCTCGCCGGGCCAGCCGCTCGGCGCGCTCCCACTCGCCATCGAGCGCCCACATAAAGGCGGCGCAATGCAACGTGTTCGGGGAGGGCGGTCCGAGTTCGAGTGCATGCTCGAACTCGAGCTGCATCGCTCGGCGACGACGCTTCGCATAATGGATGTACCCCATCGCGAGATAAGCCTCGGGGAGGCGGGGGTTACCGCCTACAGCCTTGATGGCCATTACCTCCGCGATTAGGAGTTCATTGGGGTCGTTCTCGATGCTGAGCAGCCATGCGGCGGCTTTCGTATCTGCGAGTGCAGCGAGCGTGCGCGCGTCGGACGGCTCTTCCTTCGAAGCCGCCGTGAGTGACGCCATCGCGATATCGACCCCAGTGGCCTGAACGACATCGAAGGAGTGGTAGTAGCGATGCTGTGATTCGGAAACCGTTTGTGACGCGTTGGTATCGAGCAGGCGAATCCCTGAGCGAGCGAGAGGACCCCAGTCGTCGATGATCATCCACGAGAGGCGTTCAGTAAGTCGGTCAACGACATCGAACTTGTGAGATGCCGTGATCTCCTCGTCAAGGGATCCTCTCCAGACGGGTGAGCGTTGGTCGGGTAGGTGTAGTTCGACTGCAAGACGAACCCGCTGATCGATAACCCACACCGTTGCATCGAGCTGACAGTAGGAAAGGTGTCCGACTCCAGGCGCGGGGGTCGTCAGATCAGTGTCTTTGTCGGCCAGGCAAATCAAGACTGCGCCGGCACTAACCGCAGTGACAGTGGCCGCGAGCGCCTCCCGGATTTCTTCGGCAAATTCCTCAGAGCGATCCGACATTGCCCGGAACTGAGAAACATGCAGAACGCCATGGTGGCTGTCATGTGAGGCACGGTCATCGTGTGCAGGGCTCGTGAACTGGGCGGCGTAGCCTCCCCTCGGAATGTCGATCACCAGGAATTGACCTGGATATGAGCGGTAGAACGCATCGAGGCTCGAGCGGAGGCGGCCCACTTCAACCCGAACAATTGGATCGGTCTGCGGGTTGAAGCCGCTGGGGCGATCAAGTACCTTACGACCGATCTTGTAGGCCTTCAGCGAGTCGGTTCGCCCTGCCAGTGTTTCCTCGACGAGAAACTGGAGTAGCAGCCGCCGCCGACCTGACCGCTTGAATTGTTCCGATTCGACGATCGTCCGCACTTGGTCACAGACCTGCTGGTGCAGGTCGGCTGTCGGGACCGCTGTGCTCATTCCGATCTGTGTCATGGCCTCTCTATTCAAGCATCGTCTTTCGACGCCCATGCACGGATACCGTCGAGCACGTACCCGCTGACCTCCGTCATGTGGATGAACCGATCAAGTCGCTGCTCAGCTTCCATGACAAAGTTGGGATACATCTCGAGCAGATCCCGCGCGTGGGGCTCGCCGCCGGAGTACCCGAGATGGGAGCGGATGGCCAGTGCGAAGGCTGGCCCGGCGAAGTTGCCGTCGCCGCTGATCTGGACCGCCTCGCTGTATGCCCGGTCGGCCTCGTTCTGAAGGATCAATTCGATGCAGGGGACGAGGTGCCACCAGTTCGGCAGGAGCGGATTGAGTTCCACCGCTCGTCGGGTTAGTTCGCGACCTTGATCCAGCTGCCCGTCGAGCGTCAAGATCAGCCCTGCAGAGACCAATGCCGTCGGATTCGGAGCCGTAATCTCGAAAGAACGCTCGAACTCGATCCGGCACAAGTCCGAACGACGCCGGGCGAAATGTACGAATCCGAGGACACGATGTGCCTCGGCGAGAAGCGGGTCGAGACCGACGGCTTGCTGAGCCAGCCACTCGGCACGGTCGAGTATCTCGTTGTCCTGGACGAATCCGAGCCACCATGAAGTACACAGCGTGTCGCTCAGCTGGGCCAGGACTCGCGGATCGCGCTCGGTAGTGTCGGAGAGGACTTCCAACCTTGACGACATCTTGGCCATTCCTGTTGCCGTCGGTGACTCGAAAGTCTCACAGAGAGCATCGCTCCTGTTCTCATACTTGTCGATCGTACGAGCACTGTCGGTCGCACGCCGGGACCGGCCAATGACGCCGAAGTCGTCGAGCAGTATCCACACGATCCTCTGGGCGATGCGATCGGCGACATCGAATGGATGCTGGTCTACGAGGATTTCTTGCACGCGCTCTGTGTGGATTGCCGTATTGCCCGGCTGCCGAGTAACCGTCACTGTGCATCTCACGCGCTCGTCGGACACCCTGATCGCGCCGGAGATCACGTACTGCGAATTGGCGGTGCCTGCAGAAAGGCTCGCCTCCGGATCCGGCGTTGCTGAGCGCAAGACCACGCCCTGACCGAGACGAACCAGAAGCCGTGCCATCGCGTCCGTGGTCAGATCACTGAGCTGCCGGGCAGCGTCACTGGTGGCACTCAACGGCTGTAACAGGAATGGGCTGCCGTCGGTTCGGCCCTCTTCCGCGTCCGCCTCGCTACTCCCAGGATGCCCGAATTCAGCGACGTAGCGACCTTTGGGGATGCTGATCACGATCGAGGAGCTGGAGTGAGAGCGGTAGTACCGGTCTAGCGTGGCGCGCAGTCGACCGATCTCGACTCTGACGATGGGATCGGACTGAGGGTCAAATTCAGATGTACGGCCGATTGCCTCCCGGCCGATGTTGTACGCCTTCAGCTGGGTCCCCCGACCAGCGAGAGTCTCCTCGACCAAGTACACGAGAATGTTCCGACGCCTCTCGGAACCGGAGAATTCGTCGGAATCGACGATCGATCGGAGGTGCACACGCACGGCATCGACGTGAGCGGCAGGCAACTTTGCCTCGGGTGAGGCCTCCGTCACTTCGATCCCGTGGGTCGGTTGATGTTCGTCACTGGAGCAATGATGCCACCCCAACGGAGCCCGCGCGTATCGAATCAGAACGCAACACGTGCGTACTTCACAGCAGCCCCGCCAATGACGATGATTCGGAGTCTGTGAAGACTGATCATTCCGACGGGGTTGATACCGACCGCCCGGTGTTCAACGCATTCCCCGAACACCTCAAGCGACTACGGCTGCTGCTTGACGTCGAACCAGACTTCGTCGAGCTCTGCGACGATTTCGACGCAGTTGTCATCGCATACCAGAGGAGCGCTGCAGCGAACGATGAGCTAGCCGCAGCGGCTGACGAGTATCACAGTCTGCGCCTCGAGCTCGAG
>JADWMG010000080.1 GCA_015767405.1 Actinomycetota bacterium
CGCCTCTATCGGCTGCAAAAACCACAACCGGGCCAAACACCGCCGTCGATACCGGGTCGAACGAAGACCCGACGGACAAATCATCTACCACCGGCCGGACGGAACCCCCATACTCCCCGTCGGACAAAGACCACCACCCCAAACCCGCGACCAACTCCAGGCTCGACGCCTAAAACAACGACTCGCCGAACTCGACCAATACCACCTACCCGACGCCTCATGACCCACCATCAGATGACGTTCGGCGACATGACGTTGGACCCTGCCGTATCCAGCTATGTAGCCGGACAATTGAGGTGATGGATAGATCCCTGCGTCGGCTGGCTTGTTTACTCGGCGCTTCTCTGCTTCTGTTCTCCGCCTGCGCTGACAGCGACGATGCCTCGATCAGCACTGACGCGTCGATCAGCACCGAGGTCTCGACGTCGGAATCGGTCGATGCCACAACTCCCCCGACGGCCACGCCCACCGCGCCGGCGAGCGTCTTCGAGTCGTACATGGCGTTGATCGAGAACGGTGAAGCCGAAGCTGTTGCGGACTTGGGCACCGAGGCGGTCTACGCCCCCAGCTACCGAGGCATGGCAATCGACGCCGGCGATGCGGTATTCATCGCGGTCGGTGTGAACGGCGGCTACACAGAACTTGCAGAACCTCGTGACGCCTTGATCGACCTCGCTAGATCTGCAGTAGAGGAGCTGAACAACCAGCTCTGAGCCGACAATGAAGGCGTCGATAACAAAGGGTGACGTCAGGGTGTGTAAACGCCGAACACGTCGCGTAGCGCGTCGCTGATCTCGCCCAGGGTCGCGTCGGCGCGAAGAGCTTCCTTCATGCTGTACAGCAGGTTGTCGCTCCCCTCGGCGGCGGCCTTCACCGACGCCAACGACGACTCGACGGCGGCCGGGTCACGGTTGGCCTTGTACGCCTCGAGGCGGGCGACTTGGTCGATCTCCAACATCGGATCGACCGGGATGAGTTCAGGCTCCGGCTCGTCGTCCATCGTGAACTTGTTGACACCGACGATGACGCGCTCATCATCGTCGACCGACTTCGTGTAGTCGTAGGCCGCCTGTTCGATCTCGTCCATCTGGAAACCGACTTCGATCGCGGCGACGGCGCCGCCCTTTTCGTCGATGCGCTCGATGTACTCCCATGCCAACTGTTCGACTTCATCGGTCAACGACTCGACAAAGTAGGAGCCGGCAAGCGGGTCCGGCGTGTCGACGACACCCGACTCGTATCCGATGATCTGCTGGGTGCGCAGCGCCATACGGGCCGCCTCCTCGGTCGGCAAACTCAACGCCTCGTCGAAACCGTTGGTGTGCAAGCTCTGCGTACCGCCGAGAACCGCGGCAAGTGCCTGAAGTCCGACACGCACGACGTTGTTCATCGGTTGCTGGGCCGTAAGCGTCGACCCGCCGGTTTGAGTGTGGAAGCGCAACATCGCCGACTTCGGATTCGTCGCTCCAAACCGCTCGGTCATGATGCGATGCCACATCCGCCTACTGGCACGGAACTTCGCGACCTCTTCGAAGAAGTTGTTGTGACCGTTCCAGAAGAACGACAAACGGGGAGCGAAGTCATCTACTTCGAGACCAGCGTCGACGGCGGCCTGTACGTACGCGATCGCGTTCGCGAGCGTGAAAGCGATTTCCTGCACAGCGGTCGAGCCGGCCTCGCGGATGTGATAGCCGGAGATCGAGATCATGTTCCAGTTCGGTATGTTCTCCGAGCAGTAGGCGAAGATGTCGGTGATGATCCGCATCGACGGTCGCGGCGGATACACGTAAGTACCGCGTGCGATGTACTCCTTGAGGAGATCGTTCTGGATGGTTCCGCCGATCTGATCACTCGCGACACCATTCTCCTCGGCAACCAGCTCGTACATCAGCAGCAGAATTGCCGCCGTCGAGTTGATCGTCATCGAGGTGGTGACCTTGTCGAGCGGAAGGTCAGCCAGCAACAAACGCATGTCGGCCATCGAGTCGATCGCCACCCCTACTTTTCCGACCTCGCCTTCGGCCCGCGGATGGTCGGAGTCGTACCCCATCTGAGTTGGCAGGTCGAATGCGCACGACAAGCCGGTTTGCCCTGCGTCGAGCAGGAACTTGAACCTCTCGTTTGTGTCTTCGGCATTGCCGAATCCGGAGTACTGACGCATTGTCCAGAGCCGACCCGTGTACATCGAGGAGTACACGCCTCGCGTATACGGAGGCTGGCCAGGCGCGCCCAACATGGTGGCGGGATCCCAGTTGGCAAGATCGGCCGAGTTGTACAGACCCTCGATCTCGATACCGGAGTCGGTTTTCGGGAGCTCGCTCGGGTCAGTCATGATCGTGATCGTATTCGGACCATGACCTCCCGGCCCGATCGCGCAGTCAGTGGGCCGCCGCGATTATGGCGATCTCCATACGCCACTCCGCTCGAGCCAACGCTGGCACGGTTACCAGCGTCGACGCGGCTCGGTGACTGCCGAGAACCTCGTCACGTGCGGCCATCACCGGAGCCAGATCCTCTCCGACCACTACGTAGGTCGTGACAGATACAACATCCGATGGATGCATTCCGGCCTCGTCGAGCATTGCCACGATGTTGGCCCAGACGACCTCTGCCTGCTCGGCTATGCGAGCGGGAGTAACCCCTTCGGCATCAACCGGTACGACACCTGACGTATGTAGCCAGCGTGCCGCCGACTCCGTGACGATCGCATGTGCATAGTTGGCCGCCGGTGGGGCGATCGACTCAGGGCAGATCTCGGGCATGGGGGAATGGTAGGTCCGGCCTCGGAGTCAGAGCAGATCCCGCGACTATCCTCGCTTCCATGGCCATGACCGAGAATGCTGCACCAGCCCCCAGCCAGACACCGAGTATCGACGGTATCGAGTTGACGCCGAAGGAAGTCATCGGGGCCGGTCCGCCCGAATTCAACACCGTCGAGGAAGAGCGGGCATACCGCAAGACGCACCTCGCGGGAGCCCTGAGAACATTCGGTCGATTCGGATTTTCCGAAGGCGTCGCCGGCCACATCACCGTGCGCGACCCAGAGTTCCCCGACCATTTCTGGGTCAACCCGTTCGGGATGAGCTTTCGCCATATCTGCCAGAGCGACCTCATCCTGGTCAACCACCAGGGGGACGTCGTCTACGGATCGAAGCCTGTCAACCGGGCTGCCTTCGTCCTGCACGCCGCCATCCACTCGGCACGACCCGATGTCATCGCCGCGGCCCATGCGCACTCCCCCTACGGCAAGTCATTCAGCTCGCTCGGCATTCCACTCGCTCCCCTGACCCAGGACGCATGTGTGTTCTACAAAGACCACCATGTCATCTCCGAGCAAGGCGGGGCAGTGGTATTCGAAATCGAGGCGGGCCGAGAATTGGCCACGAAGTTCCCCGACGGGAAGGCCGCGATTCACCAGAACCACGGCTTGTTCACGGTCGGCCAAACAGTCGACGAGGCCGCGTTCTGGTTCATCTCCATGGAGCGCTCGTGCCAGGCGCAGTTGATGGCGATGGCCGCAGGTGACCCGATCGAAATTCGCGACGAATATGCCACGTACACCCGCGAGCAAACGGCCTTCCCGATGGCCGGCTGGTTCAGCTTTCAGCCGATGTGGGACGAGATCTCGCGCTCTGAACCCGAGCTGTTCGACTGAGTACACACCACGAGCCGATCGCGAGCCAGCCTCCGGACGGCGCTGTCTCGCGATGGCTGAACACCACTCAACCTGAGGCGCTCTTTGTCCTCTCAGCCGTTGCCCAGTATGCGGGCGCCGCGATCGCAGTCGTGCTCTTCGACGAGGTCGAGCCCCAGACGGTCGCCTGGTTCCGAGTCATCGGCGCAACGATCGCTTTGCTCGCCGTGTCCCGCGGCTGGCGCCATGGTTGGACCAGAGATCAATTGATCGCCGCAGGCGTATTCGGCATCGCGACGGCGCTGATGAACACGTTCTTCTACCTCGGTATTGATCGGATCGACCTCGGAAAGGCGGTGACCATCGAGTTCATCGGGCCGATCGCTGTAGCGGCGGTTGCTACTCGGTCGATTCGCAATGCCGTGGCGCTGCTGTTCGCTTTCGCCGGCGTAGTAGTGCTCGGTGGCGGTGAAATCGACGACAACGCCCTTGGCTTGTTCTTCATACTGCTGGCCTCGGCGATGTGGGCCGCATACATCGTTATTGGATCTCGCGTCGCTCAACTCGATCGCGGAGTTGCGGGACTCGGAATCGGGTTGGCCATTGGTGCGCTCGCGATTACTCCTCTTGGAGCGCCCTGGAGCGGGCCGGTTTGGGCATCACCCACGCTGCTCGCACTGTGCCTGCTCGTCGGCGTCTTTTCTAATGCAATCGGGTACGGAATCGACCAGTTCACAATGCGGCGGATTCCGATCCGCCGATTCTCCCTGCTGCTCGCGCTGCTCCCGGTAACCGCCTCGTTCATCGGCTGGGTTGCGCTTGGTCAGCAGCCGTCAGGTATCGAAGCTGCTGGCATCACACTTGTGCTCATCGGTGTCGCAGTACAAGAAAGGGAACGACTCGACCGCGTCGAGCGAGCGATCCTCACCGAGCCTGGCTGAGGTCAGTGGGCTGCGGCTAGACCCGGAGCGCAGAGCCCGTCGAGTTCGTGGATCTCGATGCGGTCACGGTTGACATATGTGACCTCATTCGAAGGGTCAGGCTTCAGGTTGAAGACCCTGAACTCCATCTCAGTCGTATCGACGGTGAGGATGCGACCGATCAGTGGCTCACCAAGGCGGAGGATCACCTTGATCGTCTCGAGCGCCTGGATGGAACCGATGATGCCCGGAAGCACACCGAGTACACCGGCCTCGGCGCAGCTGGGCGCAAGTTCGGCGGGGGGTGGTTCGGGCACCATGTCACGGTATGTCGGGCCATCGATCGGGTGGAAGACACTCACCATGCCTTCGAAGCGGAAGATCGATCCGTGCACGACAGGGATGCCGAGCTTCACGCTCGCGTCGTTGAGAAGGTACCGGCTGGGGAAGTTGTCAGCGCCGTCAACGATCACGTCGTACCCGGCGATGATGTCCATGATGTTCGACGCGTCGAGCCGCGTGTCGTAGGTGACGACATCGACGTCCGGGTTGAGCATTGTCAGCGTCTTCTTGGCCGAGTCGACCTTTCGATCCCCGATGCGATCGATGTTGTGCAGGATCTGGCGTTGCAGGTTTGACGCGTCGACATCGTCCATGTCAACGACCCCGATCGTGCCGACGCCCGCAGCCGCGAGGTAGAGCGCGGCCGGTGAACCGAGACCGCCGGCACCGAGCATCAGAACCTTCGCATCGAGCAACTTGACTTGGCCTGCTGTGCCGACTTCCGGCAGCAGAAGGTGACGCTTGTAGCGGTTGTTCTGCTCAGGAGTCAGTGAGACGGGCTTCTTCCAGGCCCGACCCTCATCTTTCCAGCGGCCGAACCCACCCGCCATCGACTCGACATCCGTGAAGCCCAGCTCCGCAAGCGTCTTCGCGGCAAACACGGATCGCACGCCACCTGCGCAATAGATCACAACCGACGCGTTCTTGTCGAGTATCCGACCTTCGATCTGAGATTCCAGATGCCCACGGGGGATGTGGATTACCTCCTCGAGGGCGCCCTCTTCATACTCGTCGGGCTCACGAACATCGAGCACGAGCGCTCCATCAGCGATATGAGCCGCGGCGGTCTCAGGATCGACCTCGGAAACTTCGACTTTGGCCGAGGCGAGGAGCTCACGAAATGTTGCCATTCGAAAAGCCTACCGAGTCAGTCAGGTTTCACTCACGTCGATAACTTGCCAGGGTGACCGCCGCTTCCACGCCCGAACGAAAGCTGTTCACGGCCACGACAGCCGCCAACGATGACCAGTTCACATCACGTGACTGGGCGCTCTTCCTCGCCGTGTCAGGCATCTGGGGATCGTCGTTCCTGTTCATTGCGATCGGACTGGATGCACTCCCGCCAGGGCTCATCACCCTCATGCGCGTCTCCCTCGGGGCGATCGCTCTCGCCGTGTTGCCGCGCGAGCGGGTGTCCATCGCCGACAATGACCGCTTCCGCCTAGTCGTTCTTTCCTTCCTGTGGGTCGCCATTCCGTTCACCCTTTTCCCCATTGCCGAACAGCACATCAACTCGGCAGTGACCGGTCTACTCAACGGAGGCACACCAATTTTTGCGGCGCTCGTCGCCACAGTGCTGCTCCACCAACCGCCACGGGGCGCCCAGTTGATCGGCCTCGCGGTTGGCTTCGCGGGCGTTGTGATGATCAGCTTGCCGTCACTCGGTGACGGCACGAGCGAGGCGATTGGGGTCGCGCTCGTCATCGCCGCGACCGTCTGCTACGGGTTCGCGATCAACCTCGCCGGCCCCATGCAACAGCGCTACGGTTCGGTCAACCTGACCGCGAAGATGTTGGCGCTGGCAACAATCTGGACCGCTCCCTACGGCTTATGGGACATCGGTGACGCCGAATGGGAAATCGGGCCTGTTCTCGCCGTGGTCTTCCTCGGTGTTGTCGGAACCGGAATCGCGTTCGCCTTCATGGGGTCACTCGTCGGACGAGTGGGCTCGACGCGAGCATCGTTCATCACTTATCTCATTCCCGTCGTTGCTCTGGTGCTCGGGGTGACGTTCCGCGGCGATGACGTCGCTCCGCTCGCGCTCATCGGTGTGGCCCTGGTGATTGGTGGAGCCTTTCTCGCCAGCCGTCGTGCAGTCGGCGCGGCCGAATCAGTCTCGAAGTAGAGCCGGCAGGATCGTGCCGATCGAGCCTACGAGCAGCCAGTCGGCATAACGGTCCATGGCCGTCTCGGCACCGTTGACGATCACTACACGCGCGCCCGCTGCCTTCGCCCTAGGGATGCAGTTGGCTACCGGGAACACACTGAGCGTGGATCCGACCGCGAGCATTACGTCACACTCATCGCTGACCTGCATCGCACGGTCGATGACCTCCGGAATCAATGACTGCCCGAAGCTGATCGTGTCGCTCTTGATGATGCCACCACATGCGAGACACGGTGGATCTGCCTCTCCCCCACGCACCCGATCAAGAGTTTCAGCCATCGGGCGATGATCGTCGCACTCCCAACATCGTGTCCACCACACGGTGCCATGAACCTCGATGACCCGTTCGGGGTCGTTGCCCGCCTTCTGGTGCAGCCCGTCGATGTTCTGTGTAATCAAGCCGTGCAACTGGTCACGCCGTTCGAACTCGACGATTGCCTGGTGCCCTGAGTTGGGCTCAGCGGACCACGCCGGGCTCGTCATTCGGTTTTGCCATGCAGCGGCCCTCACTTCGGGGTCTGCGAGGTAGTGCTCGATGTTGGATGCCTTCTCAGCTGCCGGATTCTTCGTCCACACACCGTTCGGGCCACGGAAGTCGGGGATGCCGGAATCGGTTGAGATGCCGGCACCGGTCAATACAACAATCCGCTGCGCCTCCCGAAGAACCTCGGCGGCAGCCGCAACTCCCGGCATCGGATCATCCACGCTCACCCGTCTATTCTCGCGCACACTTCAGGTGCCGCGACTCAATGCCAGCGGTAGCTTCGAAGGAATGTCCGAAGAGGTGACCAGCGAGGCCGCGCGCCGAAGGACGTTCGCGATCATCAGCCACCCCGACGCGGGCAAAACGACGCTGACCGAGAAGTTCTTGCTGTATGCGGGAGCCATCACCTCCGGCGGTGCAGTGAAGGCACACCAGGGACGACGCTCTGCTACGTCCGACTGGATGGAGATGGAGCAGAAGCGCGGCATCTCCATCACCTCGACGGCGCTCAACTTTCCTTACCGAGGGCACGAACTCAACCTTCTGGACACTCCGGGTCACCGCGACTTCTCCGAAGATACCTACCGCGTGCTGTCAGCCGTTGATGCGGTCGTGATGGTTCTCGACTCGGCCAAGGGCATCGAGCCCCAGACTCTCAAGCTGTTCGAAGTCTGCCGGTCACGCAACCTTCCGGTGATCACTTTCCTCAACAAACTCGACCGGCCGGGCTTGGAGCCGCTGGAGTTACTCGACCAGATCGAAACCCAAATCAAGCTCCGCCCAACACCGGTGACCTGGCCGGTGGGTTCATTCGGTGACCTCCGTGGAGTGATCGACCGGCGCACGGACGTATTCACCCGCTTCACTCGAACGGCTCGGGGTTCACAGATTGCCCCGGAGGAAGACGTTCCAGCCGCTCAGGCGGCTGGAGATGAGGGACCCGCGTGGACCAAGAGCACCGAGGAGACAGAACTCCTGAGCGTGATGGAAGCCAACCTCGACCTGCCTTCGTTCCTCGCCGGTGAATCGACTCCCGTGTTCGCAGGGTCGGCCTTGACGAACTTTGGAGTACGTCACCTACTTGACGCAATCGTCGACCTCGCGCCGGCTCCGTCACCGCGACTCGACGTCGATGACAATCCTCGCGAGCTTGATCAGCCGTGCTCTGCATTTGTGTTCAAGGTCCAGGCCAACATGGACCGCAACCACCGCGACCGAATCGCCTTCGCTCGAATCTGCTCCGGCAAGTTCGACCGAGGCATGGTGATGGCATGCGAGCGAACGGGCAAACCATTCGCAACCAAGTACGCCTCGACCGTATTCGGAGCCGAGCGGACCACGATCGACGAAGCATTCCCCGGCGACGTTGTCGGACTCGTCAATGCCACCGGGTTGAACATCGGCGACACCCTTTTCGACGAAGTCGGTGAGCCCGTGCAGTTCCCACCGCTCCCGCAGTTCGCACCCGAGGTGTTCGCCACCGCGCGCCCAATCGATACCGGCAAGTCCAAACAATTCCGTAAGGGCCTGAATCAATTGAATGAGGAAGGCGTCGTGCAGGTGTTGAAAGACCCCGACTGGGGTGACGCGTCCCCGGTCCTGGCCGCCGTTGGCCAGTTGCAGTTCGACGTATTCGCGAACCGGTTGGAGATTGAGTTCAATGCGCCGATCGAGCTGTCATCGGCGCCCTACCAGGCGATCCGTCTGACCGACAAGGAATCAGCGGAGCAGCTTCGCGGAAAGGTGGGCGTACGCATCCTCTCGCGTATCGACGGTCGCCTTGTCGCCTTGTTCGAGAACAAGTACGCACTCGAGCGCATCGAGCAGAACGAGCCCGAACTCACGCTCGACCACATCATTGCCGGATAGTCAGCTGTGGGTTGGCCCTTACCTCGAGGCCTCCCCCACTAGGGTCGCGCACGTGAACTTCACAGAACAGCCCCCCTCCCGTCGTACTGGCTTCTCCGGCAAGGCCGTTCTTGCCGGAGTCTTCGCCACCATCGCGCTCACGCTTGGTGGTGGCGCTGTTGCACAGGCCACCACACCACCCGATACCGCCGCGCCGGTCACCGAGGCACCCGCAACCACACCTGACACCGTGGCGCCGGTTACCACACCAGGCACCATTGCTCCGGATGACGGCGGCGACGATATCGACTGGGGCCCGATCATTCTGGTCACAGTCCTCGGGATCGCCGTCATCGCACTCATTGTCGCTCTGATGAGCCGCAAGAAGCCGCCAACCGCGGCCGGCACCGTGACACCTACTGCGTCTTCACAGTCTGAGATTCTGAGTACCGCCCAGTGGATACACGACCAGCTGTCACTCGAGCTATTGGCTGCCGCTCCTGCTGCGGCGCTCCAACGCTGGAATGGGGAACGAACCCGCGTCGACAATGTTGCAATCAGAGCTCAACAGCAGTTCACGCAGGGCTATGGCGAAGCTTGGCAACGTCTCGGGCAGGCCATGTCGCAGCTGGGCACCTCCCTCGACACTGAGCTTCAGCTTCGTAACCAACAGCCGCCGAACGCACAGCTTATTCAGCAAGCAAACGAGGTTATCGGTCGGCGTCGTGCTGATGTGCAGCTGCTGCTGACAGCGATCTGGCCAACCGTTCAGCCCTGACAGCTAGCCCCTTTTACTGCCAACTCCTGACAGTCATTTCGTAAGTAGCTCACCACGAGCCTGAGCTACCGCCACCTCCGCCGCCGCCCACGCCGCCGCCTCCACCGCCGCCTCCACCACCCGAACTCGATGGCGCGGTGTGGGTCGAGCGCAATGCCGAGCTCGCTGAATAGAAGAGCAGCGGACCGGCA
>JADWMG010000013.1 GCA_015767405.1 Actinomycetota bacterium
AAATGGGATCTCGCCGTTCGGCCGCTCCTGTGTGGCCAGCCACAAGAGTGTCGTTGATCGGTCCCGCGGTCCGGCGCGTTGGCCCGATTGGAGATGATCACGAGCGTCTACGTGTGGCGGCAACTTTCGATGAACTCGCCGAAGCGATCTGAACCGTCATCCAGCACCTCGCCAGTTGGCGCGCCCTTCGGTCGATCAACGCAACAGTGCCCGCCGCAGCGCTGTTGTTGGATCGTGCTGAAGCGCATCGCGGCGACCCCGACGACCAGCTAGTGGTCATCTTCACCGACGGCCTCGAGAACGCCAGCCACCAATGGACCCACAAAACACTGTTCGCACGCATCAACCAGCTGCGCTCAAAAGGCTGGACGTTTGTGTTCCTCGGAGCAAATCAGGACAGCTACGCCACCGGCGCACAACTGGCGATGCCTGCAGGCAACGTCAGCAACTTCCGCGCTGATGCCGTAGGCGTGGCAGCACGCTCGAAATAGCGGAGAGGCCGATGATCTGCCAGGCTCGCCACATGAACGGCTACGACGTGATCGGTGACGTCCACGGTCAACAGTGCCGTTCGTAATGGCTTATCGAACCGAGCTTCCGCTTGGCGATCATCCTGATCGTCGGTGGTCATGACCGACGTTGTATTCGAACGGCTGCTGCCTGACGAAGCGGATGGGGTGGAGCGGACCGGAGCTCGATCGGTCCTCGACAGGCAGGACGCCGCCGGCCTCCGTCGTGGGTGCCGTCGTCCGCGGGCCGACGCTGACCTTGATCGCCGCGTTGTTGCTCGACGTCGACCCCCGACGCTTCGGCATCTGGTTCGCTGCCTCGACCGTAGCGATGAACGGCATGTTCGCTGCGTTCTGGGTGACCGTGCTCTAGTCGCTCAGTGAAGCGGCTGCCTCGACCAACTCGTCGAGCGCAGGCTGCACTCGTCCTGCGACGTCCCACGCATCCGGCACCAGGTCGGGACACGCCAGGACGCCGACGTCGAGCCGAGTGGCATTCGACACGACGGTGAAGTTGAGGCCGGACCCGAACAGCAGCGGACCCATTGGAAACATCGCCTGTACTCGCGCGCCTGCAAGGTAGAAATCGAATGGCGGTCCGGGGATATTCGAGACGATCGTGTTGAACACCGGCGGCGCGCTCGAGTCGAGGCCCCCGGCGGTCCATGCCAGAGCAGCCAGGCTGACGAGTGCGGGCGGGGTGTTCTCGGTGAGACTCATGATCTGCTGCGCGGTCAATGCCGCCCGCATCTCCTTGGCGGCGCTCGTCGTCGCGCCAATACGCAGCAAGCGTTCTCCGGGGTCCTCGACATCGGTTGCCATCGCGGCGAACATCATCGACACCTTCGTCCCGATGTGAGCGTCGTCTTCGATGCGCATCGACACTGGGATCTGGGCAACCAGAGGCGTGTCCGGCAGCTCGCTGCGGTCGATCAGGTATGACCGGAGCACCCCCGCCACGATCGCGACGATGACATCGTTGAGCTTGACACCGAACGCGTTCTTCACCGACTTGGCCTCGTCCAATGACACCGATGCAGAGGCGAACGATCGGCTTGGGGTCAGTTTGCCGTTGATCGACACGCGCGGCGCCTGGAACGGATGCGTCGTTGGCTGATCGCCAAAGGTGTGGCGGGCGTAGGTGACACTCTGACTAGCGAACTGTGCCGCCATCTGACCGATCCGGTACGGCCAGACAGATGCCCGGCGCACAATGTCGCCCACGATCTCATTGCTGCCCGGAGGCGGTTCGGGTGTCCACGGTGCGGGCTCCGGCTCAGGGGCGGGGTCGGCCTCGAGGTCGAACAACAACGTCGCGAGCTCGGCACCGGACTGGCCGTCGATGATCGAGTGGTGAATCTTGGCCAGTAAAGCCGAACGCCCACCCTCCAAGCCGTCAATCAACCACATCTCCCAGAGCGGACGCGTGCGGTCGATCTGGCTGCTGAGCAACCTGCCGACGAGTCGAGACAACGCACGGTCATCACCCGGCGTTGGCAGCGCAATGTGATTGAGGTGCCAGTCGATGTCGAAGTTCTCGTCGTCGACCCAATAGGGCCTGGCGAGTGCCGTCATCGGAGCCGGATGGAGCTTCCAGCGGAACTGCGGTACCCGATGGATGCGACGGGCAAGGGTGTCGCGGACCCCGGCGAACGAGTACCGGTCGCTGTCTTCGGTCTCGAGAATCGTTAGCGCCGACACATGGAAGTGCCATTCAGACGTCTCACCCGAGAGGAACGCCGCATCGGGGCCGGGAACCTGTCGCATCCTGTCTCCTCATGCTCATTGCTCGACGAACGCCGTCACCGCCGGCGGCTTCCAGAAATGATATTACTTGCGCACCCGAGCGTGTCTCGCAGAGCCACCGAAGCTCCCCGATGAGCGCCGACAGCATTGGCGGGTATTCGGTTCGCCTTGCGCGCCCTCCGGTCTGTTGAGGGCTCGTGCCCAGTGTGTGCGCATGCCGTAGTTGCCGCCGGTGATGTTGGCCACCACGGTGCGGTGCAGGAGTCAATCGAGCATGGCGGCGGCGATGGTGGTGTCGCCCAAGATGTCGCCCCAAGAGATTCTCTTGGTGGAGGTTGTCGCCGTAGATTCCCACCCTTCAACCCCATACGTAGCCACCGGGTTATGAAGGGGCGGCTTTCACGCTACGTGACCGTCTGCTCGATCGCGACCCTCTTCCAATGACACTGTCAGGTGTACACCAATTCGTTCCCGGCCCGAACAACTGCCTGTAGCACTCGTTGGGGGCTATCGGAACGATCTGCTCTACTCTCGATGCAACTTCGAGAACAGAGTCAAGGATGACAGCGCAGACTGAGCAAACGCTAGACAAGGTGGAGTGGTACGCCCTCACGCCAGAGCCGGTCGCGGACGCCCACGGCGGCGAGGTTGCGCCGTGTGACCGATTCATCATGTTGTTCCAAGGACTTCGTTCGCTGCACTGTTCGTGTCGCCGCTGAGAACTCGTATGACTAGCACCTCGCCAACGAGGCTCCGTCAGTTGATTGCTGTAGTGGCGATCGTTGCGGTTGCGTGGAACCTGATCGGCAACCTGGTGCTTCCCGGCGTCTGGTATGTCCCCGCGAATATGGCTGTCGCGGGCGGACTGCTCGTCTTCGCCCGGTGGGCTGGCCTGGGATGGGATGACCTGGGACTTGAATGGAGATGGGTCGGCCGGGGTCTTGTGATCGGCATGGGGGTTGCATTGCTGATCGCCGCGGTCATCGCCATCGGCGTGGCGATTCCCTCGTTTCGTACCTTCTTCGATTCCGATGATGTCGCTACAGCAACATCTGGCGAACGGTGGTACACGGCACTTGTTCGGATCCCTGTCGGCACGGCGGTCTTCGAAGAAGTGCTGTTCCGTTCAGTCCTGCTGGGTGCGCTGCTCGGGCTCACGAGTGTGAAGAGAGCCGTGGTCATTTCAGCCGCCGCCTTCGGGCTGTGGCACGTTGTACCGGGCTGGGAGGCAGGGCAGGGAAACGCGGCCTGGGAGGTTGCGGGACTCATCGTCATCACGGTGATGATCACCACTGTTGCTGGTGTTGGTTTCGCTCTGCTGCGTATGTGGTCGAACAGCATCGTCGCACCGATTTTGGCCCATATTGCAACAAATAGCTTTGCCTATGTAGGAGCGGTCGTTGTTCTCGACCTGGTCGACTAGGTCTCGTCTACGAAACAGGCTCTGCCGGTCCGAGTGGGGGCCTGATATTCTTCCGCAGCTGCGCCAACCACAGCGGACCCACTAAATGAAGGAGGTGCGCACGCGATGATCGTCGAACACGTCCTAGTCTTCGTTCTAGCGGTGCCGGCATGGTGATGGGGCGGTCGGAGGTGCTCTTGGTGGACCTCATCATCGACACACCCGATGAGCTATTTCTTGCCCGGGCTGTGAACCCGCTGACCGAGGACTATGCACCGCACGGAGACGTGTCCGGCATCGAGCACGCCGTCAATGAGTTCCACGCACGGCCGAGTTACAGGTCGATTGAGCTACGCGTTTCTCTCCCGGCGTCCGAGATCACACCGGAGACAGCCAATCGAATGTCAACCGGCATCAGTCGTTGGTGCGGGGCACACTTGCGTGAGATCAACGAGGAGATCCGTGCATCGCTGTGGCGCGGACGGCGCACCCTACTGATCGCCTTGGTCGCATTGTTCTTCCTCATCGGTCTCTCGAAGATCTTGGCCAGATACGACAACATCATCTTGGAGATTCTCAGTGAGGGCTTCTCGATCGCCGGCTGGGTGGCACTGTGGGTCCCGCTCGAAATCCTCATGTTCTCCGTCTGGCGACAGCGGCTGGATCGAAAAGCGTTCGTGCTCCTGTCTGAAGCCGATGTTCGAGTGACGAGCCGCGGCTAGCAGCCTGTTGCGCTCATGTGATGGTCGCCCGAATCTCAGTTGTTGAATGCGTCGTGACCGCGCCACCGTTCCGGGACATCACCGCTCGGGGTGTCCTGAATGCGCCCGTAGACGTCGGGGCGTCGCTGGTGTAGGAGTGGGAACAGTTCACGCCAGTGTTCGAGTGCGTATGGATCGAGATCCACGACGAGCACCTCGGTCTCGGAACGCGAGGCCCGTGCGAGGATATTCCCGCTGGGATCGCAGATGAAACTGCTGCCGTAGAACGGGATTCCATTCTCCTCACCCACCCGGTTGGCGGCAGCGACAAAGACACCGTTTGCGATGGCATGACCGCGCATCACGGTCTCCCACGATGGTTGGCTGTCCATGTCCGGGTCGGTCGGCTCGGCGCCGATGGCTGTGGGGTAGCAGATGAACTCGGCTCCTTCGAGTGCGTAGATTCGCGCAAGTTCTGGGAACCATTGGTCGTAGCACGTCGGGACTGCGAGCTTGACAGCGCCGAGGTCGTGAACCGGAAACTCGTCAGCGCCGCCGAAGAAGTCGGTTTCGTGGTAGCCCTCACCTGAGGGGATGTGGACCTTCCTGGTGTAGTGGACGAGATCGCCGTCCGGCGCGTGGACAGTCGCCGTGTCCCAGTACTCGCCGTTGTCGTCGATCTCGTAGATGCTGCCGATGATCGTTGCGTCGTTGTCTTTGGCGAAGGACGAGAAGGCCGCGTCCGACGGTCCTCCGCGAAGCGGTTCGGCCCAACGGAATCCAGCCTTGTCGGTCGTGCCGGCGAAGTATGGTCCGATCGAGAACTCCTGGAGGAGGATCAGCTTCGCTCCCTGAGCGGCTGCCTCGGACACAAGTGAGCGTTGCGCATCAACCATTGACTCCTGGTCGCCGGTCCAGTGGGTCTGTGTGAGAGCGAATCGAACTTTGTCCATGAGCGTGCTCCAATCGATGTGAGACGGCCGGAAACCGTACCACCGGTTGACAAGTTCAACCGATCTGAGTGAGGAGGGCGAGCAGCGTTGCTCAGTCGACGGAGGTGATCGCGGCGAGTTCCATGTGAAATTCAGCCTCTGTGAGGTCGCCGTGCTGGCGACGTTCAGCGAGGATGACGATGGCCTCAGCGTTCGAAACATCAGTCGGACCGCCCACCTGCTCAGCACGGGGAGGTCGTACGACAATGTAGAACGCGAGACCGAAAATCGGGATGAGCACCAGCGCGCCCAGCCACACGAATTTCCACAGCCTTGTGAGATCGCTACGTCTGGCGACCTCGATGACAGCCCCGACCAGCAGCCCGATCAGTGGCAACGCAACGACAATCAGGACCCACACGCCACTCATTCGGCCAGCACCGCCTCGACCACGGCTGTGCGCCGGGTACGCACGTCGTCCGTGATTGCACGAACACCAGAACCGGCCCGCCAGCGGCGAAAGCCGCGCCACAGGCGCACCACCCGCTCGAGGAACGCGATCGTCGCTGCCAAATAGACCGGCAGCAGGATGAACGCGGCGACTCCGGCTACCCACCCGTAGTTAGAGATCGACTGCCAGATCACGACGCCCCACGTGATTCCAAATACGGCGATCGCTGTCACCGGCTTGATGCTTGCCGCAACCGACGGAGCGACCCGCAAAAGTCCGACCGCTTTGACGATCAGGTACGGGATGAAGTTGATCGCGGCACCCACCAGAGCGAAGGGAAACAGCAGTGCGGCCACAACCACCTGCCATACCAACGAGCGCATGAAGTGCCCCGTGCTCAACGCGCTGTTCAGCTCAGCATCGGAAAAACCTGCGCCGTCGAGGTCCTGCCGGTACTCACCAACCGCCTGAGTGATGAGGTTTCTGCTCGTCTCCGGCCGGTCGGCAAGCGTGTTCGCCAATCGGTCGCGAAGACCGGGCGGAACCTCACCAGCCGGATCATCGAGCTGGCTCCGCAGCGCGATCTCCGCAGCCCTGTTGAGCGCATAGGCCTCTTCCCAATTCTCGTAGTCGGGCGCCACGCGGCGTAACCCCACGTTGATCTCCTCGGTAAGCGCTCGCACCGCATCTCGATCGTTCGCCGTGACACTATTGCCGCTGGATTCGAACTCCTCGGCGGCCGCATCAAGATCGAGAGGTAGCCCCGCATTGACGAAGACTCGGCTCCGCAGGGCCGCCTTGTCCTCGTAGTGAATCCCGACCGGGAGCAGCTGAATACATTCGACTCCGCTCGTTCTGGCCCCGAGGGCGATCCTGGCGGCGCCGGTCTTGACAGGAGCGATCGAGGGCTCGTTACGGGTGACGCCTTCGGGGAAGATCAGGATGTGCCCGTCGCCGCGGAGCGCGTCGTAACAAGACGAGAACATTTCATCGTTGCTCGTTGCCGACCCGCGGTCTTCGGGCTTGTGGACCGGGATACCACCGATCCAGTTCATCAACCGGCCGGCGACAGGAATCTTCCAGATCACGTCGCGGGCGACGATCCCGGGGCGACGAGGCATGACGTTCAGCATCACGAGCCCATCGGCAAAGCCTCCGAAGTGATTCGACACGGTGAGCTGAGGCGCATCTGGCGGAACCGGCCCTGTCCAGTACACCTCGACGTCTTGGTAGACGGCGCGAGTGAGGAACGACACCAGTTTCGTGATGAACCGATCCTTCCGGGACATCGATGTCAAAACGCCAGCTGAAACATCACCGGAACCAATGAGCGCCGCTGGTGCGGCCGGTTTCAAGCGGGACACCACCGGAGAAGCGCTCCTCGGAGAAACGGTCTGACCACGGCTGTTCGATATCATCGCCCCACTTCATCTTGAGACGCTCCCGGCGCTCGAGGTCGAGCACTACGAGCGCCTCGTGCAACCGCTCCATCTGCTCTTCGGTCGTACTCGGCAGGTGGTACGCGTCACGGACGAACGCGGCGGTGTCGCCGCGGTAGTCGTGGCCGAACGAACCGAACTTGCCGGGCACGGTGACCATTGCGTTGGCGGCGTCGACCATCACCTGCCAGAAAGTGTTGACGGGTAACCAGCTCATGTCATCCGGTACATTCCGGCCCCGCTGCTGTCTCGTCAACCAGTCAGGTTCACGGATCATCAGCTCAGGGCGCAACGCTGCGATCGGGTCGTTGTCGTGGGACAGAATCACCGCCCGCAGCCGGTCGCGTTCGGCCGGGCTCAGCGCGGCGAGTTGCTCGTGGCGGTCGAAGACACCGACCGTTCCCTCCGGCACAAGCTCATTCGAGCCGGTCGCCATCCCATTACGAGACCACTTGGCCAACGCTGGTAAACCGAGCCAGAGAGCGCGGTCGACACCGTAGTGATCGAAGCCCTGAATGCCCTGAGACATCACGACATCACTCGCGGTCCAGGCGCCCAAACTCTCCCCGAACACCAGAACCTTCGGCCGCTTCTCCGGTGGACGCTCGCGCAGACGCTGCCGAATCCCCCACAACAGGAGCCGAAATTGACTGCGACCCAGGCCGACCTTCTGTAGGGCAAGGAACGATGGGAAACGTCCGTACTGCACACAACACGTCGCGACATCACCCCGGGCGAGGAACTCGGCGGCCTCAACAACGGTCTGATCCACCCACCCGGTACCGGTAGGAGATACGAGCAGCAGGTACTCCCGATCGAAAGCGTTCGTGCGCTCGAGCTCGTCGAGTGCCATCTCTGCACGGCCAGACTGATAGAGCGGCACAGAGTTAAACCCGACATAGCAACGGATCGGGCGAGTGATGGTCGGCTCGCCCATCACCTCCTCGATCATGCCTGGCGACACGACATCGGTAACGAACCGGCGACCCTGCTGGCCGAGCTCGGCGAAATTCGAGATGCTGTCGAGTGAGCCTGAAGAGAGCGGCGACTCGGGCGGCGTCGCATAAGCCGGCTCGACCTTCTCGTTCGATCGACCGATGGCCGCAATCGCCGCGTTGTAAACCAACGTTACGGCGCCAGCCCACATCGCTGCATTTGCCGTACGAGCGATCATCGTACGACCCCACCCACGACCGAAATACAACTCCATCCCTTGCCGGGTGAGAACGTAACCCTTGCCGACGCCCGTGCCGACAACGGAGACACCCACGGCAATCGCCGCCGACTTGGGCACGCTTGCCGTCTGCTCCACCGGCCACCTAGGAATCACCGCCTGACGATGTTTGAGCCGTCGGCCCGCCCAGTACAGGCCACCCCCCGTCACCATCGTCGCGGTGATCAACAGCTGGGTACGAGAAGGGTTCGCTCTGCCACGAAGCGCCCGCGCCCCGTCGTAAAGAGCACCACTGATTGCCGTGGCGCGCAAAATCTCACCACCGGCACGCACGCCGTTCCACCACAACGTCTCGTTCTCCTGATCCGGGATCTTCATAGCCGCCTGCCCGACGGCGAACGTGACCGCCCGAGCAGCAAGGCTCGTCGGAGTGCTAGCACCCGCCCCGATCACCAGCGTCTGCAACGCGTCGATGCGGCCGCCGATCAGGCGTGCACCAAGGCTGTGTAACCCCGCAGCGAGGCCCTGATGCTCCGAGGTGCGAGGCATCAGGCTCGGCGTGAACGAATCGAGAAACGAGACCGTCTCCATCGCCGCCGACGCGTTGCCAACTGGACTGAGCCGACGGGTGACCCACTGCGCTCCATCGCCCATTCGTGCCCCGAGTATCGCCACTGTTCGCTGTGTCGTGTACTCATTCATCCGGATCATCATGGCCGAATTCGAAGCCAAACACGAAGTACGTACCGGTAGCACCTGGACGACGATGAGCTGGTGGGTTGATCAGATGATCAGTTGCCAGATCATCGTGAGGACGGCGAATCCGACGACTGTCACGGCCACGTACCATGCTGCAAACCGGCGTCGGGGAACGTGGAGCACGAGGGCAGCGGTTAGCGTCACCGCCGGACCGAGGAGAATGCCGCCGAGGATCGCCAAACCGGGAACGCCCCACCGATCGAGTATCTTGCGGGCGCGACCAGTGCGTGCCCTCTCGTCGAGGTTAGGAAGCCACCGGGCGAATACGAAATCCCTGGCATTGCCACCGGCAATGAGCACAACCCCAGTCAAGACGAGGCTTCCGGCAACCGCAGCAACGTAGACACCAGTGGACGGAAGGCCGAGCAGGAGGCCGAGCGGGATCGACCACGCTCCGGCGAAGAGCGTTACGACGACGACGATCGCGTAGTCGAGGATCACGTCACGAGGTGGAGCATGCCGACCATTCGGAACAAACGTCCGAAGCGACGCAAACGGTCAGCTCGACGCCAGCGTGTCGTACGCGACCTGGCTGAGTCCTGCGGTGAAGCCGCCGTCGACGGCGATCGCCTGGCCGTTGATGAAGTTGCAGTCTTCGGCAACCAGGAAGTGGATCAGGGCGGCGATCTCCTCCGGCTCTGCGATCCGTCCGAGAGGAACCGCCTTGTATTCCATTTCGAGCTGTGCCTCGCCACCCTCGGCGTGGGCCATCGGCGTGTTAACCGAGGTTGGGCACACCGCGTTTACGCGGATATTCCTATTCGCCAATTCGATCGCTGCGGTTCGAGTGATCCCGATAGCCGCCCACTTGGAGGCCACGTATGGTGCGAGGTAGGCGACCCCCTGCAGACCCGCGACAGATGAGACATTGACAATGCGTCCGCCGTCGGACATGTGCCGCGCCCCGTGCTTGATGCCGTACACCACACCCATCGTGTTGACGTTGTAGTTGAAATCGAAGTCTTGCTTCTCGCTGTTGATGAGCTCGTTGTAACCAGCGTTGACACCGGCGCAGTTGACGACGATGTCGAGCCGACCGAACGCAGCGACCACCCCCTGCATCAGTGCTGCAACCTGATCTTCGTCGGATACGTCGCAGGCAAAGGCGGTCGCACCGAACGATTCGGCGACGTCGTCGGCCGGTCGCCGGCCGGCGATGGCGACATCAGCACCGGCAGCCTTCAGCCGCTTGGCCGTCGCTAATCCAATGCCGCTCGTTCCGCCGGTTACGACGGCGGACTTTCCGGTCAGCGTGAAGAAGTTGGTCATTGTCGTTGGTGCTCCATTGGGCTCTCCTCGTTGGGTTACTCCACCGAGGTCAGGACTGTTCGTATGATCGTCGCAGCACCTGGAACGGCAAAGAAGTACGTACGGGTGTCGCGCTCAGCTAGGGAGCACTGCAGGCGTTGCCGTGACAGCGCCGATGAGGAGTTCGGCGATCGCGGTGTCGTGAACGGCGCGGTTGATTGTCTCTTCGATGAGCTGTACAGCCGGAGCCGGCATCAAGGATGCAGCTTGCTTGGCGTCCTCAGTCCCGTCGATGCCGAGTCGATGGGCGCACGCGAGTCGGAATACCGGACCGAGGAACGACATGGTGTCGCCCACTTGAAGGCTCTCCATATACGCACGTTCCGGCTCATTGCGATGGATGGCTGCGATGCATGGCACGAGGTGCCAGTACGCGGGGAGGTCGGGGCTCAGCTCGACGGCTCGCCGGGTCAGCTGCTCGGCTCGTTCCCACTCGCCATCGAGTGCCCAAATGAACGCGGCACAGTGCAATGTGTTTGGGGAGGGGGGTCCGAGTTCCAGTGCGTGCTCGAACTCGACCCGCATCGCCTCTGGTCTCCGGTTCGCATAATGGACGTATCCCATTGCGAGATGGGCTTCTGGAAGGGTTGGGTTCCCACCGATCGCCCGAATTGCCATTTCCTCAGCGAGCAGGAGCGTGTTGGGAGCGTTCTCGGCGCCGAGCAGCCACGTGGCGATTTTTGTATCGGCGAGTGCGGCAAGGGTGCGCGGGTCAGACGGCTCTTCGTTCGCAGCGGCCGTGAGTGACGCACCAGCGACATTGAGCGCAGTGGCCTGGACGGCGTCGAACGTTTGGTGGTACACGCGCTGCGAATCGGAGATCGCCAGTGAGGCGTTGGTATCCATGAGGTGAATTCCTGCACGCGCGAGCGGGCCCCATTCGTCAATGAGCAACCAGGAGATACGTTCTGCGAGCCGATCGACGACATCGAACTCGTGGCCGGTCGTGAGTTCGTCGTCGAATGAATCGGCCCACAGCGGTGCTGTTTGGCCAGGTAGGAGCAATTCAATGGCAAGACGAATCCGCTGATCGATCACCCAAACTGAGGCATCGAGGCGACAGCTGACGTCGAGCCGAACTTCAGAGTTGGGGGTTCTCAGATCGCCACGGTTGTCGGCCAAGTCAACCGATACTGCGCCCGAACTCGCGGCGGTGACAGTTGTCGCTAGCGTCTGGCGGATCTCATTCGCAAGCTCCTGAGCGCTATCGGACATCGCCCTGAAGGCTGAGACTTGCAGAACTCCATGGCGGCGATCATGTGCTGAACCATCGCTGTGCTCACGACTTGTGAATTTGGCGACGTAGCTGCCCTTCGGAACGTCGATCACGAGAAGCTGGCCTGGACGCGAACGGTAGAACGCGTCGAGACTCGAGCGGAGGCGCCCTACCTCGACCCGAACGATTGGATCAGTCTGTGGGTTGAAGCCGCTCGGCCGATCGAGCACCTTCCGACCGATCTTGTAGGCCTTCAGTGAGTCGGTTCGCCCTGCAAGCGTCTCCTCGACGAGGAACCTAAGTAGCGCTTGGCGTCGTCGCGACCGCGCAAATTGTGGAGATTCAATGATCGCCCGGAGTTGGTCGTCGATCCGATGATGCAGGACAGATGTTGAGACCCTCGAGCTCGATGCGATCTGCGTCATGTCCGCCATTCAAGCATCGCCTCTCGACGCCCATGCACGGATACCGGCAAGTACGTATTCCCTGACTTCGGTGATGTGGATGAATCGATGGAGTCGTTGCTCAGCTTCGATAGCAAAGTTGGGGTGCATCTCGAGCAGTACCTGCGAGTGCGGCTCGCCGCCGGAGTACCCGAGATGGGCGCGGATGGCGAGCGCGAACGCGGGTCCTGCGAAGCTGCCGCTGTCGCTGATCTGGACCGCCTCGCTGTACGCACGATCGGCCTCCTTCGCAAGGATCGCCTCGACGCAGGGAACAAGGTGCCACCAGCTCGGCATGAGCGGGTTGAGTTTCACAGCTTGTCGGGTCAATTCCCCCCCGCGTTCGAGCTGTCCGTCGAGCGTGAGGATCAGGCCGGCAGAGGCCAATGCCGTCGGGTTCGGCGTGGCGATCTGGAATGACTTCTCGAACTCGATCCCGCACAGTTCGGAGCGGCGCCGGGCGAAGTGTACGAAGGCAAGCGCACGATGCGCCACGGCCAGAAGCGGATCGATCCTGACAGCCTCCTGGGCCAGCGACTCGGCACGGACGAGCGTCTCGCTGTCTTGGACGAATCCAAGCCACCATGAAGTGAACAACGTGTCGCTCAACTCGGCAAGGACCCGGGGGTCGCGCTTAGTTGTGCCGGATAGGCACTCCAGCGTCTCTGACATCGCGGCCATAGTTGCCGGTGCGGGCGACTCGAAAGTCTCGCAGAGAGCATCGCGCGTGTCCTGGTGTTGATTGATGGTACGGGTAGCGCCGGTCGCTCGCAGGGCTCTGCCAATGACGCCGAAGTCGTCGAGCAGGATCCATGCGACCCTCTGGGCGATGCGGTCGGTGACATCGAATAGATGCTGGTCGACGAGCGATTCTTCGACCGGTGCGATGTGGATTGCCGTACGGGCCCCCGGCCGATGAATCGTCACGGCGCATCTCACGCGGTCCGCGGCCGTCCTCATCGAGCCGGAAATCTCGAATAGCTCGCCGGCGGCGCCCTCAGAAGGTTTCGGCCTTCCATCCTGCTCGTCGGAGAGCAAGACGCTTGCGCCGAGATGGGCGAGCAGCCGTGCCAGCGAGTCCGTGGTCAGCTCACTGATCTGCAGGGCCGCGTCACCGTTGGCGCTCAACTGCCGTAGCAGGATTCGAATGCCGTCGGTTCGTGGCCACTCCGGGGCCGTCTCGTTGTTCTCAGGATGCCCGAATTCGGCGGTGTACCGACCCTTTGGGATGCTGATCACGATGGGCGAGTGGGGCTGAGCACGGTAGTAGCGGTCAAGGGTTGCGCGTAGTCGGCCGATTTCGACTCTGACTATCGGATCGGTCTGCGTGTTGAATCCAGATGGGCGTCCGATCGCCTTCAGGCCGATGTTGTACGCCTTCAGCTGGTCTCCCCGACCAGCGAGAGTCTCCTCGACCAAGTACAGGAGCAGATTCCGACGCCTTTCGGATCCAGAGAACTCGTCGGAATCGACAACCGATCGAAGGTGCTCGCGCACGGCCTGGTGGCGATTGGTCAGCGACTCCGTCGGGCGCGGAGGCTCCGTCATCTTGTAGCCGCGGTCCGGTTGGCATTCGTCACGAGGGCAATGATGCCACTCCGCTGGACTTCGCGCGTATCGAATCCGTATGCAACACGTGCGTACTTCACATCGCTCCCACCCATCACCATGATTCGTAGGCAGTGAAGAACGACCAGTCCGACGTGATTGACACCGACCGCCCGGTGTTCAACGCCTTCCCGGAACACCTCAAGCGGCTGCTGCTGCTGCTCGACGTCGAACCCGAGTTCGTCGAACTCTGTGACGACTTCGATGCAGTAGCCATTGCCTACGAGAGAGTCGCCCGCGCCAACGGTGAGCTGGCTGCTGCTGACGAATATCACAGCCTCCGTCTCGAGCTCGAGGGTGAGATTCTCGAATGGCTGCGCCGGGGTGGCGGGCCGCGGGCCGCCAATGATTGAGCGAGCGCGTCTCGCCTGTCTGCACAGTGGGAGCCCGACCGCAGCATCGGCGTTCGACGAACTGAATGACCGACATCGATTTGTTCCCCCTGACGAGGCTGACGTGATCGTTGCCCTCGGCGGGGACGGTTTCATGTTGCACGTCCTGCACCAATATCTCGGAAACGATGTTGCCGTCTACGGCATGAACCGCGGAACGGTCGGATTCCTGATGAACGAATATCGCCCCGGACATCTCACCGACAGGGTCACGACCGCGACAGAGGAGAGGATTGTGCCGCTGAGAGCGCTGGCAACCACTGTCGCAGGGGAACAACACGAGTTGATCGCCATCAACGAGGTTTCACTGATCAGGTCCTCGGTGCAGGCAGCCAAGCTGCGGATCTTCATCAACGAAGTCGAGCGCCTGGAGCAACTGACCTGTGACGGTCTGCTCTGCTCCACACCGGCTGGGAGCACGGCATACAATCTTTCCGCCCGTGGACCGGTGGTGCCGCTGGGCTCGGGGCTCATGGCGTTGACACCTGTCAGCCCGTTTCGCCCTAGGCGTTGGCACGGCGCGCTGGTGCCCCACGACGCGTGTATCCGGATCGACGTGCTCGATCCAGGCAAGCGACCAGTAGCCGCCGGGGCCGACTCCCGCGAGATCCGTGAGGTTGCCCACATCGAGATTGGCGAGGCGTCAGACATGACGATTCGTGTGCTTTTCGACCCCGGTCACTCGCTCGAGGAGAGGATCCTCACTGAGCAGTTCGAGTAACGCCATGTGTACCGGTACGTACTTCCGAACGTTGGGGCTTATCCGCCACGATGGCCTCGCCCGCACTGCCGTCCGTGCCAATCCGTGCACCAAGGAGCCCCTGATGTCTGCCACACCCGTCGAGAAGCAACCGCCGATACCTGAGGATCGCCGTCAGAAGTATCAAGACCTCTTCGAGAATTCGCGCAGCCGCGACGGCATTGACGAGAGGGTGGCCTCTCATCTGTTGCGGATGGGCGAGATGGCCGGCGAGGGCATCGAGCTCATCGGCAACCTGAACAAGGACTATCTCGGCGCTTTCCACGCCCCGTTTTCACGCGATCTTTCGAACGCCGACCTTGCGATCGTCGGTTGCCCGCTCGAGAAGGCGGCACCGATGAACGCCTCCCACAAGTACGGGCCGTCCGTACTGCGCAGGTTGTCGAAGAATGGCATGGGTACCACCGAGCCCTGGGACGGCGGGTTCGACATTCCCTTCGACGATTGCCGAATCATCGATTACGGCAACGTCGACACCTACGGTCGCTTCGATCTGACCGATGAGGTCGAGAAGCTGATCGAGGCATACGACGAGATCGTCGTCAAGCACGGCATCACCCCGTTCACGTGGGGCGGCGACCACACGGTCAGTTATCCCCCGATCCACTCATTGGGCCAGCGATACGGTCCGCTCGGGCTGATCCACTTCGATGCTCACTACGACATGGTCACCTATGCCGATTTCCCGTATCCGTATCACTCCGGGAGTCAGTTCACACGCACCATGGCGGAAGGCAATCTCGATCCGGAGCGGATGATCACGATGGGTGTACGGGGTCGGATGTCGGCCCTCGTCGGCGGCCATCCCGCGAACTTCGGCAATACGGTTCTTTCCGCCGACGACGTTTGGGACGAAGGCATCGACAACGTGGTCGAGCAGATCCTCCACGTCGTCGGTGACGGCCCCGTCTACTTCAGCCTCGACGCCGATGCGCTCGAGCCGAGCGACAACGCTTCAAACTCCGCCGTTGAGGCGTTCGGGCTCACCGCACGCCAGATCTGGGACATCATCCGCAAGGTCCGCAAGAGCAACAAGGTCAACCTCGTGGGCGCCGATGTCGTTGAGTACGCGCCCTATCTCGATCCGAGTGACAGTGATGGCTACACCCTCGCCGGTATCAGCTGGAAGCTCCTCGGTTGGCTCGCCGACCAGACCGCCAAACGCAACGGCGAGCGCCGACAAACCGAGTGGCCGCAAGCCTTCGGCAAGGCGAGCCTCTAGCACGCGCAGAGCGCCGTCCGGCCTTACAGATCACTCAACCAGTATCCCAAGCAAGACCCAGCTAAAGGAAGCGTCCGATGAACGAGAAGACCAAGACCGTAAACGCAGATTTCATGCACTATGCCCTCAAGCGGGTGTGGATGGCCAACGGCGCGACCGAGGAGCACGGCGACGCGGTCGCCGACGCCCTGTTGATCGGGCTGCGCCAGGGCAAGTTGAACCAGGGCCTCGGCGTCTACGAGGCGATCGACCTCGCCTTCCAGCAGGGGATGCTCGACATCACCGCAACTCCCGAGGTGGTCGATGAGGGCCCGACATGGGCGATGGTCGACGGGAAGAGGTCGTCGGGCTACTGGACGCTGACAAAGATGGCCAACACGGCGATCGCCAAGGCGAAGGAGCACGGCATCTCGATCGTGTTCGGCGCCAACCACAACGACGGCGGGTCCTTCAGCGCCTACGCGTGGTACGCCTACCAGCAGGACTGCCTCGCCCTCACATCGAACAACTCGGTGCCGATGTGCTCGCCGCTTGGTGGCATGAGCAACACGATCTCGGCGGCGCCGTGGGACGCCATCGCGCCTGGCGGCGAAGAGCCGCCGGTCTGGATGAGCACCAAGCTCTGCGAGTGGTACGACGCCGACACCGCCCAGGCGGTGCTGCAGGGCACGAAGACGAAGCCGGACTCCGTGATCGACCCGGAGACCGGCGAGCTCGGCAACGACCTCGCGCCCTACGCCCTTCCGGTGGAGGGCTACGGCCGGGTCTTTGACCAGAGCTGCTTCCAGAACCTGTCGAACCCACGGGTGTACATGTTCAACCTGTTCGGCGAGGCGCTCCAGAGCCTCATCAACCCGATGGGGATCATCACCCCCGAGGTCCCGTCGCTCACCGAGGTCCTCGCCGGTGAGTCCGACGCCACGACGGTCGGCGGCAGCTTCTACCTCTGCATCGACCCGTCGCATTTCGGCCCGATCGAGGAGGTCAAGGCGAAGTCGGACCGCTACGCGCAGGCCATCACGGCCTCGAAGCCGAGGGTCGAGGGACGGAACACTCGAATGCCTGGGGCCAGCGGGTGGCGCAGCCTGATGTCGGGGGCCGAGGATGTCGAGGTGCTCGACTCGCACTGGGACCCGTTCTTTAACACCCAGGCCGGCCGTCACGGGTGGACCGAGGAGAGCCTACGCGCCGACTGGGAATCTCAGAAGAGCTGAACCGACCATGTCCGAAGCACCAAATCTTGACTTTCCCACGCCCGAGTTCTCGTATGACGAACTCGAGGCTCAGTTGCAGGACTACGTCACCGACCCTGAGCGATATCCCCACGATGAGGCTTCCATCATCAGCGTCGAAGAGGCGATTCGTTCTGGCCGAAATGGCAACGTGGCTGTCGGCGGTTGTCTTTACCACAACGATGAGTTGATCCACGCGACCAGTCGAAGGCCCTGGCTCCCTACCACCGCACAGACCTCCATATCGAGATGGTGCTGCTCAACCAGCTTGAGGACCAACTGTGCGACGACCCGGCGCCACGTATGCGCGATTACACATTGTTCACCAGCCAAGAGCCGTGCCCGATGTGTCTCGCCCGCATCTGCTTCAACCAGGTCGGGAAGGTGTACTACGTCTACCGCGACGGGTCGAGCCCGGAAGCGGGCGCCCACACCAATTGGGACCGGTTGCCGCCGGGCTTTCGCGGGCTCGGCAGTCGGCTCGTGATCGAGGAAGCGCAGTGCGCACATGAACTCAAGGAGATCTCACGCCAGGTCTGGATCAACTCGATCGGCCCCAGCATCCAGCGTTTCCTCGATCGCTACTGATTCAGATACCTCGTAACACGAAGGAGAATGCATGACACTCGAAGGGAAGGTCGCCATCATCACCGGCGTCACCAAGCCGAAGGGGGCTGGAAAGGCGATCGCGCAGCGGTTGGCTGAGCAAGGCGCGTCGGTGGCCATCACCGGGCGCCAGAAGTCGCTCCCCGGCGCCGAGGCGATTGCTAACGATTTCCGTCGAGCGGGCCGCACTGCGATTGCCGTCGCTGCTGACTCGACCGACGCCGAACAGATCGGCGCTGCCGTCGACACCGTGGTCGCCGAGTTCGGCGGCCTGGACATCCTCGTCAACAATGCGGGCATCGGGTTCGGATCACCGGTCCTTGCCGACAATGATGACAAACACTGGGACGCGAACTGGTCGGTTAACGTCAAGGGCGCGGTGGCCTTCGTGCTCGCCGTGTGGCCACACATGGTGGCTCGCGGTGGAGGTTCGATCGTCAATATCGCCTCGCTGGCCGGCCTCGGCGCCAACTCGGGCATGCCGTATCCGTACACCGCTTCGAAGTTCGCGCTGGTCGGCGTGACCAAGCAGATGGCGCTTGAGGGTGGCGGATCCGGTATCCGCGCCAACGTGGTGTGTCCGGGTGCGATCAACACCGACATGCTCCAGCAGGCCTATGCAGCGATCGCCGAGGCCGAGGGCGTGTCCTTGACAGAGGCGGCCGCTCTCGAGAATGCCACGATTCCGCTCGGTCGTCCGTCGGAACCGGCCGAAATCGCCGATGCTGTCGCCTGGCTCGCCGGGCCACATTCCTCATACGTCACTGGCGTGGCCCTGCCCGTGGCCGGTGGCATGTCGCCGGGGATCTAGAGAGGCGAAAGAGAGCTATATGAGCAGCATTCCCACAATCGGCAAGAACTACGAGGTCTGGTTCATCAGCCAAGGCGTCGTCGGCTTCATCAACGCCGGCGGCGCGGCGTTCCTCGTTGCGCCGATGATCCTTTCTCAGGGTGGCACGCCGGCGGACGCCGGCATGGTCGTTGGCCTGCTGCCTTTCGTTGCGCTCCTCAGCCCGGTATTCGGCAATCTCGCCGACCGGTTCCAGATCCACCGTGAGATGGTTCTCGCCGGTCTGGTCTTTTTGGTGCTGGCGTCGATCACGTTGGCGTTTGCCGAACAGGATCTGACCTATGTCGTCGGCGCGCTCCTGTTCGGGACCGGTGGAGGGCTGATCATCGTCTCCAACCTCGGCATGCTCGCCGGCGCAGGGATCCATGAGGACGTGATGGCCAAACGAATGGGCCTGCTCCAGATGACGATGCCAGCCGGTCAGTTCATCGCTCTCGGCATTAGCGCTGTATTGCTGGCGTCCGGCGTGAAGGTGCAAGACCTGTTCTTGATGCACGCCGCCGTGGCGGCAGTCGCATTCGTGGTCATGTGGCCGCTCACGAAAGGTCCGGCCGAGCGGGTTGCTGATCAACTCGACGCCACGGCCGAGATCGTCGCCCTGAGTGGCGGTAGCAAGAAACGGCTCAGTTTCGCGGCGGTCCTCCTGTCGGGGTTCGGCCTGTTCTTGCTGATCAATTTCCTCTCGCAGTTCGGAGAGCAGCTCGTCGAGTCGCAATACCCGAACTATCTCAACGACGTGTTCAAGATCGAGCCTGAAACTGCGGCTCTCGCCATGGCGCTGGCCGTGCTGATCTCGGCGCCGTTGTACCCTCTCAGTGGCCGGTGGGCGGCCAAGTCAGGGCCGAAGCTGCCGTTCATGGTGTCCATTGCCATGCGCACACTGACAGTTGGCGGGCTGGCATTCATCTCGATCAACATCGGCGATGCTTCTCAAGGTGTTCAGACGCTGGCGCTCGTGTTGTTCGGGCTGATGATCGTCGTCTATCCGTTCTTCGAGGTCAACACCTCACTGATTGCCGCGAAAACATCACCGGTCGGCCCGGGCGGCGGCCAGGGCTTTCAAGGTGGGGCCACCCAGTTGGCCGGCATTATGGGCGGGTTCACCGCGGGATGGTTGGCCAACCAGGCTGGATATCAAACTCTCGCTTGGCTGGCGATGGGTCTCGGGATCGCGGCCTTCCTGCTCGGATTCCTGCTGAAGGTCGAGGCACCGAAGGTCGCTGAACCTGAGCACCCGGGCGATGCAGCCGTAGCCCGAGGTGCTGTCGCGGCAATGGCCGTGTCTACAGGACGTGGCGGTGTTCCCCAGCAACTTCCACACACCGCCCCCCGAACGAATGGAACTGATTCATGACCGAGACATTGAGTCGATCGCTCTCGATCCGCGACGGTCGCCTGTTCATCGAGGAGTGCGACGTCGCGGAACTCGCCGATCGCTTCGGCACGCCCCTGTTCGTGGTCTCCGAGAACCATCTCGTCGAGAACCTGCGTGACTACGAGGAAGCATTCTCGAAGCACTGGCCTGAGGGAGAGTTCCGCGTTATGGCCGCAATCAAGGCCAACCCGAACACCGCGATTCGACGCATCCTCACCCGCGAGGGTGCAGGCTGCGACACATTCGGCCGTGGCGAACTCGAACTCGCTTTGCGCGGCGGGGTCGATCCCCACGATCTCGCTGTCAACGGGTCGATCAAGAGTCGTGACGTCATCGCCCGGGCGATCGAGGTCGGCTGCCACATCATCCTCGACAGCCCGATCGAACTCGACTACTGCGAGGAGGAAGCCGCCCGCCAGGGGAAGACGGCGCAGATGCTGTTGAGGGTCAAGCCATGGCTCGGAGAGCTGGACATGGCTTCGGATTTCTTCCCGGACCGCACGATCCGTGACATGACCCAGACGGTGAAGTACGGCATCCCGACTTCGGAGATGCTCCCGATGGTGTCGAAGGCAATACAACTCGAACATGTCGATCTCGTCGGCGTCCACATGCACGCCGGCCGCCACAGCAAGAGGCTTGAATTCTGGGAGGCGTTGGTTACCGCACAGGTCGACATGATCGACCGCATTCGTACAGAGGCCGGCGGCAACTGGGCACCGAAGATCGTCAGCTTCGGGGGCGGCATGGCAGCGATCCAAGACCGAGAGACCCGCGTTGCGGTGACCGACTACGAGAGTCCGCAGATCGAGGATTACGCCCGCGTCATAACCGAGACGTTCCGTCGCGAAATGACCTCCCGCGGGTTCGACACAGCCGGCATGCTGATCGAGGTCGAGCCCGGGCGAGGACTGCACAACGAGACCGGCATTCATCTCGCCAAAGTCCACGTGATCAAACACGAGACCGAGAACATCGACCGAGTATGGGCCGAGACCGACACCTCCGAAGTCTTTCTCAGCATCGGCGGGCTCAATGTCACTCCTCCGTTCGACTACATGATCGCCAACAAGGCCGACGCCGAGATGAGCGAGGTCGCTGACATCGCCGGTCTGACGTGCAACTACGAGTGTCTGATCGAACAGACCCCAGTTCCTCATCTCGAGCCGGGTGACGTCCTGACGTTTCTCAATACCGGTTCCTACATCGAACCGTACACGTGCAACTTCAACATGCTGCCGCGCCCCGGGATGGTGCTCGTGAGCGGTGACCGCGCCGAGTGGATCAAACGTCCGGAGACACTCGACGAGGTCTTTGCCCGCGACGTCGTACCCCAGCATCTCGAAGGGATCGGTGGACCGCCAGTCGGTTCACCCCGATCAGGCAAGGAGAAGTATGACTAACGACCGGATCGCCCTGGTAACAGGTGCCAGCCGAGGCCTTGGTCTCGAGATGTGCCGGCAGCTCGCGGCCCGGGGCGTCACCGTGCTGCTCAGCGCGCGTGACCTCGCAAGTGCGCACAAAGCCGCCGAGATCGTACGCGCCGATGGCGGGGACTGTCGCCCCATCGCTCTAGACGTAACAGACGCCGGGCAGATCGCAGCGGTTGCCGCAGAACTCGACTCGTCGTATGGCCGACTCGACGTGCTCGTCAACAACGCTGCAATACTCACCGACCTCGGGGTACAGCCCAGCGCAACGGACGAAGCGGTGCTGCGGGCCAACCTCGACGTGAACTTCGTCGGTCCCTTCATGCTGATCGCGGCATTGTCGCCACTTCTCAGACGCAGCGACGGGGCCCGGGTGCTCAACCTCGGAACTCAGGTTGGGTCGTTTGGCAATCTCGACGACACCCGCTCGCCACTCGTCGATGACATCTGCCCCGCCTATCAGGCCTCGAAGATTGCCCTCAATGCGGCCACCGCGCTGTTCGCCAAGGAGTTGCGACAGGAGGGCATCACCGTCAACTCGCTCTGCCCCGGCTGGGTGATGACGGACATGGGCCACGAAGACCTGCCCGACTACGGCGACGCTGTCGCTCCGATGAGTCCGACCGAAGCGGTCGCTCAGATGCTCTGGCTGGTCGAGGACGAGCCCAGTCCGCCGACCGGCAGATTCTGGAGCCAGGGTGAGGAGATCCCATGGTGAGCGACGCGACGAATCCCGAAGACGAAACCGGCGAGGCAGCCCTCGACGCCGACACGTCTGAATCTGAACAGATCGCGGATGTGAAGCCGAGCAAGAAGAAAGCGTTCATCGCCATCGGCGCGGCCGTTGTGGTGGCGCTCATCGTGTTCGGTTTCATTCTGCCGCAACTGGTTGACTGGAAGTTGGTGGGCGAAGCTATTCGCTCTGCGAGCGGCTGGGACCTCGCCCTGCTCGTGTTTCTCGCGCTGATCCGATACTGGCCAGCGGGCTGGATCTACTCGATTGTCCTGCCCGGCCTCCCCGTGAAGCGCGGCACCGAGGCCTGGGTGGCAACAACCGCGGTGGCGTCCACGCTGCCCGGCTTCGACCTTGTCTTGCGCCTCGGGATGTACAACAGCTGGGGCTTCCCGATCGAGCGAGCGACCTCTGGCATGTTCCTCAGTGGTCTGGTCGAGATGTCGACAAAGATCTCGATCGCGATCTTCGCTGTGACGATCTGGGCGTTGGTCGCGGCCGACTTGCCACTGCTCGCGGTGGCTGCCATAGCGGCGGCGGTTGCCATCGGCGTCGGTGTCGTGATCGCGATGATCTTGCGCCGGGAACAAACGGCCCGCAAGGTGGGGCGCATCGTCGAGCGGATCCTGCGATGGGGATTCACCAAGCTCGGACGCCAAGAACCGACCGAGGTAGTCGACCGGGTCCTGGCAGTCCGGCTCGAGGCTCGCGATGTTCTCGGCAAGCGCTGGCCGATGGCGTTCTTCGCCGCGTTCATTGGCCAGGCGATCACCTACAGCATGCTGACGCTTTCGCTCCGCGCGGTCGGCGTCAACAGTGACCTCCTCGACTGGTCGCAGATACTTCTGGTCCAGGGATTGGCGATCATTCTCACGCTGATCCCGATAACACCCGGATCGGTCGGCGTGTCCGCGCTGATCTATATCGGGTTCTTCAACCTCCTCACCGATGGGCAGGCGACTGACGAGATCGCCGCTGGCGTGATCCTGTATCGGCTCGCGACTTGGCTGCTACCAATCCCGATCGGCTGGATCCTCACCCTTCGCTGGCAAGCGAGCTCGGGGCAGCGGCTATTCGGTGGAGGGACTGGTGGTGCTTCGGCTCCGCCCGAATCGGAGCCAGCGGCGTCATGAGCGAGGCCACCGTCGAGGGCTCGACCGCCGACGAGGAACTGGCCAAGCAGAAGCGTCGAACCAGGATCCAGGCGATCGTCGGCATTGTCGTCATCGTCCTGATCTTCGGCGTGCTCCTCCCCCAACTCATCGACTACGGCGAAGTATGGAAGGCGATGAAACGCCTTTCGTTCGCCCAACTCATTGTGTTGATGGTTCTTGCTTCGCTACGCATGGGCTCGAGCGCGCTGCTCTATGCATCGGTCATCCCCGGACTCGGCTTCAAGTACTCCGCCCAGTCGTATCTCGCGTCCAATACCGTCGCCGAGTTCGCTCCACCGCCGGCAGACCTCGCAGTCCGATTCGGCATCTATCGCTCGCTCGGGATCGGCGCCGAACCCGCCGGAGTCGGAATCATCCTGAGCGGCTTCTTCTCGATCGGTGCCCGCCTCCTGATACCGGTTATCGCACTAGTTGCTCTCGTCGCGACCGGCGTCGACGACGAGACCATCTGGTTGCTGGCCTTGATTGGTGGTTCCGCTGTGATCGGTGCGGCCGGAATGGTGGTCCTCGCGGTCAGGTCCGAGGAGTTCACACGCCGCAGCGGCGAGTGGATCGGCAGGGGCTTCAATGTGCTGCTGAATCGCTTCAAACGAGCACCTATCGAAGATGTTGGCCTAAAGGTTGTCGGGTTCAGAGCCCGAATTGGCGCAACGCTTCAG
>JADWMG010000276.1 GCA_015767405.1 Actinomycetota bacterium
TCGATCGCCTCGTCGGGAGTCTCCAAGATCCCGTTGAAGAACTTCATTTCGTGCATCACTCCGAATGGCCCACCCTCTTGTGATGCTCCGTTGTCGGCAAGGACGATCAACAGGGTGTTGTCGAGTTCTCCGAGCGAGCGAAGGCCCTCAACGAGCCGGCCGATCTGGTCGTCGGTGTGATCGAGGAATGCGGCGAACGCCTCCTGCAATCGGCATGCGAGCCGCTGTTGGTTCTCCGGCAGATCGTCCCATGCATCGACCCCTGGATTGCGCGGCGCAAGTTCCGTGCCGAGGGGGATCACACCCAGTTCGAGTTGACGCTCGAACCAACGCCTCCGGACCACATCCCACCCCTCGTCGAACTTTCCCCTGTACTTGTCGAGGTACTTCTCAGGAGCCTGATGCGGGGCATGTGTGGCACCGAAGGCCAGATAAGTGAAGAAGGGGCGATCGGGTCTGACACCTTTGCTGTCGGAGATCATCCGCAATGCCTGGTCGACGAGGTCCTCCGACACGTGGTAGCCGTCCGCCGGGCCGGCCGGTGGGTCGATGAGGTGGTTGTCACAGACGAGATCGGGATGGAACTGGTCGGTCTCGCCCTCCAAAAAGCCGTAGAAACGATCGAATCCGCGAGCCAGAGGCCACTGTTCGAATGGGCCGGCCGCCGAACATTGCTCCATCGGGGCAAGGTGCCATTTCCCGACACAGAACGTTGCGTAACCGTCATCACGAAGGACCTCTGCCATCGTCGACGCATGGTTCGAGATGTGTCCGAGCATGTTCGGGAATCCGGTTCGAAAGTTCGACACAGCCCTCATCCCGACCGCGTGCTGAGACCTACCGGTCAGGAGCGCCGCCCGGGTTGGAGAGCAAAGAGGGGTGACATGAAAGTTGGTGAACTGCAACCCGCCCGCTGCTAGCGCGTCGATGTTGGGCGTGTCGATGTCGGAGCCATAGCAGCCGAATTGGGCGAACCCCGTGTCGTCGAGCAGCACCACAACGACGTTCGGTGCATCGGCTCCGGGGTGGGGCGGGTCATCGAACCAAGGCTCTGACTCCGCGATCGTTTGTCCGATCGATCCTTCGAATCGTGATGGTCTCGCCACTTTGTGCTCCCGTCTGCTCCGACCACTCACCCTAATTCCGTTCTCGTGATCTTTTACCGACGTGTCGTCGGCAAAAGATCACGAGAACGTTGGGGGCGGCCCGGCCGACTAGGTTCGCTCCGTGTCTGCAGACGAAGCAATATTCATTGGCGTCCTCGCGCTTCGTCTCGGGGTCCCACTCCTCATACCCAGGTTTCCGCTACCTGCGATCCTGGCCGCTCTGGTCATCGATGCTGCCGACCAGACGATCTTCCAGCAATGGACCAACCTCAACCTCGATAGCTACCAGGGGTACGACAAGGCACTCGATGTCTACTACCTGACCATTGCATACCTCTCGACAATCAGGAACTGGCAAGATCCCTTCGCGATCGGTACGGCTCGCTTCCTCTGGTACTACCGGCTCACTGGGGTACTGCTCTTCGAGTTGAGCGGGGTCCGCGCGCTGCTGATCATCTTCCCGAACACGTTCGAGTACTTCTTCATCGCCTACGAAGCAGTGCGGCTGTGGTGGGACCCGCGACGCCTGTCGAAGAAGCAAGTCATCGGAATGGCTGCATTCATCTGGATCTTCATCAAACTCCCCCAGGAATGGTGGATCCACATCGCACAACTCGACTTCACCGACTTCATGAAGGAGGACGTATTCGGCGTGACTTCTGAGACCCCATGGGGTGAGGCACTCGGCCAGAACCTGTGGTTCATCGCGCTGATGGCGGTCCTGGTGATCGGACTTGTCTTCCTCGTTCGCTACCTGAAGCGGAAGCTTCCGCCGCCCGACTGGAGCCTTCGATTCGACGCCAATAAGTCGTCTTACTACGAAGATCAGGTCGAGCTTCCGGTACAACGCCCGAGCATCATCAGCTGGTACATGTTCGAAAAGATTGCGCTCGTCACGATGGTCTCGACGATCTTTGCCCTGATATTGCCAGGATCAGAAGTCTCGGTGATCCGTGTCGCCGTGCCAGTGGCATTTGTCATCGTGGTCAGCTCGTTCGTGAGCTATTGGATCGCTCGTCGCGGCCACAGTTGGTCGACAACAGTGCGCGAGTTCGGCGCTATGGCGATCATCAACATCGGCGTCGTCGTGGTTGCGATAGCGGTCGTTGGACGCTCCGACTCATCTATCAATCGGGGAGCAGCGCTCTTCTTCGTCCTGTTACTCACGCTGATTGTCACGCTGTATGACCGCTACCACCGCGCAGTCCATACAACCACTCCATTCTCGTGAACTTTGGCCGACGACACGTCGGTAAAAGATCACGAGAACGCGTTTGGGGTTCAGGGACAGGTGGTTGAGAGCGTTTCGTAGAGGGCCGATGCCGATGTGCCGATGTTGGTGATAGCCGTGACGATGGCCGTGCTGTTCTCGACGGTGATGTCGTCAGTCAGTGCATCGACGGCGTCGTCCAACTCATCAAATGAACTTTGGAGTGCATCGATTTCCTCGCTGGCAACCTCGCTACCTGATTCCTGCAACGCACTGATGTCAGCTTCGATCGCGTCGACGCTCTCGTTCAACGCATCAGTTCCGCCGGCGATCAAGTCGAGGCTGGCGAGAGAGCTGACATCGGATTCCAAGCTTTCGCCAGCAGCACAGAACGCTTCTTCGGGCGAGACGTCGTCGTCGTCGCTCCCGCAGCCGGCAAGTGCCGCAACCGACAATGCCACGCCGACGACCAGAGCTGAACTGCGAACTTTGGGAAACCTGCGAGTTGTCATTCCTACAACCTACCGACGAGACATCATCAAGTACCATCCCCCTTTTGACAGCGACGAAAGGCGATACCAGTGAGCAATACTGCAGGACTGCGAAGGCGTCATCGGGCATCGAGAGTTGCCCGCCGAGAGGCCGGCGCGGACCGACGCCGGGACATCCCGCTCGAATCCCATGCCGAATGCCCAGTCGAGGCTGACCGGCCAGACCCGGTTGCAATCCTGACCATGCAGGACGCGACGCGGGTGCAGTCGCTCGTTCCTATCAGGCATGGTCGTATGAGTGCGACGGCATTCACGTTCTACAGAGGCACGGCGGCGATCATGGCTTCCGATCTCTCGAAGACGCCAACAACGGATCTACGAACGCAACTCTGTGGAGATGCCCACCTCTCGAACTTCGGGTTGTTCAAGGGACCGGATCGCCGCCTCGTGTTCGACGTCAACGACTTCGA